>NZ_JBDPMJ010000008.1:0-369049 GCF_039880665.1 Nonomuraea sp. B5E05
CCCCGCTGAACCAGGCGAACAGCTCCGCCTAGAGAAACGCCCTCCAGGCGCCTACACCCATGTCAGCACAGGTCAGGAGCTAGATTCGGGCCTCCAGGCCGCGGAATTATGTCGAACCCGGGCAAGGGGGCGCGCTTGTGCGATGGCTGCGTCGCCGAGCTGACCGCCTCGCCCGCACCGCGCAGGCCCGACCCGTCCCCGCCCTGCCTGCCCGACTGCTGGTCGGCGGCGCCCTACACCGGCGTGGTCAGGAAGGCGGTGGTGGCCTACAAGGAGCGCGGTGCGGTGGCGCTGGCCGGGGTGCTGGCGCAGGCGGCGACGTTCACCACCGTGACGGCGATCGGGCGGACGCGGGCATCGTGGGCGTGCGGCCGGTTCGCGGTGGTTCCCGTGCCCAGCGCGCGGCGGAGTCTGCGCGGCAGGGGGCACGATCCGGTGGGGCGGCTCGCCGTGCTGGTCGCGCGCGACCTGCGGGCGCTGGGGATGCCGGCGCGGGCGTGGCCAGGGCTGGTCCAGGCTCGGGGTGTGGCCGACCAGGCGGGCCTGAGCTCCGCCGAGAGGGCCGCCAACCTCACGGGGTCACTCCAGGTCGCCTCGCCCGCCGGAGGCCCTCCAGCGCCCGTTGCGCTGCTCCTGGACGACATCGTGACCACCGGCGCCACTCTCGCCGAGGCCGCGCGGGCGCTGCGGTCGGCCGGCGTGCGGACGCCGCTGGCGGTCACCGTCGCCGCGACACGCCGAAGATCTTGGAAGTCGTTAGGTGACGGTGAGTAAAGAAAGATCCAATTCGCCGCTCTAACCTGAAGGTGACATGTGCCTTGCCCGAGTGGCATGCCGGGGCAGCTCAGCGGTCAGGACGTTCGTACGCGTAAGGGGTGCCGGCCGGGTGCGCCGGGTCTCGGAATGCGCTTTCCGCACCGTGGAAAATCACGGAAAGTGATCGTTTGATCGACCCTCCGGCTGACATTCTCCCTGGATGCGGATAGCGTTCTGACATGGCACCCGTTCGGGTCCGTGGTTGCGCAGAGCCGGTGTTCCCGGCTCTGCTAGCCGATGCCAGCCGCAGGCAAAACGGTCCACGTAAGGCGACTCTTTGTCGACCGATCACGGTGCGGCTTAGGGGTAAGTCCTGCCTTCCCGAGGGGCCAGATGTCCCTCGTCAGAAGAGAAGGGCAGTAGTGGCGATTGAGCTGCGAGACCCTCAGCAGGCGGATGTGGGGTCGAAGACCAGGTCGGCCGGGCGGGTGCCCACTGAGTTCCCGGTGACGTCGAGTCGGAAGAGGGTAACGGTGGCAGAAAGGCAGACAGAAGACCCCACCCGGCACGCACATCGTCGGGCGCTCTTGCTCTGTCGTTAGACGAAGGGGGCTGTTGCATGGACATCATCGTCAAGGGCCGGCACACAGGAGTGAGTGATCGGTTCCGAGACCACGTGACGACCAAGCTGGCCAGGATCGAACGTCTGGACAACAACATCATCCGAGTCGACGTGGAGGTGTCGAAGGAACGCAACCCGCGCCTCGCCGACCGACGCGAGCGTGTCGAGCTCACCATTCACTCGAAAGGACCGGCCATCCGCGCCGAGGCGTCGGCCGACGACCGGTTCGCAGCACTCGATCTCGCCCTCGACAAGCTGGAAGGCCGCCTCAGGCGCCTGGCCGACCGGCGCAAGGTCCATCACGGCAACCACTGCCCGCCTTCTGTGGCGGAGATCACCGCGACGCTTCCTGACGCCGCCGGGCTTCCCCCGGTAACCCGGCCCTCCGTCCCCGAGCAGGCCAAGGAGCCCGACGAGGACGAGCAGGAGAAGAGCGACCGGCTCTACGACGACATCGTCCCGATCGAGATGGACGGCGACGGTCCGCTCATCGTCCGGGAGAAGTTCCACAAGGCGGAGCCCATGACCATCGACCAGGCCCTCCTCGAGATGGAGCTGGTCGGGCACGATTTCTACCTCTTCCGCGACAAGGAGAGCGGCCAGCCGTGTGTCGTCTACAACAGACGCGGTTACAACTATGGTGTGCTGCGGCTCGTAGAGCCCTGACAGCGCGCTAGAAGATCTTCTCGACCACCCGAGAACCGCGGCACCCGTGCCATCATGGCGGTTCAACGGCTCTGGCCCCCCGACGAGGAGGAGACGTGAGCGAGCTCAGTCAGGTTCAGATGAGCGAGCGAAGCGACGAACACACAGTCGCGAGGCTGCGCAAGGAGGCCTCGTGACCGAGTCCGGCGAGGTCCGCGCGTCCGAGAGCGAGCCGATCCGCGTGCTGATCGTGGACGATCACGAGCTGATCAGGCGCAGCCTGGCGCTGGCGCTGGCCGCTGAGCCCGACATCGAGGTGGTCGGTGAGGCGAGCGACGGGCAGGAGGCGGTCGAACTGGCCGATCGCCTCATGCCCGACGTCGCCCTCATGGACGTGCGCATGCCGCGGCAGGACGGCATCGAGGCGGCGAAGGGCATCAAGGCCTCCGTCCCGAGCACCCGCATCATCATGCTGACGGTGAGCGACGAGGAGGAAGACCTCTTCGAGGCCATCAAGGCGGGCGCCACCGGCTATCTGTTGAAGGACGTCCAGATCAACGACGTCCCCGCCGCGGTGCGTGGCGTGCACGAGGGCCAGTCGTTAATCAACCCGGCGATGGCGGCCAAGCTCATCAGCGAGTTCGCCAACATGAGTCGCAAGGAGGCCGAGCGCCCGCCCCAGCTCCCCGTGCCCCGGCTGACCGACCGGGAGATGGAGGTGCTGCGGTTGGTGGCCAAGGGCATGAACAACCGCGAGATCGCCAAGCAGCTGTTCATCTCCGAGAACACCGTGAAGAACCACGTGCGCAACATCCTCGACAAGCTGCAACTGCACTCGCGGATGGAAGCCGTGGTCTACGCGGTGCGCGAACGCATGCTGGAGATCACATAGAAGGTCCACGAGCGCAGCCGATCCCAGTCGAGACGGATCCGGACGGGCTCCGGTCGTACCCCCGCCTTGGGCGCCCAGTCGTAGATCTCGGACATGGCGCCTCTCGAAACGGTGCTCAACCCCTCCTGGCCGTGCTCAGGATCGGTGCGAGTTCAGGAGGGTCGGCGCGGTCGACACGGACGGAGTCGCAGCCGACCCAGTCGGCCGCCGACCACAGCGCCTCCCGCAGGGCGTCGGCCCACCGGGCGGAGGAGAGGCCGGGCTCCAGGCTGAGCTGCCTGGCCACCAGCGTGGTGCCCTCGCGCGCCGGGTCGACGCGGCCGATCAGACGGCCGCCGGCCAGCACCGGCATCGTGAAATAGCCGTGGACACGCTTGTGCTTGGGCACGTAGAGCTCCAGCGTGTAGCGGAAGCCGAAGACGCGCTCGGTGCGGCCGCGGTGCCAGATGAGCGAGTCGAACGGCGACAGCAGCGTCGTGCGGTGGCGGCCGCGCGGCTCGGCTGCCAGGGCGGCCGGATCGGCCCAGGCGTTGGCGAGGCCCTGCTTGCCCGGCCAGCCCGTGACGGCCACGGGCACCAGCCCCGCGGCCCCGCTCAGCAGCACCTCGTCGAGTATCGCCGCGTGACGCCCCTTGAGCCGGAGGAAGTCGATCAGGTCGGTGCGGTTGGCCACGCCCAGCGAACGGCCCGCGATGGCGGCCAGGCGCGTGATGCACTCCTCGTCGGACAGGTCGTCGCCCAGCAGGTCGGCGGGGACGGCGCGCTCGGCCAGGTCATAGACGCGCCGCCAGCCGACGCGGCGGGTGCAGACCAGCTCGCCGATGTCGAGCAGCCACTCCAGGCCGATCTTGGAGTCGGACCAGTCCCACCACGGGCCGCCGTTCTTGGCGCCGCCCACGTCGGACGTCGTCAGCGGCCCCGACTCGCGCACCTTCTCCAGCAGCTTGTCGACGTCGTCGGGGACCTCGTGCCAGCGGAAGCGCCGCTCGCGGTAGGCGCGGCGGCGGAACGAATAGAGCGGCCAGTGCTCGATGGGCAGGATGCAGGCCGCGTGGCACCAGTATTCGAAGCTCTGGGCGGGGTTGTGCCAGTATGCGCGCTCGATCTTGGACCTGCCGACCGCGCCCAGGCGGGCGTAGGCGACCAGCTCGTGGGAGCGGGCGAGGACCGAGATCGTGTCGAGCTGCACGGCACCCAGCCTGCGCAGCATGGCGTGCACCCCACCCTTGCGTGCGTCGGCCCCGATGAGGCCCTGGGCGCGCAGGATGATGCGTCGTGCTTCGTCGGCGGTCAGATCCGGTAGGGGGGTCATGTCGGCATCTCCGTACGGCGGTGCATGCGAGCAATCTAGCGGCGGCCACCGACATTTCCGCCCGCCCGGACCGCCGGGGGTGCGGGAAAGAGGGCCTCCAGGCCCTGGCTCATGGACGTACCGGACGGGCACCCGGGCATGGCGGACGGGGACCGGGGATCCGGGGGTGTGGCGGACGGCCGTGGGGCGGGACACGCCCGGGGGATCGCCGGAATGGAAAACGGCGGGCGGCCCGTTGGACGGGCGCCCGCCGTGCGAAGAGTACGTCAGCGGTGGTCTTCGGCTCGCATGCCCACGCGCGGAGCGTCGATCACGACGTCGGTGAAGATGTCGAAGACGAGAGCGAGGATGCCGCCCACGACGAACACACCGGCACCGATCCAGACGAGCGTCCAGTTACCGGCGGTCAGCCCGAAGCCGGCCACCACCGTGCCCACCAGCATCACGGTCACCGCCAGCCACGATGACGCGCGCCCGCCGTGGCTGCCAAGATTCTCGGTTTGCTCCGACTTCTTCCCCTCAACCATGACAAATCCTTCCTTTGCCGGTTATCGCGCTATTGGTGCGAGCCGGCTCTCAACCGGCATATCCTCTGCCTTGAGCCCATTCTCCCAGACCAGTCTTGCGCCCTCGTCGGCACGGTGGCTGTGTCTGCTTGCGGAACCGCCTACCATGGCAACGGGGAAGTTTGTCTCGGCCTCTCCTCCTGGCGGCGCCGCCGGGGTAGACCTGCGAGGAGCTTTACATAAAGTGGCAGCCATTCTCGACAAGATCCTACGTGCCGGCGAAGGCAAGATCCTACGCAAGCTGAAGCGGTACGCAGACCAGGTCAACTCCATTGAGGACCATTTCACAGGCATGTCCGACGCGGAGTTGCGGGCGATGACGGACGAGTTCCGCAAGCGCCACGCCGACGGCGAGAGCCTCGACGACCTGCTTCCCGAAGCGTTCGCGACGGTCCGTGAGACGGCCCGGCGGGTGCTCGGCCAGCGACCCTTCGACGTGCAGATCATGGGCGGCGCCAACCTTCATCTGGGCAACATCTCGGAGATGAAGACCGGTGAGGGCAAGACCCTGACCTGCACCCTGCCGAGCTATCTCAACGCGCTGGCCGGCAAGGGCGTGCACGTCGTCACGGTCAACGACTACCTCGCCAAGCGCGACGCCGAGAACATGGGGCGCATCCACCGTTTCCTCGGTCTCGAGGTCGGCTGCATCGTGTCGGGCCAGCAGCCCGACGAGCGCCGCAGGCAGTACGAAGCCGACATCACCTACGGCACCAACAACGAGTTCGGCTTCGACTACCTCCGCGACAACATGGCCTGGTCGCTCGACGAGTGCGTGCAGCGCGGCCACTTCTTCGCGGTCGTCGACGAGGTCGACTCGATCCTGATCGACGAGGCCCGCACGCCGCTGATCATCTCGGGCCCTGGCGAGCAGTCGGGCAAGTGGTACAACGAGTTCGCCAAGATCGTGCCCCGCCTGCGCAGGGGCGTCGAGGCGAAGAACCCCGGCGAGGAGAGCACCGGCGACTATGTCGTCGACGAGAAGAAGCGCACGGTCGGCATCCTGGAGTCCGGCGTCGAGAAGGTCGAGGACTGGCTCGGCATCGACAACCTCTACAAGCCGGAGCACACCCACCTCGTCGGCTTCCTGAACAACGCGCTCAAGGCCAAAGAGCTGTTCAAGAAGGACAAGGACTACATCGTCGCCGACGGCGAGGTGCTGATCGTCGACGAGTTCACCGGCCGCATCCTGCACGGCCGCCGCTACAACGAGGGCATGCACCAGGCCATCGAGGCCAAAGAGAGCGTCAAGGTCAAGGACGAGAACCAGACGCTCGCCACGGTCACCCTGCAGAACTACTTCCGCCTCTACGAGAAGCTGGCCGGCATGACCGGCACGGCCGTCACCGAGGCCAACGAGTTCAACAAGACCTACAAGCTCAACGTGGTCCCGATCCCGACCAACCGGCCGATGATCCGTAAGGACCAGGCCGACGTGGTCTACAAGACCGAGGACGCCAAGTTCAACGCGGTGGTCGACGACATCAAGGAGCGCTACGAAGCCGGGCAGCCGGTCCTCGTCGGCACGACCTCGGTGGAGAAGTCCGAGCGGCTGTCCAAGGCGCTCAAGCGGCGTGGCGTGCAGCACGAGGTGCTCAACGCGAAGAACCACGCACGTGAAGCGTCGATCATCGCCGAGGCGGGCCGCAAGGGCGCCGTCACCGTCGCCACCAACATGGCGGGTCGAGGCACCGACATCCAGCTCGGCGGCAACCCCGAGTTCCGCGCCGACCTCGAGCTGCGCCAGCGCGGGCTCGACCCGGTCGAGACGCCGGAGGAATACGAGAAGGCCTACCCCGAGGCGCTGGAGAAGGCCAAGGCGGCGGTGAAGGCCGAGCACGACGAGGTCACCAAGCTCGGCGGCCTCTACGTCCTGGGCACCGAGCGGCACGAGTCGCGGCGCATCGACAACCAGCTGCGCGGACGCTCCGGCCGCCAGGGCGACCCCGGCGAATCGCGGTTCTACCTGTCGCTCGGCGACGACCTCATGCGCCTGTTCAACTCGGCCAGGGTCGAGATGATCATGACCAGACTGCAGATCCCCGACGACCAGCCGATCGAGTCCAACATCGTCTCCAAGGCGATCGCCTCCGCCCAGCACCAGGTCGAGCAGCAGAACTTCGAGATCCGCAAGGAAGTTCTGAAGTACGACGAGGTGATGAACCGCCAGCGCAAGGTCATCTACGCCGAGCGCCTCCGCGTGCTGGAGGGCGCCGACCTGCACGAGCAGGTGCGCGGCTTCATCAGCGACGTGATCGACGGCTACGTTCAGGGCGCCACGACCGAGGGCTTCGCGGAGGAGTGGGACCTCGAGAAGTTGTGGAAGGCGTTCGGCGAGCTCTACCCGGTCCAGGTCACGATCGAGGACATCGTCGAGGAGGCCGGCTCCCGCGAGGAGGTGACCGCCGAGCTGATCAGCGAGCGGATGAAGGCCGACGCGCTGGCCGCGTACACCAGGCGCGAGGAGGAGTTCGGTCCCGAGACCACGCGTGACCTCGAGCGCCGCGTGATCCTCTCGGTGCTCGACCGCAAGTGGCGCGAGCACCTCTACGAGATGGACTACCTGCGCGAGGGCATCGGCATGCGGGCCTACGCGCAGAAGGACCCGCAGATCGAATACCAGCGCGAGGGCTACGAGATGTTCTCCGCGATGCTCGAGGGCATCAAGGAGGACTCCGTCGGCTTCCTGTTCAACCTCGAGGTCGAGGTGCAGGAGAACCCGATCGTCGCCGAAGAGGACGACGCGCTGGCGGAGACCCGTTCGATCATCGCGCGCGGGCTGCGGGGTCCCGAGCGACCGGCCGAGCTCGAATACTCGGCGCCCGGCGAGCAGGGCGAGGTCGAGCACACCCGGGTGCGCACGACCTCCGCCGAGCGGGCCGCCTACGGCAACGTGGAGCGCAACGCGCCCTGCCCGTGCGGGTCGGGCAAGAAGTACAAGCGCTGCCACGGCGACCCGAAGAACGCCGCCTGACGGTTCCTGCGAAGACCCTCACCTCTCCGGGGTGGGGGTCTTCGGCTCTGTACGCACCCTCTTCGGGCGGCCGGTTGCGCGGCCTTTCCTGGGCTGAAGCACGGTTGTGCGGGGTCTCGCTCGATGAGGTGAGGCCGCCGGGCGGTCAGGCGGTCTCGAAGTCGGTGCAGAGCCATTGGTGGCCCCGCCGTTCCAGGCGGGCGGCGAGTACGTGGTCGCGCTCGCCGCAGTGCACGACGACGCACATCTCCAGGGCGCCTTCCCTGGGTTCGGTCACGTGCGGCCTCCCGGCGAACGGGGGGCGGCTGGCCGCGATCATCCGCCCGGCCCTGACGAGATCCCGGTAGGCCCGCTCGGTGAGCCGGCCGGCCAGCGTCTCGGGCGGGCGGCGGCCGGTGAGCACCTCCGCCAGGGCCTGCCCGAGATGGCGCAGCCTGCGCTCGTCCGGGGCCGCTCCAGGTGCTCCCCACACCAGGGGACGCGCGTCCAGGGCCAGGGCTCCGTGGGTCCGGGACGCCGCGCTGCCCGCCCTGCGCCGGCCGTCGTCGTAGGGCGGCTCGGGGGCGGGGGTGATGCCGACGTGGGGTGTTGCGGACACGCAACCTCCAAGGGCTCAGGGGGAGAAACAAACGTCATAAGGAGTTTTCGGCCCGGCCCAGGAATACAGCGGCCACCAGCTTCCCCTGGCTGGGGTCGCTTTTCGTCCCGCTGCGAGAAGAAGGTCCTCCGCAGCTGGATCCCCTCGTCGAGGGCTGCGCGCCGTTTCGGTCGCGGAGCGGCGTACGCATCGGCCGTCCTGAACTCAGGCGGGCTCGCGGCCGGGCGTGGCGAGGTTCAGGGAGCGCATCAGTACGGTGAACAGCACGCGTTGCAGCCCGCCGAACAGCGACGACCGGCCAGGGCTCATGACGGTGGTCCCACCACATCGCTCGCGGGGGTCGCGGGGATTACTACCCCGCGGCGGATCGCGGGGAACCGGCGCTAGGTCTCGCCGGAGTCGACGTCCGGTTCGGGTTCCCGGCCGGGCGTCAGGATGTCGAGCCTGCGGATCAGGAACGTGAAGACGGCGTAGTAGAGCACGCCGTAGACGGCGCCCAGGGCGAGGATGCCGGGTAAGTTCTCGGTGTTGGACTTGCTGGCGTTCAGCAGCAGGTCGAGCAGGCCGGCGGAGAAGCCGAAGCCCAGCTGACCGCCGATCAGCGTGGTCAGCGCCATGGCCAGGCCGGTCAGGATCGCGTGCACCACCAGGAGCAGCGGCGCCACGAAGATGAAGGCGAACTCGATCGGCTCCGTGATGCCGGTGACGAACGACGCCAGCGCCGCCGACAACATGATGCCGCCCACGCTGGCCCGCCGGTGCGGCGGCGCGGCGCGCCACATGGCCAGGGCGGCGGCGGGCAGGGCGAACATCATGATGGGGAAGAAGCCGGCCATGAACTGGCCCGCGTGCGCCGCGCCGCCGAAATAGCAGTTCCAGTCGCCGCCCAGCAGTTGGCCGCCCACGTCGCACTGCGGCACCACGTGCCAGACGACGGAGTTGGCGAAGTGGTGCAGGCCGAGGGGGATGAGCAGGCGGTTGATCAGCCCGTAGATGCCGGTGCCGATCGGGCCGATCGCGGTCAGGGCCTCGCCCGCGTGCCGGATCCACTCGCCGAGCACCGGCCAGAGCCAGCCGAAGAGCACGCCGATGAGCAGCGCCACGATGGCGGTGATGATCGGTACGAACCTGCGCCCGCCGAAGAACGCCAGCCACGACGGCAGCTTGATGCGGTGGAAGCGCTGCCAGAGCAGGGCCGCGACCAGGCCCATGACGATGCCGCCGAGGACCTGGGTGGGATTCTGCATGCCGTAGTCGATGATCTCGACGACGCCCTGGTCCTGGACCTCCTTGATCGCGACGGTGTCGCGGATGTCGGAGCCGAAGAACATGACCTTCGTCACCCGGTCGAAGACCAGGTAGCCGACCATGGCGGAGAGCGCGGTGCTGCCGTCGGACTTGCGGGCGAAGCCGATGGCCACGCCCACGGCGAACAGCAGGGGAAGGTTCTCCAGCAGCGCGCCGCCGGCCGCGGCCAGCACCTCGGCCACCTGGCCCACCCAGGCGAATCCCGCCACGTCCGCCAGGCCGCCGGGTTCGGCTCCGTTCGAGCCGAGCATGTCGGGCTGGCCGACGCGGAGCAGCAGGGCCGCCGCGGGCAGGGCGGCGATGGGCAACATCAAGGAGCGGCCCAGCCGCTGGAGCACGGTCATCACGCGAGCGCCCGGCGAAGGCCGGGCGGCGGTGGTCTCGTTCACCGGGCGTTCCTCCGGGGGTGGGGGCCGACCCTCAGGGCTCGAGTAGGGTGCGCAGCTGGTAGCGGTCGGCGCGGTAGGTGGACACGCCCAGCTCCGCGCAGACACCACCGGCGAACGACCTGCGCTGGAGCAGCAGCACGGCGCCGCCGCGCGGCAGCTTCAGCAGGTCGGCGTCGCTCGGGTCGGCGATGCCGCCGTCGATGGTGAGCTCGCCGGCGTCCATGACGAGACCGTAGCGGCTCTCCAGCAGCTCATACAGTGATTTGTCGGACAGGTCGTGGTCGGCCAGACCGGGGGCGAGCTTGACCGGGATGTGCGCCCGCTCGATGGACAGCGGCTCCCCGTCGGCCGTGCGCAGGCGCTCGATGAAGTGCACCTCCTCGCCCGGCTGGATGCCCAGCTCCTTGGCCAGGTGGGCGCTGGCGCGCACGATCCTCCTGTCGAGGTCGCGCGAGCCGGGGATCATGCCGCGGGCCCTCATGTCGTCGGTGAACGAGGTCAGCTGCAGCGCCAGCTCGATCTTGGGCCGGGCCACGAACGTGCCCTTGCCGGGGACGCGGTGCAGGCGCCCCTCGGAGACGAGGTGGTCGACCGCCTGCCGTACGGTCATTCTGGACAGGCCGAAGCGCTGGCAGAGCTCGCGCTCGGAGGGGATGGCGGCGCCGATGCTGAGCTCGTCGCTGTCGATGAGATCCAGCAGGATCTCGCGAAGCTGGAAGTATTTGGGCACCGGGCTGTCCGGATCGATGTGCGCCACGGATCCTCCTCTCGAACTGACCAGGGCAATGAGTTAGGGTTCGTACTGGTCTAGTCCGGACTAGACCACATGTCGCAAAAGACGGTCAAGTCTAAGCCCCACGGATTTGAGGGATGAGCCCGAGATGACCACGAAGATGCGCCGCGAGATCGCCGAGCAGCCGG
The DNA here is from genome assembly GCF_039880665.1 of Nonomuraea sp. B5E05. Classification (NCBI taxonomy): domain Bacteria; kingdom Bacillati; phylum Actinomycetota; class Actinomycetes; order Streptosporangiales; family Streptosporangiaceae; genus Nonomuraea; species Nonomuraea sp. B5E05. The sequence continues at coordinate 10,984 of NZ_JBDPMJ010000008.1, forward strand.
CCGCGATTCAGGCCACGCTGGACGCCCTGCTCCCGAGGGTCGACGAAGTGCGCGCGGTGGGCGAGCACGCGAAGCAGCTGCTGTTCATCGCGCGTGGCACCTCTGACAACGCGGCAGTGTACGGGCGCTACCTCGTCGAGTCGCACGCGGGCCGCCTGTCGGCGCTGGCCGCGCCGTCGATCGCGACGACGTACAAGCGCCGGCTCGACCTCGACGGCGTGCTGGCCGTGGCCATCTCGCAGTCGGGGCGCACGGAGGAGATCGTCGAGACGCTGGCCTGGGCGAAGGACTGCGGGGCGAGGACGGTCGGCGTCACCAACGGCGGCGCGGACAGCCCGCTGGCCCAGGCCGCCGACGTGGCACTCTGCACGGTGGCCGGCGAGGAGGAGGCCGTGCCGGCGACCAAGACCTACACCACGCAGCTCGCCGCGCTGGCCGTGCTCGCGCTGGGGCTCGGTGCCGACGTGGACGTGGCGGAGCTGCGGCGGGTGCCCGAGGCCGTGGAGAAGCTCATCGCGGCACCCGGCGACCTCAACGCCCTGGTCGAAGGGCTGGCGGACAAGCCGGGCGTGGTGGTGTCGGGGCGCGGGCTGGCGTTCTCCACGGCGTTGGAGACCGCGCTGAAGCTCAAGGAGGCCTGCTACCTGCACGCCATGGGCCTGTCGTACGCCGACCTGCTGCACGGGCCCATCGCCGTGGTCGACGCCGACACCCCCGCGCTGCTGGTCGCCTCCGAGAACAGCCCCACCCTGGCCGGTACGGTCGCGCTGGCCGAGCGGGTGGTGGCCGCGGGGGCGGCGGCGTACACGATCGGGGGCGGCGAGGCGCTCGCGCGGGCGGGCACGGCCGCGCTCAACGGTCCCGACCTGCCCGAGTGGGTCGCGCCGATGGGCCTGATCGTGCCGGGGCAGCTGCTCACCGAGGCGCTCGCCCGCAGGCTCGGCATCGACCCCGACGCGCCGCGCGGCCTCAACAAGGTCACTCAGACGGACTGATCACACAGCGTCGTCTAGCCTGGTCAGAGTGTTAGCGCAAGGGAGGACCGGATGGCGGCTGACGTCCACGCGATCATCGCGGCGCTCGGCGGTGCCGGCAACATCATCGAGATAGAGCCCTGCATCACCCGGTTGCGTACGGAGGTGCGCGACGCGTCCATGGTCGATCAGGGGGCGCTCAGGGCGGCGGGCGCGCACGGCGTGATGGCCGCGGGCAACGTGGTCCAGGTCGTCGTCGGGCCGGAGGCGGACACGATCGCCAGCGACATCGAGGACATCATCGGCTAAGGGCGAGATCATGACGACTGTTCTCGCCCCGGTCGAGGGGGCGGCCGTGGGGTTGGCCGCGGTGCCCGATCCGGTGTTCTCCGCGGGCATGGTGGGGCCGGGAACGGCGATCGATCCGCTGAGAGGGCCGGGAAAGGCCGTTGCCCCCATAGCGGGAAAAATCATGAAGCTGCATCCGCATGCGTACGTCATCGTGGGTGACGACGGCAGAGGCGTGCTGGTGCATCTGGGCATCGACACGGTCCAGCTCAAGGGCGAGGGATTCCGGCTGCTGGCGACCGAGGGTGACAGGGTGCGCGCCGGTCAGGCGGTGGTGGCGTGGGACCCGTCGGACGTCGAGGCGGGCGGACGCTCGCCGGTCTGCCCGGTGGTCGCGTTGGACGCGCTCTCCGATGCGGTGACCGGGGTCGCTCGGGGCAGGGTGCAGGCAGGAGACGAGCTGTTCATATGGGAATAGACCTGCTGCCAAGGCGTCACAATAGGCATGCCGCCGATTCGACCCCGATCGGCAGGCGCCGTACGATCCCGGGTCCGGCTGGTCCGGACCAGCGCAGAAGGAGGAAGAAACAGATGGGTGAGCGCAAGGTCACCGTCGCGGCGGAGGTGGGGCTGCACGCCCGGCCCGCGGCGACGTTCGTGCAGCGGGCCAAACAGGCTCCGATGGACATCGCGGTGGCGAAGGCCCACGGCGGTGACCCCGTCAACGGCAAGAGCATCCTCGCGATCATGGGGCTCGACGTCCGCCAGGGCGAGACCGTCGTGATCTCCGCGGAGGGCGAAGGCTCAGAAGAGGTGCTCGACGAACTGGCAGAGATCGCCGGTAAGCCATGAATCTGCGGGGGGTGGGGGTCAGCCCGGGCATCGGGCACGGCCCCGCGTACGTACTGACCGCCTCCGTGCCCGAACCCCCCGAGGGCGCCACCTACACCGGTGAGGCGGAGCAGGAGAAGGAGCGCGCGATGGCCGCGCTCACCCGGGTCGCGGGCGAGCTGGAGGCCCGCGGCAACCAGGCGGGCGGCGAGGCCGAGGAGATCCTCAAGGCTCAGGCGCTGATGGCCGAGGACCCCGGCCTGGTGGTGAAGGTGCGCTCCCTGATCGACCGCGGGCTGGCCGCGCCGAGGGCGGTCTACGAAGCTTTCACGAAATATCGGGACGTGCTGGCCGGCTCCGGTGGATACCTGGGCGAGCGGGCCGCCGACCTCAACGACATCAGGGACCGCGTGGTCGCGCTCCTCTACGGGCACGAGATGCCAGGGTTGCCCGCCGCGCCGGCGGAGCCGTACGTGCTGGTCGCCCGGGACCTCGCGCCCGCCGACACCGCGCTGCTGTCCAGGGGCGACGTCGCCGCGTTCGTCACCGAGGAGGGTGGCCCCACCAGCCACACCGCGATCATCGCCAGGGCGATGGGCGTGCCCGCCGTCGTGGCCTGCCCGGGCGCGACCACCATCCGGCAGGGTGTGCGGGTGATGGCCGACGGCGGCTCGGGCGAGGTGCGCCTGGAGCCGGCCGAGTCCGACGTGGCCGAGGCCGTCGGCGCCGCGACGGCCAGGCAGGCCGCGGTGTCCGAGGCGGAGGGCCCCGGCCGGACCGCCGACGGCCACCTCGTTCCGCTTTTCGCGAACATCGGCAGCCCGGCCGACCTGGCCGCCGCCCGGGAGGCGGGGGCCGAGGGCATCGGGCTCTACCGGACCGAGTTCCTCTTCCTCGACCGCGCCGAGGCGCCGTCCGCCGAGGAGCAGCGGCGTGCCTACCAGGCGGCGCTGGAGGCGTTCCCCGGCGGCAAGGTCGTCGTCAGGACGCTCGACAGCGGCGCGGACAAACCGCTGGCGTTCCTGCCCTCCACCACAGAGCCGAACCCGGCGCTGGGCGAGCGGGGCCTGCGCGCGTTCCGTAAGTTCCCCGAGGTGCTGGAGGCACAGCTCGGCGCGCTGGCCGAAGTCGCGACCGACGACCTCATGGTGATGGCGCCCATGGTGGCCACGGCCGAGGAGAGCCACTGGTTCGCGCAGCGGTGCCGGGCCAAGGGGCTGCGCAGAGTGGGCGTGATGATCGAGATCCCGTCCGCCGCGCTGCGGGCCAAGGACCTGCTCGCGCCCGTGGACTTCGTCTCGGTCGGGACCAACGACCTGTCCCAGTACACCTACGCCGCCGACCGCCAGCTCGGCGCCGTGAGCGCGCTCCAGGACCCGTGGCAGCCCGCGCTGCTCGACCTGGTCGCCGTGGCCGCGCGCGCCGCCCACGACGTGGGCAAGCCGTGCGGGATCTGCGGGGAGTCGGCCGCCGACCCGGCGCTGGCGTGCGTGCTCGTCGGCCTGGGGGCGACGACGTTGTCGATGGGGGCCGGGGCGCTGCCCGCCGTACGCGCCGGGCTGGCCGCGCACACCCTGCAGCAGTGCACGTTCGCGGCCGAGGCGGCGCGGGAGCAGACGACGGCGGGCGCCGCCCGTGCAGCGGCCCGCGTGCACCTTTCCGAACTCGGCAGGCTCGGGCTCTGACGGAAGCCGGGGTCGGCGGGGTCGTCGCACGGATACGTTAGGAGGCATGCCTCACTCCCCTCGACGCATCGCAACGGCAGGTGTCCTGACGATCGCGCTCGCCGCGTGCGCCGGTGGCGGCGGTTCGGCGGGCACGACGCCGCCGGGGAGTAAGGCGGCGCCACCCACGCGGTCCGCCCCGCAGCGCCCGCCCCAGACGCCGGACAGGCCCGATCCCGTCAAGAGCGCGCTGGCCGAGATGAGCGTCGCGGAGAAGGTGGGCCAGCTGTTCATGCCCGTCCTCTACGGCACCTCCGCCTCCTCGGTGTCGGGGGAGAACCAAGCCCGCTACGGCGCCCAGACCCCGGCCAAGGTGATCAGGAAATATCACCTGGGCGGTGTGATCCTCTTCCCGCAGAACGTCAAGAGCTCCCGCCAGGTCGTCGGCCTCACCAACGGCATGCAGCGCGCGGCCAGGGGCGTCCCCCTCCTGGTGGCCACCGACCAGGAGAACGGCCTGGTGTCGCGGATGTCCGCGCTCATGACAGAATTCCCCGGCGCGGGCGAGATCGGCGCGAAGAAGGACCTGTCGTTGTCGCGGGCCGTGGCCGCGGCCACCGGCCGGGAGTTGCGGGCGCTCGGCGTCAACCTCGACTTCGCCCCCGTCGCCGACGTCAACGTCAACCCCGGAAACCCCGTGATCGGCAGGCGGGCCTTCGGCGACGACCCGAAGAAGGTGGCCAAGATGGTCTCGGCGGCGGTCAAGGGCTTCGACGACGCGAAGATCGCCGCCACGGTCAAACACTTCCCCGGCCACGGCGACACGACCGTCGACAGCCACAGCGGGCTGCCCGTGATCGAGCACACGAAGGCAGAGTGGGAGCGGATCGACGCGCCGCCGTTCAAGGCCGCGATCGCCGCGGGGGTGGACGCCGTGATGAGCGCCCACATCGTCTTCCCCAAGCTCGACCCGTCGGGAGACCCGGCGACGTTGTCCAAGCCCATCCTCACCGGCCTGCTGCGGGAGAAGCTGGGCTTCAAGGGCGTGATCTCCACCGACGCGCTCAACATGGGCGGGGCGCGCACGAAATACGACGACGGCGAGGTGGCGGTCCGTGCCGTGCTGGCCGGCGCCGACCTGCTGCTCATGCCCAACGACCTGCCCGAGGCCCACCGGGCGGTGCTGGCGGCGGTGAAGTCGGGCCGCATCTCCGAGCAGCGGCTCGACCAGTCGGTCACCAGGCTGCTCACGCTCAAGCAGTCCAAGGGCCTGCTGGCCGAGGCCCCCGTCGCCTCCGCCGAGGAAGCGGCCCGCGTGTTACGCTCCGCCGAGCACCGCAAGCTGGCCGCCCGGGTCTCGGGCGGCTGAGGCCGCTGCGATCCTTCCCGGACGTTCAGGCGTCTCGCCGGCCCAGCAGCAGCCCGCCGGCCAGGAGCGCGGCCGCCGCCCACGCGGCGAGCACGCCCAGCCCCGCCCACGGGCCGAGCGGCAGGACGGCGGCGCCGGTGGTGGCCTGGACCGCGAGCCCGGCGCTGGCCGGCGACAGCTGCCAGAGCAACCGCTGCGTCCCCTCGTCCCCGACCATCCGTACGGCGAGCGGGAACAGGTAGAGCAGGCCCAGCACGGTGCCCGTGGCCGCGGCGGAGTCCCGTACGGCGGTGGCGACGCCCAGGCTGAGCAGGCCGATCAGCGCCAGATAGAGCACGGACCCGGCGGCGGCGCGCAGCGTCGGGCCGTCGGCCGGCGACAGCGGCGGGTAGCCGTGGGCCGGGGTGAATCCGCTGCCAGGGAGCAGCAGCCGCCCGGCCAGCACCGACCCCAGCACGCCGGCGGTCCCCGCGGCCAGCGTCAGGCCGGTGAGCACGGTGGCCTTGGCGGCCAGGACGGTGGTGCGGCGCGGCATCGCGACGAGGCTGGTGCGGATCATGCCCGTGCTGTACTCGCCGCACACCATTAGCACGGCCAGCAGCGCCACCGTCGCCTGGCCGAGCTGGACGCCCTGCAGGCCGATCCTGGCGGCGTCGTGGCCGCAGCTCGCCGACGCGCACGTCACGGAAGAGGCCGCCACGGCGCTCAGCGCCACGGTCAGCACGACCGTCCCGGCCAGCAGCCACCCGGGCCCCGGCACGGTGCGCAGCTTCGTCCACTCGGCGCACACGGCATGTCTCATACGTCACTCCCGCGCAGCCGGTACGCGGCCAGGGCGAGGGCGGTGGCGGTGTAGCCGCACAGGACGGCGAAGCCGGCCCACGGCGCCAGCGGGTAGTAGCCGGCCACCGGCGCGTAGTGGGCGATCACCTGCGGATATTCGGGCACGCTCTGCTGGATCGCGAACCCGGCCGCAGGGGTGATCCGTAGCAGCCACTCCGACGCGCTCTCCGGCAGGAAGGACAGGATCGCGAGCACGTACGGGACGAGGGTGGCCGCCACGGCCACGACGACCGCCGTCGCGCTGCGCCGGAACAGCGCGCCGAGCGCGAGGCCGAGGACGGCGGCCACGGCCAGCAGCGCGGCGACGCCCGCGATCACGCGCAGTTCGGTGAGCAGGGGGACCGGCTGGGTGAAGACGCCGTTGCCGCTCAGGATGCGCCGCCCGGCCGGCAGCGTGACGCCGGCGGCGGCCAGCCCGGCGAGGAACGTCACCGAGCCGATCACCACGGCCTTGGCCACCAGCACCCGGCCCCGGCGCGGGCTGGCCAGCATCGTGGTGTGGATCAGCCGCCGCCGGTATTCGGCGGTCACGAACAGCACCCCCACGACGATCGTCGCGATCAGCCCCGCCATCACGCCGAACAGCGTGCGCTCGACGGTGCCCCCGCCCGTGAGGGGCGCGATGTCCCCGACGCCGGTGATGGCGAACGCGCCGCCGGAGCGCTCCAGCCGGCCCGGGTGATGGGGCGTCACGCCGTCGAGGTCCATCGTGACGCCGATGTCGTCGTTCTTCCACGTGCCGCCGGTGCCGGCGCCGCGCACGGTGACCCGGTCGGCGACGGCGGTGGCCTCCGTGAAGCGGGACGCCGCGACGGACCCGCCGGCGGCGTTCGGCGAGATCGTCAGGTCACCGGGGGAGGCGGCGAACAGTCCGATGCGGACCTGCGCCGGCAATCCCTCCAGGCGGGCGGTGCCGACCCGGGTCCACCGCCTGCCGTCGGGCGACTCCTCGCCAATGATCGTGTCACCCGTACGGGTGAGCCGCAGCCAGCGCGGGGATCGCGGCGAGACGCCGCCTGGACGGCCGGCCACGTCCTCGGTGAAGTCGTGCTGCATGCGTACGCCGTGGCTGCCGGTGACCATCACGGCCGCGTAGGAGGCGCCCTGCTCCGTGCTCTCCTTGATCATGATGCCGGCCTTGGCCCAGGGCACGACACCTTCGACCACGTTCCTGACGCCAGGGGTGGCGTCGGGCTTGCGGATCTGGCCGGTCATGGAGGTGACGCGCGCGGTGATGACGCCGTCGCCGTCCAGCGGCTGGTGGACGAAGAAGAACCGGTCCTCCACGGCCTGCCCGCCAGGGCCCAGCGGAGGGACGGGACACGGCACCTCCACCGGCCCCTTGCTGCAGGAGGAGTGGCTGCCCGCGGCCAACGACAACCCGAGGCCCACGACGAGCAGCGCCCCGGTCGCCACGCCGGCCACCCACCCGCGAACGGTGCGGAACTTGGTCCACTCGGCGCGTACGAGCTGCCAGAACCCGTCCCGCCCGGCTCGCAGGTCCGAGCGGTAGGGGGTGACGGCGGTCATCGCGCGGCTCCCCGGTGGTCGACGGCGCCCCTGGTCAGGTCGAGGTACGCCTCCTCCAGCGTCGCCCGGTGGGCGCTCACCTCGGAGAACGGCACGGACCGGTCGCCGAGCAGCCGTACGACGTGCTCGGCGGCCAGCCCCGCGACGGTGAGCGTGTCACGTCCGGTGACGGTCACCGTGGCGCCCGCTCCGGCCAGCGCCGACATCGCGGGCTCCCGTGCCATCGTGCGGACCGTCACCTGGCCGCCGGACGCGGCCGCGATCAGGTCGGCCACGCTGGTGTCCGCGATCACCCGGCCCCGGCCCGCCACCACGAGATGGCCGGCGGTGTCCTGCAACTCGCTCATCAGGTGGCTGGACACCAGCACGGCCCGCCCCTCGGCGGCCAGCGACCGCAGCAGCTCACGGATCCACACGATGCCCTCGGGGTCGAGGCCGTTGAACGGCTCGTCCAGCATGAGCATCGGCGGGTCGCCCATCAGCGCCGCGGCGATCCCCAGCCGCTGGCGCATGCCCAGCGAGAACCCGCCCGCGCGGCGTCTCGCCGCGTCGGTCAGCCCGACCCGCCCCAGCAGCAGGTCGGCCCGCCCGGCGCCCAGCCCCTGGGAGCGGGCCAGCCACAACAGGTGGTCGCGCGCGGTGCGGCTCGGTTGCAGCGCACCGGCGTCCAGCAGCGCGCCGACGTGCCGCAAGGGGGTGCGCAGGCTCCGGTACGGTCGCCCGCCGACCAGCGCCCTGCCCTCGTCGGCGGTGTCCAGGCCGAGCACCACCCGCATCGTGGTGGACTTGCCCGCACCGTTGGGGCCGACGAACCCGGTGACCTGGCCAGGCCGTACGGTGAATGACATTCCGTCCAGGGCCTGGGTCGCGCCGAACCGCTTGCGCAGCCCGGAGACTTCGATGGTTGCTTCCACGCCAGGCAGACTAGGCAGCGGACCCCGTGCCGGTCGTCACGCGACGGAGCCATCTCCGCCCTCCCTGACGCCCGCTACGGCCCGTCCCTCGTACGAGGGATGGCGGCGGGCCGCGGGGCGGTGACAATGGCTTGCGTGAGGCGAGCGGGTGGCAGGCGGGTGGCGTGGGTGCGCCGGATCCCGGCCGCGTGCACGGCGCTGGCACCGTACGCGCCCCTGGCGACCGGCCTGCTGGTGGCGCTGGTCGCCGTGGCCGAGTCGCTGGCGTTCTCGTCGACGCAGCCGGTGACGGGCGACACGGTGAGCGTGCCCGCGGGCACCCCGTACGGGCCTGCGGGCACCCTTGTCAACGTCCCGCCGACCGCGGATCCGACGGGGCCGGGGGAGCGTGGCGCCGGGCCCTGGGTGCCGGGCCCGGCCCAGCTCATCGTTCTGCCGCTGCTCGCGCTGGCCACCACGCTCCCGCTGCCGCTGTTGTGGGCGCAGCCGCTCGCGGGTGCCCTGGTCGCCTGCGCGGCGGCGGTGATGTCGATCGCGGCCTTCGACACGTTCACCGTGGCGGGCGCGGTCACGCAGCTGATCGCCGCCTACCGGTCCGGCCGCCACGGGTCGCCGGTCCCCGCCGTGCTGGCCGTGGCGCCGTTCCCGCTGCTGGCGGTGGCGCTGGCGGCGGCCGGTCGTACGGACGGCCAGGCGTGGATGCTCGCCCTGCTGGCGGCGTGCACGGCCCCTGCGGCCGCGCTGGCGGGGATCGCGCGGCGGGCCCGCCGCCGGGCGATGGCCGACACGGCGGCCCGGCAGGTCATGTCGGAAAGCCTGCTGGAGCACGCGGCCAGGGGCGAGCGCGCCCGTATCGCCCGCGAGCTGCACGACGTGGTCGCCCACCACATTTCCATGGTCGCCGTGCAGGCGGAGACGGCCCGGCTCGCCGTCCCCGGGATGCCCGACGCCGGTGCGGAGCGGCTGCTGGCGATCGGCGACACCGCCAGGGCTGCGCTGACCGAGATGCGGCGGTTGCTCGGCGTGCTGCGCGAGGACGCGGAGGCAGAGCCGGCCTGGCGGCCTCAGCCGGGCCTGCGCCTGCACGAGCTCAACGAGCTGCTCGACGCGTCGCGCGAGGCGTCGGGCACGGTCACCCGGCTCGTCCTGCGCGGCGCCCCGGTGGAGCTCGACCCGGGGGTGGAACTGGCCGCGTACCGGATCGTCCAGGAGGCTCTCACGAACGTGCGGCGGCACGCCCCGGGCGCGGCCGTGGACGTGGAGCTCGACTACGGTGACGAGGTCGTGCGGCTGCGCGTCCGCGACAACGGGCCGGGACCGCCCAGTAATGAGCCCGGTAATGAGCCCGATGATGAGCCCGGTGATGAGCAGGGTGGTCACGGTCTGTCAGGCATGCGCGAGCGCGCCGCGGCCGTCGGCGCCGACCTGCACGCTGGGCCCGCGCCGGGCGGGGGTTTCCTCGTCGAGGCCCGCCTCCCGCGCAGCGACGAACGCCTCTCCGGAAAGGAACGACCGAGCGGATGAGTGGCCCCAAGGTCCGTGTCGTCATCGCCGACGATCATCTGGTGGTGCGCACCGGCTTCGCCGAGTTGCTCGACACCCAGCCGGACTTCGAGGTCGCCGGCACGGCCGCCGACGGCGCCGAGGCGGTGCGGGTGTGCCGCGAGCGGTCGCCCGACGTGGTGCTCATGGACGTGCGCATGCCCGGCATGGGCGGCATCGAGGCCACCCGGCTCCTCGCGGGGCCCGGCGGGCCACGGGTGCTCATCCTGACGACGTTCGACCTCGACGAGTACGTCTACGACGCGCTGCGCGCAGGGGCCAGCGGCTTCCTGCTCAAGGACGTCACCGCCGAGCGGCTCTTCGACGCCGTACGCGTCATCGCCGCGGGCGAGGCGCTGCTGGCCCCGGCGGTCACCCGGCGGCTGATCAGCGAGTTCGCCCGCCAGGTCCCGAGGGGCGAGGCGCCCGTGGCGGAGCTGGCCAGGCTCACCCCGCGCGAGACGCAGGTGCTGCGACTGGTCGCGGAGGGGTTGTCCAATCCGGAGATCGCGGGGAGGCTGCTGGTGACGGAGGAGACGGTCAAGACGCACGTCAGTCGCGTGCTGAACAAGCTCGGCCTGCGTGACAGGACCCAGGCGGTCGTCGCGGCGTACGAGACGGGGCTGGTGGTGCCGCGCGGCCGGGCGTGAGCGCGGGCCGCGGGACACCTTATTCTGGAACGACGTTCGAGCATGGAGGTGGTCGTGGTCACGGGTGTGCTGATCGACTGGGGCGGGGTGCTCACGACGAGCCTGTCCGACTCCATCGGCAGGTGGATTCGCGAGGACCGGATCGACGCCGAGCACTACTACGTCGTGATGCGCGAGATGGTCGATCACGCCTACGGCGACGGTGCGGGGGAGAGCACGGTCCACGCGCTCGAACGCGGCGAGCTCGACGGTCCCGCCTTCGAGCGCGATCTCGCGGCCCGGCTGCTCACGCTCGACGGGGTGCCGCCGGTGGCGGAAGGGCTGCTGGATCGTATGTTCGCGGGGTTCGAGCGGGTCGAGGCGATGTACGACGTGCTCCGCGACGTGCGGAAAAATGGACTTAAAACGTGTTTGCTCTCCAACTCCTGGGCGAACACGTATGCCCGCGACGACTGGGACGACCTCTTCGACGCGGTCGTGATCTCCGGCGAGGTCGGCATGCGCAAGCCCGAGCCGCGCATCTTCCACCACGCCCTCGGCCAGATCGGGCTCCCCGGCGAGGAGTGCGTGTTCATCGACGACATCGAGGCCAACATCCTGGCCGCCCGCGCCCTCGGCATCGCCGGCATCCACCACCGCGACGCGGAGTCGACCATCACGGAGCTCGAGTCCCACCTCCGCCTCACGCTGCGCCGGGCATGACAGCCCGCCGGGGCGTCGTGGTCAGGCGGCGGGCTGATGAGCAGGGCGCCCATCAGTAAGGTGTCGGTCTGGTGGCTCGGGTTCCCGATGGCCGAGCCCTGGCGAAAGCGTGGAAAGGTACGTCATGCGCGTCTATCTGCCGTGCACTCTCCCTGCCCTGGCCGCGGCGGTCGAGGCGGGAGAGGTTGGCCCGGCCCCGTTGACCGGCTACGCGGTGACCCCCGCGCTGACCGAGTGGTACGCCTCGGGCGACACCGAGGAGCTCGAATACGTCGCGCTCACCGAGGCGGCCCGCGCCTCGCTGCGCCTGCTGGCCGCCGCCGGCGGGAAGGCCGCGCCCAGGCGTGTCGTGGTCGCGGCCGAGGTGCCGGACCGTGAGGTGTCCGCCGGCGTCGATCTCGAGGAGCGGGGCAGGGTGCGCCTCGCCGGGCCGGTCCCGCTGGCCAAGGTGGCCGCCGTGCACGTCGACGACCATGACGCGGTGGCCGACGTCGAGGCCGCGATCGCCGCGCTGCCGGCCTCCGACGCGGGCGACGACGACGCGAAGTTCACCGTGGACGGCGCGGAGGCCCACGAGCTCATGTGGTACGCGACCCAGGAGATCCCCGAACTTCTCGGTGAGTAACGGTGACGTTACGTCCGTCACACTTCCTTGACCGGTCCGTGACTTTACTCGCTATTGTCCCGACTCAGCACTGTTCTTTACTCAAAGGAGTCGGTTCTCAGTGAAGCTTCGAGTTGTGGCTGTCGTTACGGGGGCGGTAGCGGCGGCGGCCCTCTTCGCAGGCTCTCCCGCGAACGCCCAGGCAGCCAAGCCGTACGACCACCAGGACCCCTACAAGTCGGGCTGCGGTAACTCGGCCCGCGTGGTGAAGTCCGCGAAGATCACGAGCCGCGCCAACGGCCCGGTCGGGACCATCAAGCTGATGTGGTCCGGCAAGTGCAAGACCAACTGGACCGAGATCAAGGTCGGCTCCAGCATGAGCGGCACCATCAAGGTCTACGCCAGAGACGGGCGCTACGACACCTTCTCCTACAAGGCCGGCAACGGGGGCCGCCACTGGGGCGACATGATCTGGGCGAACAACATGTGCGCCTGGGGAAGCGCCACCGTGAAGTGGAACGGCGGCCGGGGCGGCCAGAACGGCTCCGGCATGACCGGCAAGGCCTGCCGCTGAGGCATGCGCGCGGAGGCCGCGGCCGGACGGCCTGTGGCCTCCGCGCATCCCGTGGAATGTCAAGGCGGGCCACTATGCTGGTCATGACATGACAAAACACATCGTTTGGGATTGGAACGGCACCCTCTTCCACGATCTTGACGCCGTGGTCGAAGCCACCAACGAAGTCTTCAAGCCGTACGACCTGCCTGCGATGACCGCCGACGGATTCCGCGCGGTCTACACGCGCCCGGTTTGGCTCGCCTACGAGCGCCTGCTCGGCCGCCCGCTGACCGAGGGCGAGTGGCAGCTGCTCGACGAAGGGTTCCACGAGCACTACTACCGGTTGTGCGACAGCTGCCGGCTCGCCGCCGGCGCCGAGGTCGTGCTCTCCAGCTGGACGGGCACGCAGTCGCTCTGCTCGATGGCGCCGCACGCCCATCTGGTGCCCAAGGTCGACTCGTTCGGCATCACCCGGCACTTCACCAGGATCGACGGGCTGCTCGGGCTGACCGGCGGCGAGAAGGCGGCCCACATGACCGCGCACATCGCGGCGCTCGGCATCGATCCCGGCGACATTCTGGTGATCGGCGACAGCGTGGACGACGGGCTCGCCGCCAAGCACGTGGGAGCCAGGGCGGTGCTCTACACCGGCGGCATGACGACCAGGGCCGAGCTCGAAAGCACCGGTCTGCCGGTGGTCGACACTCTCGCCGACGCCCTCGACCACGCCTAGACAGCGCTCCGGCCATGCTCGGCCATGCTCGGCCATGCTCGGCCATGCTCGGGCATGCTCGGGCATGCTCGGGGCATACGAAAATCGCCCGGGCGCGGGCCTTGAGCCCGGTGGCGGCCGTACCCTTGGCAGGGATCACCCCCCTCAGGAGGCCGCCATCAACCGCCTTGTGCTCTGGAACGTCGACCTGACCCTGGTCGACGTCGCCATCGTGACCAGGGACGCCTACGCCGAGGCGTTCCGCCTCGTGACCGGGCGACCGCTGGTCAAGCTCGTCCCCCCGCTGGGCCGCCCCGACTCCGAGATCGTCTTCGAGACGCTGGCCGTCAACGGCGTCCAGGCCGAGGACGCCCACCTGCCCAAGTTCCTGGCGGCGCTGGCCATGGCCTTCGCCGACCGGCGCGGGCGGCTGGCCGAGCAGGGCCGGATGATGCCCGGGTCGAAAGACGCGCTCAAGTCGGTGTCCAAGCTCGACGGCGTGGTCCAGACGGTGCTGACCGGCACGATCAAGAGCAACGCCGTGCACAAGCTCAAGGCGTTCAAGCTGGACAAGTACATCGACTTCGAGCTCGGCGGCTACGGCGAGGAGGTCTATCCCAAGGCGACGCTGCTGCAGGTCGCGCAGTCGCGGGCCAAGCAGCGACTCGGGGTGCCGTTCACCGCGGCCAACACCGTGGTGATCGGCGACTCCACGCGTGACGTGCAGGCCGCCAAGATCGGCGGCGCGGCCATGATCGGGGTCGCCTCCGGGCGGTCGACGGCGGCCGAGCTCAGCGAGGCTGGCGCCGACATCGTGCTGCCCGACCTGTCCAACGCCTCGGAGGTGGTGGCCGCGGTCGCCGGCCTCACGTCCCCTCTCGACCGCAAAGCCGGCTGACCTCCCTCTCGATCGCGATGCCGGCCGGCCCGCACCTCGGGGGTCAGGGCAGAGCGTCGAGGAAGCGGGCCGCGATCGGGGCCGCCACCGCGTTGCCCGCGCCGCCGCCCTCGACGACCACCGCGAACGCCAGGTCCCCCTTGTAGCCGATGAACCAGGAGTGCGCGGGCGGTTCCTTGCCGGAGCCGTACTCCGCGGTGCCGGTCTTGCCCGCCGTGCCGGCCGGGAACCGTACGGCGTGGGCGGTGCCGTCGGTGACGACGGCGGGCATGAGCTTGCGCAGCGCCGCCACCACCCCTCGCTCCAGCGGGCGAGGCCGGGACGGTTGCGCGCCGGGGATGTGCTCGTCCTTGACGAGCCTGGGCGGGACGTACGCGCCGGAGGCGATGGCCGCGGCGACGGACGCCATGTTCAGCGGGCTCGCCAGCACCCTGCCCTGCCCGATGGCGGCGGAGGCGAGGTCGGTGTCGTCCTTCGGATCGGGGAACTCCGCCCGTACGGCGGGCACGCCGGGCGTGATCGGGATGCCGAAGCCGAAGCTGCCGGCGACCTCGCCCAGCCGGCCGCCGTTCAGTTCGGCCACGGCGAGCTCGCCGAAGGTGGTGTTGCACGAATGCGCGAACGCGTCACGGAACGACAGCGTGCCGAAGTCCTCGTAACCCGCGTTGTGGAACGGGAAGCCGCCGATGTTCCGCTCGGCGGGGCAGGCGACCTTCTCGCTCGGCTCGGTCCCGTCGGCGACCAGGGCGGAGGCCGTCACGACCTTGAAGGTCGAGCCCGGCGGATATTTGCCGAGCAGGGCCCGGTTGAACCCGCCGGGCGCGTTGATCGCCGCGAGGATCTCCCCGGTCGAGGCCCGCAGGGCCACCAGCGAGCGGGGCTTGGACACGCCTTCGAGCGCCCGGGCCCCCGCTCGGTGCACCTTCAGGTCGATCGTGGTCCGCACCGGCCGCTTCCCGGCGGGTTTCACGACCGTCTGGAGGACCTTGTCCCCTTCGTACAAGTCGATTCTGGAGCGTTCCGGCACCTTGAAGCGGTCGGGAAGGGTCTGCTTGATCCCTTCGACGAGCTGCTGCACGGAGCCGGGCGCGTCGGGGGTGCTGATGGTGGTGCCGTCGGCGGCCACGACCGGAGGGGCGTCGCCCTGCTCCGTGACGACCCGCAGCGAGCGGCCCTGCTTCAGCAGGGGATGCAGGGCGGCGGGGGTCCAGGCCACTTTCCAGGAACGGCCGCTTTCGACGAGTTTGAGCGCCCCGCTGTAGCGCCAGTCGTGTTCCCCGGTCAGCTGTGCGACGAAGCCGACGACGCCGTCGCCGTCGGCGGCCGAGCGGGCGAAGACGCCTGTCGGCTCGGGTCGGTGGAAGCCGGCCCGGGTCGCCTTGAGGTCGGCGAGGAAGCGCCGGTGCCGGCGCTCGAAGTCGGCGGGCGGGTCGACGACCAGCTCCCGCATCGCCGCGTAGTCCTGGCCTGACCAGGCCGCGAGGTATTCGTCGGCCGTCCGCTCCGGCGAGCCCTCCGTACGCAGCGCCCAGATGACGCCGCCGGCCGCGACGACCGGGACGAGCAGCCCCGCCACGATCCACAGCCATCGCCGGCTCCGGCGCCGCGGCGGTTGCTCAGGCCGCAGGTAGGCATAGTTTGTCCCCATTTGTGGTGCCATGACGGAGAGGACACCAGAGCGGGATCGCGGATGTCCAATACTGATATGACCGCTCAAAGGATATATATCTGGCTATAGTTGCTGCTCATGGACCTTGTCCGGCACCTCCGCTACTTCACCGTGGTCGCGGAGGAACTCCACTTCGGCAACGCCGCGATCCGGCTCGGCATGGCGCAGCCGCCGCTCAGCCAGCGCATCAAGCGCCTGGAGGAGGAGCTCGGCGTGCGGCTGTTCGACCGCTCGGCCCGCCAGGTCAGGCTCACCGAGGCGGGCCGGCTGCTGCTGGGCGAGGCCCGCGAGATCGTGACCAGGGTGGATCGGCTGCACGAGCTGGCCAGGCAGGGCCAGGGCACGGTGCTGAAGGTCGGCGTCCCGCCCGACCTGGCCGCCGCCGCGATCGCCGCTCTCGTCGCCGGTTTCCGCGAGATCAAGCCGGAAGTACGTCTCGCGCCCGCCGAGATCTGGACCGCCGACCAGGTGACGGCGCTGGCGGAGGGCACGATCGACGTCGGCCTGGTCCGCCATCCGGTCTCCGCGCCCGGCCTGGAGTACGGCCGGGTCCTCGTGCAGGCGCAGGGCGCGCTGCTGGCCGAGGGCGACCCGCTGACCGCCGTCGGCGAGGTGCACCTGGCCGACCTGGCAGGACGCGAGCTGGTGATGCCGCCCAAGGTGGGCGAGCCGGGGCTGCACGCCGAGGTGTTGTCGGAATGCCGGCGCCACGGCTTCGTCCCCGCGCAGGTGCATGAGGGCGCCGGGCTCGGGCTGGTCCTTGCCGGGGCGGCGGTGGCGTTCGGGCCGAAGGCAGAGCTCCCGGGGCTGGCCTGGCGGCCGCTGCTAGGCTCGCCGATCATGTCCAGGGTCTCCACGGCCTGGCGCATGGCGACGGCGTCCGGCAACGACCTGATCGGCGAGTTCTCCGCCGTGGCCGTACGGACATTGAAGGAGAGAGCGGGGATGACGGACGAGGGCGCCGTACCCGCACGGCGGATCAGCCGCAGGCCGGGGATGCTGGCATGAGACGCGGACGCGACCCGCTGACGCGGCCGGTGAAGGAGGGCACGTGAGCACGCCCGACTTCGACGCCCTGTTCAGGGCGGCCGGCGTGAACGGCTGGCTGCACGCCGTCGACGTCGACTCGGGCCGGGAGATCGGTCACGGGGCCGACGTGCCGCTGCCCACGGCGTCGATGTTCAAGGTGCCGCTGCTGGTGGAGTTCTGCCGGCAGGCCGACGCCGGGCTGCTCGACCCCGCAGGCCGGATGACCGTGCCGGCGGCCGGCCGGTCGTCGGGGCCGACAGGCATCTCGGCGATGCTGGACGAGGTGACGCTCTCGCTGCGCGACATGGCGTACCTGATGATCGCGGTGAGCGACAACGGCTCCGCCGACGTGCTGCTGGCCAGGGTCGGGCGCGAGGCGGTCAACACGATGCTGGCGGCGCTGGGGCTGCACGGCACGCGTGTCCTGCAGAGTTGCCAGGAGTTCAACGACAGCATGCGCGAGGACGCCGGCCACCCGTGGCCGTTCGTCGATCCCGACGACATCGCCCGCCTGAGCGCGCTCGACCCCGAGCGGACCAACCGGAGCACCTCGCGCGAGATGGCGGAGTTGTTCGCGCTGATCTGGCGGGACGAGGCGGCCTCGGCCGAGTCGTGCGCCTGGATGCGCGCGGCGCTCAACAAGCAGGTCTGGCCGCACCGGCTGGCCTCCGGCTTCCCGTACGACGACGTCGCCGTCAGCGGCAAGACCGGCACGGCCCCGACGTTGCGCACCGAGTCGGGCGTCGTCGAATATCCCGACGGCAGGCGCTACGCGGTGGCCGTGTTCACCCGCTCCTTCAGCACCGCGCTCAACCAGCCGCGCGCCGACGCGGTGATCGGCACGGCCGCGCGTATGGCGGTGGACCACCTGAGGAAGTAGCAACTTGTGGGGAAGTCCGGGTATGACTTTCCGTTGATCAAGCGACAGGATGGGACACATGGTTGCTGAGGGCGAGCTTGTCTGGGAGCCGAGTGAAGAGGTCGTCGCATCGGCCAGGCTGACCCGCTACCTGGAGTGGCTGGGGCGCCCCGCCGACTACGAGGACGCGTGGCGGTGGTCCGTCGACAACCCCGAGGAGTTCTGGACGTCGATCTGGGACTACTTCGACGTGATCGGCGAGCGCGGCGACGGGCCGGTGTTGTCCGGCACGATGCCCGGCGTCACGTGGTTCGCCGGCAGCACTCTCAACTACGCCGAGAACGCGCTGCGCCCGCGGGCCGGGGGCGCAGCCCTGGTGTTCGTCTCGGAGGACGGCGCCCGCCAGGAGATGACCCACGCCGAGCTGCGCGAAGAGGTCGCCCGCGTGCGGACGGGGCTGCGCCGCCTGGGCGTCGGGCGCAGCGACCGGGTGGCCGCCTACGTGCCCAACATCCCGCAGGCCCTCATCGCCTTCCTGGCCACCGCCTCGCTGGGCGCGATCTGGTCGGCGGGCTCGCCCGACTTCGGCGTGCCGAGCGTGGTCGACCGGTTCACGCAGATCGAGCCCAAGGTGCTCATCGCGGTCGACGGCTACCACTACAACGGCAAGAGCTACGACCGCTCAGCCGCCGTCAACGAGATCGCCGCCGCGCTGCCCTCGCTGCGCGCGACCGTGTGGATCCCCTACCTGGCGGCGGTCGAGGAGGGACGGGCGCCGCAACACGCCGAGCCGGCGCCCGCGCACGCCACGGAGCCGCCGCACGGCGAGGTGATCGGCTGGGAGGGGCTGCGCGCCGAGGAGGGTCCGCTGGAGTTCGAGCGGGTGCCCTTCGACCATCCGCTGTGGATCCTCTACTCCAGCGGCACGACCGGGCTGCCCAAGCCGATCGTGCACGGGCACGGCGGCGTCGTGCTGGAGCACCTCAAGTCGCTCACCTTCCACCAGGACATGGGTGAGGGCGAGGTGTTCTTCTGGTACACCACGACGGGCTGGATGATGTGGAACTACCTCATCGGCGCCCTGCTGGTGGGGGCCACGCCGGTGTTGTACGACGGCTCGGCCACCTATCCGTCGGCGGCGGCGCTGTGGCGGATCGCCGACTCCGAGAACGTGACCTACTTCGGGGTCGGGGCGCCCTACATCATGGCCTCGCAGAAGGCCGGCCTTCATCCGGAAGGGCTGGAGAAACTGCGCGGCGTCGGCTCGACCGGGTCGCCGCTGCCGCCCGAGGGGTTCGCGTGGCTGGCCGCCGAGCTGCCCGGCATCCCGCTAGGGTCGTTCTCCGGCGGCACCGACGTGTGCACGGGCTTCGTCGGAGCCACCGTGCTCCACCCGGTCAGGGCCGGCATCATCCCGTGCCGGTCGCTGGGGGCGAAGGTGGAGTCGTACGACCCCGCGGGCAAGCCGGTCGTCGGCGAGGTGGGCGAGCTGGTGGTGACCCGGCCTATGCCGTCGATGCCGGTGAAGTTCTGGAACGACCCGTCGGGCGAGCGCTATTTCGGCAGCTACTTCGACGTCTACCCCGGCGTGTGGCGGCACGGCGACTGGATCAAGATCAACGAGGACGGCAGCTGCGTGATCTACGGCCGCTCCGACTCGACGCTCAACCGCGGCGGCGTCCGCATGGGCACCAGCGAGTTCTACCGGGTCGTCGAGCGGTTCGAGGAGGTCGCCGACAGCCTCGTGATTGACACCGGCCAGCTCGGCCAGGAGGGGCGGCTGCTGCTGTACGTCACGCTCGCCGAAGGGGCCGAGCTGACCGAGCCGCTCCAGCGGGCCCTCTGCGACGCCCTCCGCAAGGAGTTGTCGCCCCGCCACGTGCCCAACGAGATCCACGCCGTGCCGGGCATCCCGCGCACGCTGTCGGGCAAGAAGCTCGAGGTGCCCGTACGCAAGATCCTGCTCGGCGCGCCCGTCGAGCAGGCGGCCAACCCCGACGCCATGGCCAACCCGGAGGTCCTGCGGCACTTCAGACCGGTGTGATGACGATCTTTCCGCGGGTTTGCCCCGATTCCGCCCTGCGGTGGATCTCCGCCAGCGCCGCCAGCGGGTGGCACTCGGACGGGCCGGCGACCAGGTCTCCCCGGTCCACCAGGGCCGCCAGCTGAGCGAGCCGGCCGGGGTCGTTGCGGGTCACGAAGTGTGTGCCCCCCTCGATCGGGGTGGCGATCGTGACCACCGTGCGCCCGAGCCGGGCCAGCGCGGCGGCGGCCGGCGGAGGGACGGCGGCCAGGTTCAGCAGCACGTCCATGCCGTCGGGCAGCGGCGTGGCGGTGTAGTCGATCACCTCATCGGCGCCGTATCCCTTGACCGCCGCCGCGCTGCGCGGGCTCGCCGTGGCCGTCACGACCGCGCCCGCCAGCCGGGCGAACTGGACGGCGAACATGCCGACGCCGCCGCCCGCGCCGTTGATCAGCACGCGCTGTCCCCCGGTGATGCGGGCGTGTTCGTGGACCGCCTGCCAGGCGGTGAGCCCGGCCACCGGGATGGTGGCCGCGTGGGCGAGCGGGATGCTCTCCGGGGCTCTGGCCAGCAGGTCCGCGGGCGCGGTCACGTACTCGGCCGCGGCGCCGTCCACCTGGCCGAACACGCGGTCGCCCGGAGCCAGGCCGGTGACGTCCGCGCCGATCTCGAGCACGGTGCCGGAGACGTCCCAGCCAAGGGTGCGCGGCAGGCTCGTGCCGAAGACCTCGGTCAGCAGGCCGGAGCGCAGGCCGACCTCGGCCGGATTGAACGACGTGGCCGCCACCTCGATCAGCACCTCCCCCGGGCCGGGCCGCGGCACCGGGATCCGGTCGTGCCGGATCACCGACGGGCCGCCGAACTCGTGGATCCGGGCGGCGCGCATGGTGCCGGCCGGGACAGGGGCGGCGCGGAAGGCCGTGGCGTGCTCCGCGGCCCACTCGCGGAACGTGCGGGCGGCGCTCCGCGTGACCTCCTCGACCGTCCGCGTGACCGGGAGCGGGGCGGTCACCAGGGCGGCCTGGGCCTGGAGGGCCTCGTCCACGGCGGTCGGGGGCCATCCCTCGGCCAGGAGCTCCGCGCGGGCATGGTGCGGCGGGACCTCCTCCCAGCGCGCCGGGAATCCGGTGATCTCGGCGAGCACGCCCACCTGGCCGGCCTGGGTGATCGGCTCAGGGCCGGTCAGCACGTAGGAGGCGCCATGGTGGCCGTCCTCCAGCAATGCCCGTACGGCGACTGCCGCGATGTCCCGCTCGTGCACCGGAGCCATGGCGGCCCGGCCGTAGGGTGCGCGCACGATTCCGGCCCTGAGCCGCCTGGCCCACCGCAGCGCGTTGGCCGCGAAGGCGTGCGGGCGCAGGAACGTCCACTCCAGCCCGGACTCCTCGATCAGCCGCTCGATCTCGCGTTCGTGCTCGCGGGCCGCGGCGGAGGAGAGGTAGACCATGCGGCGGGCGCGCGCGGCGAGCACGTCGACCACCGCCCGCGCGCCCTCGGCCGTCGCGAACGGCCACACCAGGAACACCGACTCCACCCCGTCGAGAGGCAACGATCCGGGGTCTTTGAGATCACCCGTACGGCGCCCCGCAGGGTCCCTCGTCAGGGCCGTGACCTCGGCGCCTGCCGCCCGCAACTGCTTCGCCACCTGGCTGCCGACCGTGCCGGTCGCCCCGGTGACCAGAACCGCACCCATAGAGCGCTCCTTCCGTCGCCAGCAACCGTAGAAGCGCCCATCGAGACATCCAATGCTTCATCGGCGCATATTTCATACGTCATCGTCTTACACTCCAGGGTTATGGACGTGCTCAGTGACGTGATCGCGCTCATGCGCACCGGGCGCCCCCGGGCGGCCCGCGTCGCGTGGCACGCACCCTGGGGCCAGCGGTTCCCGACGGTCCCCGGCTCGGCCGGGTTCCAGGTCGTCCTGGAGGGGACCGGCCGGCTGATCCCACCGGACGGCGAGCCGATCGCGCTGTCGGCGGGCGACGTGCTCTTCTTCCCGCGCGGGCACGGCTACGCCATGGCCGACCCGGCGTCCACCCCGCCGGCCGAGCCCGCGTGCGACCCGCTGGAGGATGAGCTCGGCCTGTTCGCCGCGGACTCGTTCGGCGGCACGGGCGCGGCGACGGTGCTGCTGTGCGGTGGTTACCGGTTCGACACGAGCCGCGCCCACCCCATCCTGGCCGACCTGCCCGACCTGGTGCACCTGCCGGGGGCGCTCGGCCGGGACGCCGAGTTGGGTGCCGCGATCGGCCTGCTGAGCACGGAGGTCCAGCGGCCGGGCGGTGGCGCCGACACGATCGTGACGTCGCTCCTTGACATGCTCCTGCTCTACATCCTGCGGGCCTGCTTCGCCGGGGAGCCGGGGCGCTGCCAGGTCGGCGGCTGGGCGGCGGCCCTGGCCGATCCGGGGATCAGCGCCGTGCTCGACGCCGTGCACCGGGATCCGGCGCATCCGTGGACCGTCCGGGAGATGGGCGAACGGGCGGGCCTGTCGAGGTCGGCCTTCGCCCGGCGGTTCGCGGCGCTGGTGGGGCAGCCGCCGCTCACCTACCTGACCTGGTGGCGCCTGGCCCTGGCGGCCCGGCTCATGCGGGAGTCGGACGCGGTGCTGGGGGAGATCGCCGCCCGGGTCGGCTACGGTTCGGAGTACGCGTTCGCCAACGCCTTCAAGCGGGAGCACGGCATGTCGCCCGGCCGGTATCGCCGCGAGGCGTGCCGGCTCGCGGCGCCGCCCGGTCGAAGCCGGCGGCGGGCCCGTGTTCCGCCAGGTCCCGGACGTGATTAAAACGTAGCAATCACAATGCCGCCATACCTTGGAGCAAGGCATTGACGCTCGCTGGACACAGCGCCTAGATTCCGGACAGCCACCCGTTAAAACGTTTGTTGTCGGGAGGATGGATGGGCGCTCCCCCCACGCTGGCCCTGGCGAACGTCAGCAAGTCGTTCGGCGCCGTGCGCGCGCTGCGCGACGTCTCCATCGAGTTGTTCGCCGGCGAGACGCACGGGCTCGCGGGGGAGAACGGCGCCGGCAAGTCCACCCTGGTCAAGACGCTGGCCGGGGTGCATCGCCCCGACAGCGGCCAGGTGCTGCTCGGCGGCGAGCCGGTCGACCTCGCCGGACCGGCCGACGCCCAGCAGGCGGGCGTGGCCGTCATCTACCAGGAGCCGACCCTCTTCCCCGACCTGTCCGTGGCCGAGAACATCTTCATGGGCCGCCAGCCCCGGCGCGGCCTCGGCCGCATCGATCGCAGGTCCATGCACGCGCGGACCAGCGAGCTGTTCGGGCGGCTCGGCGTGGCCCTCGACCCCGAGCAGCCCTCGCGCGGGTTGTCCATCGCCGACCAGCAGCTCGTCGAGATCGCCAAGGCGATCTCCAGGGACGCCCGCGTGCTGATCATGGACGAGCCGACGGCCGCGCTCTCCGGCCACGAGGTGACCCGGCTGTTCTCGGTCGCGCAGGCGCTGCGCGAGCAGGGCTGCGCCCTGCTGTTCATCTCCCACCGGCTGGACGAGATCTTCACCCTGTGCCAGCGGGTCACGACCCTGCGCGACGGCGCCTGGATCGCCAGCGAGCCCGTCGAGGGTCTCACGCACGACGACCTCATCCGCCGCATGGTGGGCCGCGAGGTCGCCACGCTCTTCCCCAAGGAGGAGGCGGCCGTCGGCGAGGTCGCGCTGAAGGTCGAGCGGCTGACCCGCGAGGGCGTGTTCACCGACGTGTCCTTCGAGGTGCGCAGGGGCGAGATCATCGCCCTGGCGGGGCTGGTCGGCGCCGGCCGCAGCGAGGTGGCCAGGGCCGTCTTCGGCATCGACCGCTGGGACGCCGGGTCCGTCACGGTGGACGGCGTCACGCTGCCCGCGGGCAGCCCCACGGCCGCCATGAACGCGGGGCTGGCCCTGGTGCCCGAGGACCGCCGCCAGCAGGGGCTCGTCATGGACCTGTCGATCGAGCGCAACATCGGGCTGACCGGCCTGCGCGAGCTGCGCCGCGGCCCGACGATCTCCCGCAGGGCCGAGCGTGACCGGGCCAGGGACTGGGCGCTGCGGCTGCAGCTGAAGTTCGCCAGGCTGGCCGACGGGGTGGGCGTGCTGTCCGGCGGCAACCAGCAGAAGGTGGTGCTGGCCAAGTGGCTGGCCACCGAGCCGTCCGTGCTCATCGTGGACGAGCCGACGCGCGGCATCGACGTGGGCACCAAGGCGGAGGTGCACCGGCTGCTGTCGGAGCTGGCCGGCCAGGGCATCGCCGTCCTCATGATCTCCTCCGAGCTGCCGGAGGTGCTCGGCATGGCCGACCGGGTGCTGGTCATGCACGAGGGCCGGCTGGCCGCCGAGATCCCCAGGGCCGAGGCGACCGAGGAGAGCGTGATGAGCGCCGCGACAGGGAGGGCCGCGTGACCGGGCCCACCAGCACGGTGGCCGCGCCGTCCGAGCAGGCCCCCGGAGGGCGCAGCGCCAGGAGCCTGGTCGACCTGGTGTTCAGGGCCCGCGAGCTGAGCCTGGTCATCGCCCTGGCCCTGCTCATCGGCGTGACCGGCGCGGTCAACCCCAACTTCCTGTCCGGGCAGGGCATCGAGGACATCCTGCTCAACACCGCGATCCTCGCCCTGCTGGCCGTCGGGCAGTCGGTCGTGGTCATCACCCGCAACCTCGACCTGTCCGTCGGCTCCGTGGTGGGGCTGGTCGCGTTCGTCACCGCCGACGTGCTCGCGAGCGGCTGGGGCCTGGTGCCCGGCGTCGTGTTCGGGATCGCCATCGGCGCGGCCTGCGGCCTGCTCAACGGGCTCCTCGTCAGCTTCTGCCGGGTCCCGGCCCTGGTCGTGACGCTCGGCACGCTCTACGTGATCCAGGGGGTCGACCACTACATCGCGCACGGCCGGCAGATCAACGCCGTCGACCTGCCGCCCGCGCTGCTGTCGCTCGGCAACGGGTCGGTGCTGGGTGTCCCGTACCTGCCGCTCATCACGCTCGTGGTCATGGTGCTGATCGGCTACTACCTGCGCTCCTACCCGAGCGGCCGGGAGTTCTACGCCATCGGCTCCAGCCCTGAGGCGGCCAGGCTGGCCGGCGTGCCGGTGCGCCGCCGCGTCCTGACCGCCTACCTCGTCAGCGGCTGCCTGGCCGGGCTGGCGGGCGTGCTCTGGCTGGCCAGGTTCGGGACGGTCATCGGCGACTCGGCCAACGGCTGGGAACTCATCGTGATCAGCGCGGTCGTGGTGGGCGGCGTCGCGATCACCGGCGGGGTCGGCAGCGTCTACGGGGCGGCCCTCGGCGCGCTGCTGCTCACCACGATCGGCAGCGCCCTGGTGGTGCTCCGCGTCAACCCCTTCTGGCAGCAGGCCATCACCGGCGCGCTGCTCCTGCTCGCCATCAGCGTCGACCGGGTGCTGGCCATGAGGGTGGCCCGCCTGCTCAGGAACAGGAGCCGTCATGGCTGAGCAAGCAGGCGGCCGTTTCGCGATGGGCCGGGTCCTGCGGTGGGACGTCCTGGTGGCGTCGCTGCTGGTCGCCGTGTTCGTGGCGGGTTCTTTCACCACCCCTGGCTTCGCGACCACCGGCAACCTGTCGTTCGCGCTGAGCGACCTGGGCGAGATCGCGCTCATCGCGCTGGCCATGACCATGCTGGTGGTGGCCGCCGAGGTGGACCTGTCGGTCGCCTCCGTGCTCGGCCTGTCGAGCGCGCTCGTCGGCGCCATGTGGGAAGGCGGTATGGCCATCGAGACGATCATCCCGCTCGTGGTGCTCGTCGGCGCCGTCTGCGGGCTGGTCAACGGGCTGCTCGTGACCCGGCTCGGCCTGCCCTCGCTGGCCGTCACGATCGGCACGCTCGCCCTCTACCGTGGCCTGGCGTACGTGGTGCTCGGCGACAAGGCGATCGCCCAGTTCCCGCCCGGCTACGTCGCGCTGGCCGTGGACGACGTGCCCGGCACGCCGATCCCGTACCCGATCGCGCTGTTCATCCTGCTCGCCGTCATCGTCGGAGTGGTGCTGCACTCCACCGGCTTCGGCCGTTCGCTCTACGCCATCGGGGCGCAGGAGCAGGTCGCGTTCTTCTCCGGCATCCGGGTCAAGCGCATCAAGCTCCTCCTCTTCGTCGTCTCCGGCACGGTCGCGGCGTTCGCCGGGGTCGTCTTCACCCTCAGGTACGGCTCCGCCCGCGCCGACAACGGCCTGGGCATCGAGCTCGCCGTCATCGCGGCCGTCCTGCTCGGCGGGGTCGACTTCGACGGCGGCAAGGGCACGCTGGGCGGGGTCATCGCCGGCGTGCTGCTCATCGGGTTGCTCCGCAACCTGCTGATGCTCGGCGACGTGTCGACGGAGATCCAGTCGATCGTCACCGGGCTTCTCCTCATCGTGTCGGTGCTCACCCCGCGCCTCGTCTCCCTCATCAGGCCGGCCCTGAAAGGAACACCATGACCCCGATGCGCCTCACCGCCGTCGCCACGCTGCTCGTCCTCGGCGTGGCGGCCTGCGGCGGCACCACGAGATCGTCCGTCACCGCCGCTCCCCAGGAGGCCCCCGCCTCCTCTGCCGCCGCCTCGGCGAACCCCGACGCGCCGCTCAAGGAGGGCATCAAGCTGGCGTTCCTGCCGAAACAGATCAACAACCCGTACGAAGTGATCGTCGACGAGGCCGGGATCGAGGCGGCCAAGGAGTTCAAGGGCGAGGCCAAGGAGGTCGGCCCGTCCGACGCGTCGGCGTCGTCCCAGATCTCCTACATCAACACGCTGACCCAGCAGGGCCACGACGCCATCCTCATCGCCGCCAACGACGCCAACGCCGTCTGCGGCCCGCTCCAGCAGGCCCGCGCCAAGGGCATCAAGATCGTGTCGTACGACTCGGACGCGGCGCCGCAGTGCCGCGACCTGTTCATCAACCAGGCCAGCTCAGAAGAGGTCGGCCGCAGCCAGGTGCAGCTGCTCGCGGAGATGATCGACCACAAGGGCGAGATCGCCATCCTGTCGGCCACGGCCAACGCGACGAACCAGAACACCTGGATCGAGTTCATGAAGGAGGAGCTGGCCAAGCCGGAGTACAAGGACATGAAGCTGGTCAAGGTCGCCTACGGGGACGACGACGACCAGAAGTCCTTCACCGAGACGCAGGGCCTCCTGCAGGCCTATCCCAACCTGAAGGGCATCATCTCGCCCACCACGGTCGGCGTCTCGGCCGCGGCCCGCTACATCTCGGGTTCGAAGTACAAGGGCAAGGTCGTGCTGACCGGCCTGGGCACGCCCAACCAGATGCGGCAGTTCGTCAAGGACAAGACGGTGGAGAAGTTCGCCCTGTGGAACCCGAAGGACCTGGGTTATCTCGCGTCGTACGCGGCGGCGGCGCTGGTGTCGGGGCAGATCACCGGGGCCGAGGGGGAGACGTTCAAGGCGGGCAAACTGGGGGAGCGCACGATCGGCGAGAACGGCGAGGTCATCCTCGGGCCGCCGTTCACCTTCGACGCCTCCAACATCGACCAGTTCGACTTCTGACGCGCGATGGCGCGCGGCCCGGGCCGCGCGCCGTCAGCCTGGCAGGCTCGGCTCGGCGGTCCCGTCACGGGGCCGCCGTTTCTTCGTCGGTGACAGCGGTGGGCGGGCCCTCCCTGGCCGGGCGCGCGCCCCCCTTCCCTCGGGTATGCATCCGGATGCCAAGCGACTGGACGCGCTGATAACCGCCGTTCACCATGCTGTCTCCGCTTGCCCGTGCCCTTACCGGCGGGGCGATCGTCTTGGGCGTGCCTTGACAATGCATGCGCATGCAATGCACTCTTGAGCTCATTCTCGCGTCCTCTACGTGGGGCGTCAGTGACGAAGCGAACCCAAGGAGGAACGGACGTGTCGGCTGTCCTGAAAAGCGCGGTGCCCACCACAACAGACCTGGCGGAGGTCAGCGAGCAGGTACGCGAGACGGTGGCCACGGTCATCGCCGACATCCGGCAGAACGGCGACGACGCCGTACGCCGCTATTCGGAGAAGTTCGACCAGTGGTCTCCCGCGTCCTTCCGGCTGTCGGCCGAGCAGATCGAGGAGATCGTCGCCGGCGTCGACCCGCAGGTGATCGAGGACATCGCGTTCGTGCAGGCGCAGGTGCGCGGCTTCGCTCAGAGACAGCGGGAGTCGATCACGGATTTCGAGGTCGAGACGCTTCCCGGAGTGCACCTCGGGCAGAAGAACATCCCGATCAGCGCATCCGGCGCGTACGTGCCCGGCGGGCGGTATCCGCTCGTCGCCTCCGCCCACATGACGATCGTCACGGCCAAGGTCGCGGGCGTGCCCCGGGTCGTCGCGTGCACCCCGCCGATCCGGGGCGAGGTCCCGGCGGCGACCGTCGCGGCCATGTCGCTGGCCGGCGCCGACGAGATCTACCTCCTCGGAGGCGTCCAGGCCGTCGCGGCCCTGGCCATGGGGACTGAGACGATCGGCCGGGTCGACCTGATCGCCGGCCCGGGCAACGCGTACGTGGCCGAGGCCAAGCGCCAGCTCTTCGGAGCCGTGGGCATCGACCTGATCGCCGGGCCGACCGAGATCCTCGTCATCGCCGACGAGAGCGCCGACCCGGTGACGGTCGCGGTCGACCTGCTCAGTCAGGCCGAGCACGGCCCCGACTCGCCGGCGGTGCTCGTCACCACGTCCGAGTCCCTGGGCCGCCAGGTCATCGACACGATCGAGCGCATCCTGCCGGAGATGCCGACCAGGGACTTCGCCGGGCCCGCGTGGCGCGACCACGGCCAGGTGATCGTGGCGGCGGACATCGACGAGGCGTGGGCGATCGCCGACTCGTTCGCCTCCGAGCACGTGCAGGTGCTGACGGCCGCTCCCCGTGACGCGCTGACCCGCCTGCACAACTACGGTGCGTTGTTTCTGGGCGAGGGCACGTGCGTCTCCTACGGCGACAAGGTGATCGGCACCAACCACGTGCTGCCGACCCGCGGCGCCGCGAACTACACGGGCGGCCTGTGGGTGGGCAAATATCTCAAGACCGTCACCTACCAGGAGGTCGTCGACCCCGCCACCAGTGCGGAGCTGGGCCGGATCTGCGGCCGGGCGTCGCGGGTGGAGCTTTTCGAGGGGCACGCCCGATCCGGCGACATTCGCGCCGCCGCACAGGACGGCACGCCGGGTTGGCTCAGCGACCTGGGCCTGCGGGCGGCGGGCGGGTGACGACCCGGGTGCGGGGCTGCCTCAGCCGGCCCGCACCGGGGCGTCGGTCGACCGGATGACCAGCCGCGGTGGCACCACCACCCGCCGGAGGTCCTCGTCGGCGCCTTCCACGCGGGAGACGAGGAGTTCGGCGGCCGTGCGCGCCATCGTGTCGATGTCCTGGTGGACGGTGGTGAGGTCGATGATCTCCCACGACGACATGTCCATGTCGTCGTAACCGATGACGGTGAGGTCGCGCGGCACGTCGACGCCGCGCGCCTTCGCGGCGTTCAGCGCGCCGATGGCGAGGACGTCGTTGGCGCAGAACACGGCGGTCGGCGCGGGCGATGCGCCAAGGATCTCCACCAGGGCCGAGTGGCCGGCCTCATGGGTGTACGGCACCTCGCGGCAGGCGGCCGGATGGAGCGCGACGCCCGCCTCCGCGAGGGCGTCGCGGAACCCTCGCGCGCGGTCGCGCCCGGTGCTCGTTTCGGCCGGGCCGAAGATGGCGCCGATGCGGCGATGGCCCAGCTCGACCAGGCGTTCGGCGACCATGCGCGAGCCGCGGATGTTGTCGGAGACGCAGGCGTCCACGTCGGGATGCGCGCTCTCGCGGTTGAGCAGCACGGTCGGGATTCCGCGCTCGCGCAGCTCCCGGGGGAGGGAGGAGTGCAGGGTGAGCGACGTCAGCGCGACCCCGTCGATGCCGCCCGACGACAGCCGGGCGAGCAGGGTGGCGTCGTCGGCCTCGCGGAAGAGCGTCACCTGGAATCCGGCCTCCGCCAGCCGTTGCTCGAAGGCCGTCAGAACGCCGAGATAGAAGAAGTTGCGCAGGTCGGCCACCACCAGGCCGATGCGGTGGGTGCGCTGGGTCGCAAGGCTGCGCCCCGCGTCTCTCGGCACGTAACCGAGGCGCTCGGCGGCGGCCAGGACCCGTGACCGGGTCTCCTCGGAGACGCTGCCGCCGCGCAGCGCCCGCGACACGGTCGGCTGCGCCACCCCGGCCAGGGCGGCGACGTCGTAGCTGGTGACAGGTCTCGCTCGTTGCGGGGCAGAGCCGCCGGCCTTGCCTTTCGCGGCCCGCCGGCCACCGGGTGCCGGCGACTGCGCCATGACGCCCCCTTCTCGGTGCCCCCGCCGCACACCCTGCGATAGGTCATCAGCGCGCTCATGATAGCCCAGGGCGTCATTGAATGCGCATGCAGATCGAGGCCCCACGGGCGGCTGCGACCCCGTGAGGGCCGCTCTCGCCGGCGGCGCCGGATCGGTCCCGCGGCCGGTCCCTGGATGCCGGGCATCGACTCAGCAGGCGCAAACTGTATGCATCTTCATCTTCAGCCGGTCAACGGTCCGCGGCCGGCGCCGCCGTGCCGGATGAGGGCGCCCAGGTTTCGGGACAGAGCATCGCTGATGACAGTAGGTTATGCCGCGAGCTCCGAGGTGTCGGGTGCGTAAACGGACAAATTCCCCGTCACATCGTTGACACGTCTTCTTCAAACTGCATACAGTTGGCCCCACTTCGCGGCGAACGCCACGGTTTTCTCATACATCCGCCGTACGGCGTTGCCGACAGGCCGCCACAGTGACACGGCGCTGAGCCCCTCATCCGGCCACCTCATCGACCCGGCTCTCCGGCCGCGGCTGTATGACGTTCATCGAAGGAGACAGACATGTCCGAAACCTCCAGCCGTTCGCGTCGTACGACGGTCATGGGGCTCGCCGCGGCCTTCGCCTTGTTCGTGCCCGCCTGTAGCAGCGGACCTGGAGGATCGGGTACCGCCGCCGGCGGCTCCTGCGCCACGCCGTCGGATCCGAAGAACGTGAAGATCTATCTCGGCGTCGGGGCGTTCTCGAGCACCTACTCGCAGGAGTTCATCCAGGGCGCGAAGGCCGTGGCCAAGTCGGCGGGCGTCCCCGAGAGCAACGTCAAGGCCTACGAGAGCAACTTCGACGGCCAGAAGCACCTCAACACCTTCACCGGTCTCCTGGCGGCCGGCGGGAAGGACACCGCTATCGTGCTGGACCCGGCCTCCACGGCGTTCACCAAGCCCCTCGTGCAGATGGCGGCGAACTCCGGAGCGCGCATCCTCACGCTGTGGAACCGGCCCGCGGAGATCCACCCCTGGGACTTCGGCGGCGGCTGCTGGGTGGCCCACCAGGCGTACGACGGCGTCGAGTCCGGGGAGAAGAGCGCGGAGGCGCTGTTCGAGAGCTTCGGGGGCAAGGGCAACATCGTCGCCCTCAACGGCGTGCCCGACAATCCCTCGGCCAAGGGACGCATCGCCGGCCTGAAGAAGGCCCTCGCCAAGCACCCGGACGTCAAGCTGCTGGACTCGCAGGTGGGCAACTGGGACCAGACGAAGGGCCAGACCATCACCGAGACCTGGATCGGCAAGTACGGCGAGCAGATCGACGGCGTGTGGGCCGCCAACGACGGCATGGCCCTGGGCGCCGTCGAGGCGCTCCGAGCCCACAACCTGAACTCCCGGGTCAAGGTCACCGGATCGGACGGGTCGGCCGACGCGCTCGCCTCGATCGTCCGCGGCGACATGCTCACCTCGATGCGCGTCGACGGATATCTCCAGGGCGCCGTGACGTTCGGGCTGGCCTACGCCGCGATGGTCGGAGACGTCGACCCGCAGAAGCTGTCGCACGCCCAGCGCGACTTCTACCTCAAGCAGGAACTGGCGACGCCGGAGAACGCGTCGAAGCTGCTCAAGAGCAAGGTCGGCGACGTCAAGTACACCTACGACGCGCTGAAGAAGAACTTCTGGGCGGACTCGCCTGGGCAGATCGCCGAGATGTCCGACTCATGACCACGTGCCCGCGGGACACCAAGGACCAATCGTGACCTTGAACAACACCATCACCCCCGACGGCGAGCATGTTCCGGCCGTGCGCGTGCCCCCCGCACAACGGATGTCGCGCCTCCTGCCAGGCCGGATCGACCAGTGGGCTCCCATCGTCATGCTGGTCGTGCTGACGGCCGCGTTCTCCATGCTGAACGACCAGTTCATGACGGCGGACAACTGGCGCACCATCGCCAACCAGGCCGCGATCCCGATGGTGCTGGCCGTCGGGCTCACGTTCGTCATCCTCACCGGATCCATCGACCTGAGCGCCGAAGGGGTGATGGCGTCGACGAGCATCAGCGTGTCGCTCATGCTCGCCAACAGCCTGAACTCCAATGACCTCGGCCTCGTCGCCGTCGCCGGCGGCATCGCGATCGGCGCGGCGTTCGGTCTGGTCAACGGCTTGCTGTACGCCAGGCTTCGCCTTCCCTCCCTCATCGTCACCCTGGGCACGTGGTTCATCGGGCTGGGAATCGCGAGCTACCTGTTCCCCGACCAGCAGCCGGTGGTCCGGGACCAGTCCTTCCGCTCCTGGGCGTTGGGGGAATGGTTGGGGGTGAGCCGCCTGGTCACGATCGCCGTGCTGGTGGCCGTCGCGGGCGCCGTGCTCCTGCGCTACACCCGGATCGGGCGTCACGTCTACGGCATCGGCGGCGCCGAGGACCTGATGCGGCTGGCAGGGATCCGCGTGGACACCTACAAGACGCTCGCCTTCGTGATCGCCGGCGCCCTGGCCGGGCTGGCAGGCCTGATGGCGACCGCGCAGCTCGGCGTGGGGAACGCCAACGCGGGCGCGGACCGGCTCTTCCCCGCGCTGAGCGCCGTCGTCCTGGGCGGGACCCACCTCGCCGGCGGGCGGGGCGGGGTGCTCCAGTCCGTGCTCGGCGTCCTGGTCCTGGTCGTCCTGGGCAACGGGATGATCCTCAGCGGCGTGGGCCCGTACGTCCAGCAGGCCGTCGTCGGCGCGGTGATCATCGTGGCGGTGGTCGCGACGGGCTGGGGCGCCCGCGACCGGCTCAGGGTGGTGAAGTGACATGTCCCCTCTGCTGTCGATCGAAGGCCTGACCAAGCGGTACGGCCGCACCGTCGCTCTGGACGAGGTGGATCTGGAGATCCGCCCCAACGAAGTCGTCGGGCTCATCGGGCAGAACGGCGCGGGCAAGTCGACGCTGCTGAAGCTGCTGGCCGGTGTGCAGCAGCCGGACTCGGGCCGGCTGGTCATGCGCGGCTCTCCCATCAAGGTACGCAACCCCGCGCACGCCGCCGAGCAGGGGATCGGCATGGTCTTCCAGGAACAGTCGCTGGTGCCGAACCTGACCGTGGCGGAGAACGTCTTCCTGGGCCGGCCGAATCCGGGTACGGCGGGCGGCGTCTACAAGTGGCGACGGCTCAACGCGCTCGCGCGTGAGCAACTGGCCAAGACGGGCAGCGAGATCTCCCCGTCGGCTCTGGTGCAGCGCCTGTCCTTCGCCGACCGCCAGATGGTGGAGCTGACGAAGGTGCTCGCGCTGGAGGAGCGCACCGACGGCGACCTGCTGATCTTGTTCGACGAGCCGACGAGCGTGCTGTCGGCCGCGGAGATCGAGACGTTGTTCGCCCAGATCCGCCGGCTCAAACGCCGAGCGAGCATCGTGTTCGTCTCCCACCGCATGGACGAGGTCCTGGCCATCTCCGACCGCATCTACGTGATGCGCGACGGGCGCCGCGTCGCCGAGCGAGACGCCGCCGCCTGCGACGAGAACGAGCTCTACTCCCTGATGGTGGGCGAGAACAGGGCCGAGGACTACTTCCTGGACGGCGACCGGGCGCCCTACGACCGCAGCGCCATGGCACTGGAGGTCGACGGGCTCACCGCCGAGGGCTCGTTCAGCGACGTCACGTTCTCGGTGCGTCCCGGCCAGGTCGTCGGGGTGGCCGGTGTCATCGGCTCGGGCCGCGAGGCGTTGTGCCGGGCCCTGTTCGGGGCGCTTGCGACGACCGCCGGACGCGTACGCCTCCAAGGCGAGGAGGTCACGATGGCCTCGCCCCGCGACGGCGTGCGGCTGGGCGTGGGTTACCTGCCCGCCGAGCGCAAGCACGAGGGCATGGTCGCGGAGCGCAGCATCTCCGAGAACCTGGTGCTCGCTTCGACACCTGCGCTGACCCGCGCGGGCCTGCTGAGCCGGGCGCGTGAGTCGGGCCTCGTCGAGGGCTGGATAGAGCGGCTCGGGGTCAAGGCCCCGAACGCCCGGGTGAAGATCTCCCAGCTTTCCGGCGGGAACCAGCAGAAGGTCGTGCTGGCCAAGTGGCTGGCCCTGCCGCAGTTGCGCGTGCTCGTGCTGGACCACCCGACGCGCGGGCTGGACCTGAAGGCGAAGACCGACGTCTACAAGCACGTACGCGCGGCCGCCGCCAGGGGGGTCGCGATCGTCCTGCTGTCCGACACCCTCGAGGAACTGCTCGGACTGTCCGACGAGATCGTCGTCATGCGGGACGGGCGGGTGACGGGCCGCTTCCCAGATGTGCCCGATGCGCCCCCTTCGTCCGAAGAGCTCGTCAAGTTGATGGTCTAGGGCCACGAGGTCGTACCGATGGAACACAGGAGCGTCATGTCACCGGTGAACATCCCGCGACGGACAGGTGCGTCCCAGCGGCTCGACATCGGCGGTTACCTGCCCGCCGTGCTGCTCGTCGCCCTGGTCGGGCTCATCGTGGTGCGCGACCCCGCATTTCTCGGACTCGCGTCCCTGCGGTCGGTGGCCGTCCAGGCCGCGCCGATCCTCCTGCTGGCGGTCGGGCTGACGCCGGTGATCCTGCTGGGCGGAATCGACCTGTCGGTGGCGGCACTGACGTCCCTCTGCTCGGTGCTTCTGGTGAGCTGGGCGAACCAGGCGGGCATCACGGGCGTCGCCGGCGTCGTGGCCCTCGCGACGGCGGCGGGCGCCGTGGTGGGGGTGATCCACTCGGTGGCGCAGGTCCCATCGTTCATCGTGACGCTGGGCGCGCTCGGCCTGTATTCGGGCCTGTCGCTGGAGGCGTCGGACGCGACGAACACGCCGCTCGCCGAGGGCTCGGCCGCGATCTCCTGGGTGAACGACTATTTCGCGGGCATCCCGGCCGGGTTCGTGTTCGGGCTGGTCGTGCTGGCCATCGTGGGGCTGATGGTGCGATACCTGCCCTGGGGCCGCTACCTGTACGCCATGGGGTCGGCGGAGCCGGCCGCCCTGATGTCCGGCGTGCCGAAGACCCGCGTCCGCGCGGCGGCCTTCGCCCTGACGGGCATGACCTCGGCGATGGCGGCCATCGTCCTCGTGGGCAGGACGTCGTTCGGCTCGCCGACCCTCGCCTCCGGCCTGCTGCTGCCGGCCATCGCCGCCGTCGTGGTCGGCGGCACCGCGATCAGCGGTGGGGTGGGCGGCGTGGGCAGGACGCTGGTCGGCGTGCTCACCGTGACGGTCGTGCAGATCGGCATGGTCGTGGTCGGGATCGACCCGGTGCTGCAGAACGTCATCTTCGGCGCGGTGATCATCGTCGCCGTCGCGTTGACCATCGACCGGGCGAAGTTGTCGGTGATCAAGTAATCCGGCGCCGGGACGGCCCGTACCCGAACGCACAACCGGCCGCTCAGCGCCAAGGCACACGCGTCGCGAGCGGATATTCGAGAAGGGGAAACGTAATGAGACTGGTTACCTACGCCATCGGTGGCGGCGCAGCGAGCGGTGTCCTCGCGGGCGATCGCGTCGTCGACCTGGCGAGTGCCGTGGCCCAGGCGGCAGGGGAAGACTCCGGGCTGCCACGGTCGCTGCCGGTGCGGGCGTACCTCGAAAGGGAGCTCGACCACGTGGCGGTGGCCGCCGCCGCCGGCGCGCTGGCCCGTGCGGGAGAAGGGGTCGCCCTCGACGAGGTCCGCCTGCTCCCGCCCGTGCCCGACCCGGAGAAGATCCTCTGCATCGGGCTGAACTACCGCGACCATGCCGAGGAAGCGGGGCTGCAACTACCGAGTGAGCCGATGGTGTTCGCGAAGTTCCGCAACAGCCTCATCGGCCCGGCCGACGCCATCGTGCTCCCGAACGCCGTCGAGCGGGTCGACTACGAGGCCGAGCTGGCCGTCGTCATCGGCCGCCGCGGCCGCGCGATCCCGGAGGAGCTGGCCCTGCGGCATGTCGCCGGGGTGACCGTGTTCAACGACGTGAGCGCCCGCGACATGCAGGCGGCGACCAGCCAGTGGACCATGGGCAAGGCCGTGGATACCTTCGGGCCGTGCGGACCGTCGCTGGTGACGCTGGACGAGGTCGGTGATCTGGACGACCTGCGGCTGCGCACTCGTGTCAACGGGGCGACGGTTCAGGACGGTACGACCGCGGACATGGTGTTCTCCGTCGCCCGGCTCATCTCCCACCTGAGCCGGGCGATGACCCTGGAGCCTGGCGACATCATCGCGACCGGCACGCCCGCCGGGGTGGGCTTCAAGCGCACGCCGCCGGTTCTGCTCAAGGACGGTGACCTCGTGGAGGTCGAGATCGACGGGCTCGGGACCCTGGCCAACCGGGTGGCAGGCCCGGCGGCCGAGCGGGCCGGCGGCGTCACCGCCGGCGCGACGGCGTGAACGACCGCCGGGCGCATGCGGCCGTGCATGGGGACGGGCAGGGGGACGGGTACGGCGACGGGCACGCGCCGGACCGGAGCTCCCTGAGGGGACGGCGGGCGCTGGTGACCGGGGCGGGACGGGGCATCGGCCGCGCGGCCGCCCGCGCGCTCGCGGCTCGCGGCGCGGACGTCGTGCTGATGGCGCGCAGCCCGGCCGAGCTCGGGGAGGTGGCCGACGCCATCCGTGCAGGAGGAGGCCGGGCGAGCACCGTCCCGGTGGACCTCACCGACGACGCCGCCCTCTCCGCCGCCATGCGAGAGGCCGGAGACGCCGACATCCTCGTCAACTGCGCGGGGACGAACCGCCCCGAACCGTTCGTGCGGGTGGCCGCCCGGGACCTCGACGATCTGCTGGCCCTCAACTTCCGCGCGGTCTTCCTGACCACCCAGCGCTTCGTCGCGTCCCTGCTCGAGCGCGGCCGGCGGGGCGTGATCGTCAACGTCACCAGCCAGATGGGCCATGTCGGCGCGCCGGACCGCAGCGTCTACTGCGCCACCAAACACGCGGTCGAGGGGCTGACGAAGGCGCTGGCGGTCGAGCTGGCCGGGCACGGCATCCGCGTCCTGTCCGTCGCGCCGACGTTCGTCGAGACGGCGATGACGGGCGCGTACCTGGCCGACCCCCGTTTCCGCGAGTCCGTACTCGCGCAGATCCCGCTCGGCCGCATGGGCACGCCGGAAGAGGTCGCCGACGTCGTCGCCTTCGCCGCCTCACCGGCCGCGGAGCTCATCACCGGCAGCAGCCTGCTGGCGGACGGCGGATGGGTCGCCCGCTGACGCCCGGCCGCCCCCGGAACACGAGGCCCGGAACACGAGTGAAGGACCCCGACATGCACGACACGGCACGAGCACGGAACCGCCGGCCCGCGCGGCCTGGCGGGGGAGGAGCGCGATGACGACGGCGACGCCGCTCACGACGCCGCGACCGCCGCGGCCGGGTGAGCTGATGCCGGCCCTGACCATGGCCGGCCCCCGGGACCTGCGACTGCGGATGGTGCCGGCGCCGGCGGCGCGACCCGGCCACTGCGTCGTCCGTATCGCCTACGTCGGACTGTGCGGTGCCGACGCGTCCTTCCACGACGGTTCCAGCATGTATCTGCGCGAGGGGCTCAAGCACTATCCGTTCATCTTCGGGCACGAGTGGAGCGGAACGGTCGTCGAGGTCGCCGACGACGTGCGCGGTTTCGCCCGCGGCGACCGGGTGGCCGGACACAACTTCGTCACCTGCGACGCGTGCTCCGAATGCCGGGCCGGCCGGCGCGTGTTGTGCCGGGCCCATTCGGAGATGGGGGTCCTCGGCGACTACCCGGGCGTGGCCGCCCGCTTCGCCTGCGTCCCGGCCAAGGTGCTCACACCGCTGCCGGACACGATCGGCGGTCCTGAGGCCGCGCTGCTCGAACCGTCCAGTACGGCGCTGCACGCGGTGCGGCGCACCGGGGTCCAGGACACCGACTCGGTGCTGGTCTTCGGCACCGGCACGCTCGGGCTCGTCACCATGCAGCTCGCGCGGGCACGCGGGGCGAGCGTGCACGTCGCGGGAGTCAAGCGGTACGGGCTCGACCTGGCCGGCAGCCTCGGCGCGGACGGAGTGCTGACGCCCCAGGACGTCGAGCACGACCGGTACGACGTGGTCATCGAGGCGTCGGGCGCGGTCGAGGCCGCCGCCCAGGCGCCGTCGGCGCTCGCGTACGGCGGCCGCCTGGGGCTGGTCGGCGTGCCCCACCACCCGGTGCCGCACTTCC
This sequence comes from Nonomuraea sp. B5E05, assembly GCF_039880665.1. NCBI lineage: Bacteria > Bacillati > Actinomycetota > Actinomycetes > Streptosporangiales > Streptosporangiaceae > Nonomuraea > Nonomuraea sp. B5E05. The sequence continues at coordinate 48,995 of NZ_JBDPMJ010000008.1, forward strand.
CGGCCGCCTCGCTGGTGGTGAAGAACGCGACGGTGCACGGCGTGCTGTCCGGCATCGACGACTGGGACCGCCTGATCGGCGTGATCGGCAAGGGCGGGGTGGCGCTCGCACCGCTGATCGACCACGTCTATCCCTATCGCCGGGTCGATGAGGCGTTCGAGCGGCTCGCTCAGCCGGATCGCGCCCGGCCGAAGGTCCTGCTGGACTTCGGCTCGGAGGAGGAGTGATGGCGCGGATCCGATCCCGGCGCGACGTCCCCCAGGACCGGGACGCGACCACCCGCCCCGACACGGCGGGCACCGCCGTGTGGTGGCTGATCGACCGGAGCACGGCCGGCGCCGACTCGATCGTGCTCAACACCAACGAACTGCCTGCGGGCACCGCGCACCGGTTGCACCGGCATCCGCACGCCGAGCAGGCGGTGTTCGTGGTGGCGGGGCGCGGTGTGCACCTGACGGAGAGCGGCGGCGTCGAGGTCGTCGCGGGCGACGCGGTGCACGTCCCGGCCGGTGAGTGGCACGGCTTCGCCAACCCCTATCAGCAGGTGTGCACCATCGTCAGCGTGTACGGCGGCGTCGGCGACCGTTCCGAGGCGGGCTACGAGTCGCACCCCGCCCCGCCTCCCATCGCCGGCATCGACGACCAGGACAGGAAGGGCTGATGGATCTTCGCCTCGCGGGGAAGACCGCGTACATCACCGGCGGCGCGCACGGTATCGGTGCGGCCATCGCCGACCGGCTCTGCGCCGAGGGCGTCCGCGTGGCCATCGCCGACGCCGACGGCGCCGCGTTGCGGGCCCGCGGGCCGCGCTGGTCCTCGGACGCCGGGCCCGCGGTGCTCGCCGAATGCGACCTCTCGACCGCGGACGGCGTGAACCGGGCGGTCGAGACCGTGCTGGAGGGGCTGGGCGGCGCGCCCGACATCCTGGTCAACAATGTCGGCATCTGCGTCTCCAGGGAGTTCGCCGACATCGACGACGCCGCCTGGGAGCTGACGTTCCAGCTCAACTTCATGAGTTACGTGCGCACGTGCCGGGCCCTGGCCCCCGCCATGGCGGCCGCGGGCGGCGCCGCGATCGTCAACATCGCCTCCGATCTGGCCAAGCAGCCGGACACGGTCCCCGCCGACTACGGAGCCATGAAGTCGGCGATCCTCCACCTCAACAAGGTGCTCGCGCGCGGCTACGCCCCGGACGTCCGGGTGAACGCGGTGCTGCCCGGCCCGGTGTGGACCGGGCTCTGGTCGCGGCGCGGCGGCATAGCCGACCGGCTGGCCGGCATGTACGGGACCGATCGGGAGAGCGCGGTCGAGCGCTACCTGGAGGACCGGCAGCTGTCTCTGGGGCTGAGCGAGCCGGCGGACGTGGCCGATCTCGTCGCCTACCTCGCCTCGCCGCTGGCCCGCCGGATCAGCGGCTCGGCCTTCGACGTGGGCGGCACCATCCACGGACTGTACTGACGGGCGGCAACACGAAAGGAAGGAGGCCGGTATGCCCTCTCACGGACTCACCTCACTCACGATCGGCGTGCCCGACGTCGAGGAGACCGAGCGTTACTACACCGACTTCGGGCTCACCCCGCTGGGCGGCGGGCGGCTGGCGACGCTGGACGGCGGGGAGCAGTTGCGCCTCACGTACGCCCCCACGCGCAGGCTCATCGAGCTGCGCGTCGGGGTGGACGATCCGGACGACCTCGACCGGGTGGAACGCGGCCTGCGAGGGCTTGACCTGGCCACCGAGCGCGCGACGGGATCGGTGAGCGCGGTCGAGCCCGTCACCGGCGTGCGCGCCACGGTCGAGATCGCGCCGCGGACGGTGCAGGAGGCGCGCCCGGCGCCGGTCTACAACGGCCCGGGAAGGATCGACCGGCAGGGTTCCCGCGCCGACGGGGTGCTGCGCGACGGCCGGGTGCGCCCGCGCAAGCTCGGCCATGCCGTGCTGGGCTCGACCGACCAGGAGGCCACGCAGCGCTTCTTCACCGAGGGACTCGGTTTCAAGGTGAGCGACCTGGTCGCGGATCGAGCGGCGTTCCTGCGCTGCTCGACCGACCATCACAACCTGCTCGTGCAGCGCGCGCCCGTGGCCTTCCTGCACCACACGTCGTGGCAGGTCGACGACGTGGACGAGGTGGGGCGCGGGGCCATGCAGATGCTGGAGGAGCATCCCGAACGGCACGTCTGGGGGATGGGACGCCACCATGTCGGATCCAACTTCTTCTGGTATCTGCGCGACCCGGCGGGCAACTTCTCCGAGTACTACTCCGACATGGACTGCATCGTGGACGACCAGCTGTGGGAGCCGGGTGTGTGGGAGGGGATGAAGAGCCTCTACAACTGGGGCCCGCCGCCACCGCCGTCGTTCCTCAAACCCGAGGACCTCGCCGCGCTGATGACGGACGCCCACCAGTAGGTAGAGCTGCATACAGAACATGGCGACCGTCGATCGAGCAAGCTCCGTAGATGCGGCGAAAGCGGGGATGCCCGCGGTGGAGTCGCCTTGTTCCACTGATCAAAACTGTATACACTTTCCGTCAACGAAAGGGACGAAGCAACATGTCAAGCGTCATCGTCGGAGATGCCGACGCACCGGCCACGGTCATGGGGGTGCACGGCGGTGCGGGCGCCCTGCTGTGGAAGCGCCTGGCCACGGGCTCGCATCTGCATGGCGACTGGGACGGCATCGAATGGGTCGCGCTCGAGCCGGGCGCGCGGGCCGGGCTCCACGTGCACAGCCACACCGAGGAGATCTGGTATTTCCTCAAGGGGACGGGCGTGATCGAGCTCGACGGCGAGACCCACGAGGTGGCGCCGGGCACCCTGGTGCTGACTCCGCACCACAGCAGCCACGCGGCCTGGAACACCGGAGACGAGCGGCTCGACTACGTGGTGATCGAGGTCTTCCCGCCCGCGATCAGCAGGGCTTTGCCGCCGCGGCGTCCCACCGAAGAGCGCAACCCCGGCACGCAGCGTGCCGCCGACGAGAAGGAAGGTGCCTGATGGCCGGGCTCGTGACCACGCTCAAGCCGGGGCAGAGCCTCGCGGCCGGCGACTACTTCGCCGGCCCGTGGCGAGATTTCCAGCACCTGCGCCTGGCGCCTGGACAGCGGGAGGAGTTCGTCGCGGACAATGTCGAACTGGCGGCCTTCGTGATCTCCGGAAGCGGCGCCGGCGCCATCGGCGACGACTCGGTGCCTCTGCGCGAAGGCGTGTCGCTGACGGTCGGGCTCGGCAGCCGGGTCGCCGTCACAGCGGGTCAGGAGGGGTTGGACGTGTTCGTGACCAGACTAGACGTGGCCGCGGATCCACGGTGACGGTTACGCGAGCGGGCGACGGCGCCGTGGACTCCGGTGAGCGGGAGCACGGCGTCAGCCTCGTGCACGCCCGGCTGAGAGAGGCTCTCATCCGGGGTGAGCTCGAGGCCGGCCAGGTGCTCAGCCAGGTCCAGCTCGCCGAGCGCTACGGAGTGAGCCGCACCCCGTTGCGCGAGGCGCTGCGCCTGCTGGAGCGCGAGGGGCTCGTGGTCAGCGAGCCGAGGCGGCGGGTGCGCGTGGCGCCCTTCTCCATCGAAGACCTCGACCAGATCTACGCCGTGCGCATCAGCCTCGAGATCCTCGCGCTGCGGCTGACCCTTCCCCGCCTCACCGACGAGGAGATCGCCCGCATCGCCGAGCTGGAGCAGACGATGCGCCGGCACGCGGAGAACCATGACTACGACGCCTGGCACGAACCGCACCGGGAGTTCCATCGATCCTGCCTGACGCTCGCCGGCGACAGGTTGCTGGCCGACATCGACCGGGCCGCCGACCACGCCGAGAGATACCGGTTCTCCTACACCACTCAGGTGCCGACGGCATGGGGGCAGGGCCTGCGCGAGCATCACGAGATCCTGGTCGCGGTGCGTGACCGGAATGTCGAGGCGGCGAGCGTGGCCCTGGCCCGCCACTACGCGCGGGTGGCCCTGAGCGCCGCGGCCCTGCTCGTGCCCGAGTACGAACCGCGCGCCATTCGTGAGGCGCTCCGCATGGTGGTGCGTTCCCCCGACGTCGAGATCGTCTGAGCGCCCGGAGCCGCCGGGCGCTCAGCCGCCGAGGCCGAGGAGGGGCAGGCAGGCGGGCAGGTTGTGGATCTCGAAACCGGGTGACTCCTGCCAGTCCTCCCTGGCCAGGCGGAAGCGCCGGGTGACGGCCGGCCGGCCCTGGCGGTCGTGGACCGTGATGCCGTCCTCCTGGTAGCCGAGCTTTCTCGTCACCGCCAGCGAGGCGGGGTTGTCCTCGAATGCCTCGGTCGTCGCGTGGCGCGCGCCCAGCCCGGCGAAGGCGAGGTGCAACACCGCCCCGCGCATCTCGGTGCCGATGCCCTTGCCCTGGAAGCGCTGCCCGAGCCACGAGCCGGTGCCGACCTCGCGGGTGACCGCGAAGGACGTCGCCGTGATGCCCTGCGTGCCGACGATCTGGCCGTCGTACACGACCACGAAGTCGATCGACCACTTCTCCGGGGCGAGCGAGCCCCACGCGCGGAAGTGGTACTGCAGCGTGCTCCTGGCCCGCTCGGCGGGCTCGGCGTCCGTCCAGGGGAAGAAGAACGGCATGAATCCCGCCTCGTGGACGCCCTCGGCGGCGCGGTCCGCGAGCTCGTCGAGCTCGTCGAGTGAGGGGAGGCGCAGCTCCAGGCGGGGCGTGGTGATGGACAGGTCGAACAGGGGCCAGTTCCGCATACCACCGCATGGTGGCAGCCGGTGTGTCCGTTCGCGACCGATTTTTCGCCGGCCGTCGCGGGGAGTGATAGTCGAATAAACGGGGAATGCCCGTTTATAGCGGGATTCGTTAATTCGCTGCCTTTACCGGACAAAACCCATGCATGAGGTGAATTCTCGACGATGTGGGTAGGCATCGAATTATGATCATAAAGTTTCGGAGAATCGGCGCTTTCGCCGTTGGATGCGGGGCGCCCTTGCTGATGGGCATACCTGCGATGGCGGACAAAGACCGTCCGATACCGGTGGAAACGGCCGAGGTGAAGGCGCCCCTCCTGCGGCCGGGCGACCGCGGCAAGGAGATCGAGCTGCTCCAGCGGAGACTGCACCAGGGCCGCTACTACTTCGGCGAGATCAACGGGCGCTACGACGAGCAGACGAAGTTCGCGGTCTGGGCAGTGCAGAAGAGCCACAAGATGCAGGTGCGGGGCGCGGTGGGGCCGGACGTCTGGCGGGCGCTCGACCGGCCGCTTCGCACCCGTGCGCTGGTGCCCGGCGGCCCGGCGAACCGGGTCGAGGTCAGGCTCCGCGAGCAGCTGATGATCGTCTACCGCCGGCACCGTCCCGCGCTGATCTCGCACATCTCCAGCGGCGCCCAGAAACGCTGGTGCCTCAACGGGCGCTGCGGCGACGCGGTCACGCCCGTGGGCGATTTCCGCGTCAACCGGCGAGCGCCCGGTTGGACGACCGGGCCGCTCGGGTCGATGTACAACTCCCTCTACTTCGTCGGCGGCATCGCGCTGCACGGCTCCACGAAAGTCCCGAACCGGCCGGCGTCCCACGGGTGCGTACGCGTTCCGATGGAAACGTCCAAGCGGCTCTACCAAATGGTGGGCATGGGGGAGCCGGTATATGTGCGACAGAAATGGTAATTACTGAAATATTCGGATATGTCGCGTCACCCCGCCGTACCTCCGACCCTCGAGACGTTCGGGCCGGTGCTCACGCGCGTGAGCCGGGGCATGCTCGCCCCGGCCCTCCTGAGCACGCCGTCCTTGACCAGCCGCAGGGGCGAGCCGGCGGGCGTGGGGCCGTTCCCGGTGGTCCGGGCGAGCCGCAGGGCCAGCGCCGGGCACATGTCGACCGCCCGCCGCGCCTCCTTGGCGAGGTAGCCGGGGACGTTCCTGAACGACGGGAACCCGTAGTCGTCCAGGTCCACGAACTCCGGCAGCAGGTGCGCGCAGAGCCCGTGCCCCTGGCAGCGGGACCAGTCGACCTCCAGCCGGTACTCGGGGTCGGCCTCGCGCTCGGGCATCGGCAGCACGCCGCGGATCGGCCGGCCGCACGAGCCGTGCTCCAGGTGCTGCGCGATCTCGGTCTCGAACGCGTCCAGCGCCGACAACACGAACTTCGCCGTGCCGTCGGGGTGGAAGCACGCCCCGCGCCGCTCGACGCCGCGCACGCAACGGCGTACGGCGTCCACCGAACCCGTGCCCTCGACCAGCGCGTACATGGCCCTGGCGATGTCCGGCAGCCCGAGGCGGCACGGACCGCACTGGCCGGCCGACTCGGCCGCCAGATAGGCCGACACCCTGGCGGCCTCTCCGAGCGCGCAGGTGGACTCGCCGAGCGGGACGATGATCCCGGCCCCGAGAGTCGCTCCTGCCTGCTTCATGCCCTCGCGTGAGAGCACGGCCGTCTGGACGACCTCCGCGGACAACCACGCGCCGTGGTAGCCGCCGATGAGCACGCCGTCGCCGATCTCGGCCTCGGTCAGCGCGAGCACGTCGGCCAGGTAGGTGCCCGTGGGCGCCTCGATGACCGCGCCCTGGGCCGCGCCGCCGCTGACGGTGAGCAGGATGGTGCCGGGCTCCTTGCTGGTGCCGACCTCGGCGTACTTCTCGGGGCCGTACTCCGCCAGCAGGGCGAACTGCGCGTACGTCTCCGTGTTGGACAGCAGGGTGGGCAGCCCGTCCACGCCGCTCGTGGCGGCCCGCTTCTTGCGGCCTGGCGGGATGCCCTCCTCGCCGTTCACGGCCTTGACGAGCGCGCCTCCTTCGCCGGAGATGAACCTCTCCTCAATCCCGACCACCCGGATCGGGACCCGGCTCTCCGCACCGCCCGACACGTTCGAGGCCCGGCGCTCGGCCACGGCGGCGGCGACGGACGCCTCGGCGACCTCGCCACCGGCCGTGGCGACGACCACCTCGCGGGCGCCCAGCGCCTCGGCGGCCAGCACCGCGCCGTCCAGCACCAGGTGGGGGTTGCGGGTGAGCAGCATGGCGTCCTTGGAACTGGCCGGCTCGCCTTCGGCGCCGTTGACCAGCACCACGCTCTCGCCCGTGCCCGCCGCGTCGGCGACCGCCCGCAGCTTACGCGCGAACGGGAAGGCCGCCCCGCCCCGCCCGCGCATGTCCACGTCGTTGGCAAGGGAGATGAGCTCGCCCAGCTCGCGCGGCTCCACGACCCCGTGGAGCGTGCGGTGCGCGGGCAGGTCGAGCCGGCGGCAGTGGTCGAGCCCGGCGGTGAGCCGGGCCGGACCCATGCGTAACACCCGGGGAACTCGGGCCGGAATCACGGTCGCTCCTGATCAGTCGTCGCGGGCAGGCTCAACCGGCCTCCCGGTATCTGCGCCTGGCATCGGCCAGGCTCACGGGTGCGTTGACGTTCACCGCACCAGTCCTGGCGCCGGCCCCGGCGGCGGCCGGGACCTTCTGCGGCCGTTGGTTCGGCACGCCCGCGGTGGCCGGCGACGTCACCGCCGGCTCTTCGACCCTCTCGGGCACGATCGGCGGCCGGCGCAGCGAGGCCAGCACCCGCACGCAGAGCGCGGAGCCGACCGCCGCCAGGCAGGCCACGTAGGACCAGGCCACCCAGCCGGCCGGCGGACGGCCGGCGGTGAGCCCGTGCATGATGCCGACCGGCCAGGCCACGTACGCGGCGGCGTGGAGGATCCGCCACATCCATGGCCTGGTCCGTACGGCGAAGCGCCCCCTCAACATTCCCGTGACCACGGCCAGGACCATCAGGTCGAAGGCCAGTGCGCCGAACCCCACGTAGAGCCCGGCGACGGGGACGACCGCCGCCCCCAGCGGCACGTGCCCCAGGCTGATCATGAGGGTGATGTGCGTGATCAGGTAGGCCAGCCCGATGAACGCGGTGGCTCTGTGCGCGAGCTGGGCCCTGACCCGGTTGGCCGGTGTCAGGAAGACGCGTTCGGTGGTGAGCAGGCCGAGCGCGACCGTCGCGGTCAGCAACACCAGCGCGAACACGCCCGCGTAGAACTCGAGGAAGCCCACCCCTCGGCCGAGCAGCGCCACGCCACGTTCCGTCCTGGTCAGCGCGAACGCCGACAACAGGATGGCCATGATCGAGGCGCTCGCCCCCAGCCGGACGCTTCTGGTGTCCAGCTTGGTGGGGGCGTGCCTGGGGGATCGTCTGTGGAGCATCTATTTCCCTCCAAGGTCGGGTGAGGGTGCGACTCGGAAGGCTGGTGCCCGTGAGGGCATGTCAGATCAGCAACGGCGGCCCCGGTTGATGCATGAGACGACGGTCTGCATCAGCCGATCGGGCATCACATTGACGAAGTCGCCGTGGTCGGTGACCGGATTGTGCTTCTGCTCGGGGAAGGCGTCCACGGCGTACGACGGGCCTTGTGGGACGTTGTACGCGAGGGTCATGCGGAGTTGGGGAACCGCCCGAGTGCCCTGAGGGCAGGCACCGTTCTGGTCGGGGAAGACCACGTGCGTCCGGTGATTGGCGCTGTCGGTGTTCTGGCCGTCCCAGCAGCTAGGGAAGTCCAGGATACGAAGAACCTGACTGCCACGCGGGCAAAGCGTGTATTTGCCGGGACTTATGCGATTTTGGAATCCCGAGCAGCTCCAGCCGGCCTTGGCGTTGGCGCCGCCGTTCGTGCCCGCCTTGGCGTCACCGGTGATGATTCTCAGGAACCTTGGCATCGCCACGACGTCGTCGGTGGCGTTGCCGCGGAACTGGAGCGTCGCGGCGCGGGGCAGCAGCAGGCGGCCGACGTTGCCGTCGGGGTCGTCGGCGTTCTCGTTGGACCTGCGGTCCCTGATCACGGGCCAGAAGTACGTGGACTTGTCACCCAGCCGGCAGGTGGTGCCCGCGGCGGCCAGGCTCTCGTCGGTGGAGAACGCGTCCGTCGACAGGTTGCCCACGTAGTCGTGCAGGTGGTGCGCCCCGTTGCTCACGCCGGGCGCGACGATGAAGTTGTCGGGGTTGTGGTGGCGGTTCTGGTTGGTGCCGCAGCGGGAGACGAACGAGCCGCGGGAGCCGTCCCTGCCGATCCGCACCTGGTTGACCGGCTGGACCTGGCGGATGTTGACGAAGTCAGCGGTGAACGGGCCGAGGTCGCAGTCATTACCGGCGCCGCCCTGGGTGGGGGAGGGGGACGCCGTTCCCTGCGGGGGCGGGCTCTGCGTCGGGTCGTCGGTGGGGTCGTCGGTCGGGTTACCGGTCGGGTTGTCGGTCGGATCGCCGGTGGGGTTGCCGGTGGGGTCGTCGTTCGGGTCCTGGGTCCGCGTCGGGCGGGGGTCCGGCCGGCCGCGGCGCGACTGCACCGTGGCGCTCTCCTCGGGTTCGGGGGCGCGCGCCGTGTCGTCCGGCGAGCCGGCGGGGTCGGCCACCGCCGCGCCGCCTCCCTGGGGAGCCTGCTGATCGGCGTCCTGCTGATCCTGGCCCTGTCCCTGTCCCTGGTCCTGACCCTGTCCCTGGTCCTGGTTCGGGTCCTGGTTCGGGTCCTGGCGTCCCTGGTTCCGGTCGGGGAACCGCCGGTCGCGGTCCTGGCCCTGGTTCCGTCCGTTCCTGTTCCGCTGGTCGAAGTCTCGCCGCTGATTCTGATCCCGCTGTTCCTGCTGCGACGGGGAATCGGCCGAGTCGCAGATGTCGGCGCGTGCCGGGCCGACCCCGATGACGGCCGCGGACACCAGCCCGCTCGCCGTCACGGCCAAAGCGGACATGGCCGCGGCCATGCGTCTGGATCTCCTCATGTGTGTCTCCTCTTATCGACCGCCAACGCGACGGGTGGAGCCGGCGCGGGCATGGGAGGCTCCGGCAGGGCGTTGTGGTCGACCAGGCCGGTGGACTCCAGCAGCGCCATGTGTCTCATGACGTACTTCACGCCCTCCTCGGCGAACTTCCTGATCTCGGAGTTGCGGGTGCCCGCCCGCACCGCCGCCACGGTGGTGAAGACCTTGCCGTGCGCGGCACGCAGCAGGTTCGCGTAGTCCCTGTCGAAGGCGGGCCCGCTCTCCGCGGCGAGCTGGGCCATCCAGCTCTGCTGCTGCGGGCTGGGCTCGTCCGGCAGTGCCACGCCCAGCTTCTTCGCGACCTGACGGGTCAGCAGGTCCAGCTTCATGTGATCTTCCATGAGCAGCCTGCCGACTTCCTTGACACGCTGGGACTCGGCGCGGGTCCTGGCGTACTCGCCCGCGGGCATCTCCCAGAGGCCGGCCTGCCGTACCTTGACCAGCAGGTCGCGGTCGGCCGCCGTGAGCGGCCCTGTGGACGTCTGCGCCCACTGGGCGGCAGCGGGATCGATCACCGGTGGCATGACCAGCAGGATCGTCACCGCGGCCGCCACGACGAAGCCGCCGAGCATGAACACCTCGCCGCGCAAAAGCCTGTGCATGGTGGGAGGTACGCGGGCTTCTCGCCCCTGGTTCATCTATGGCCGGAGATAGTTAGAAATGACTGGAGTTATCGGAGTGGCTACCGCTTGGATAACGAAGGTGTAAAGATGTGCCCCGTGCTAGGTCACCTCGACGGCAGGTTCGAGAGTGCGGATGCCGAGGCGGAGCACCGCATTGCGGTGCTTTACCAGGAGTTCGGCGGCCCTCTGCTGCGACACGTCCGCAAATCCACAGGTAACGACCTTCAGTGGGCCGAAGACGTTGTACAGGAGACGCTCGTCCGGGCCTGGCGGAACTCGGCAAGACTGCAATGGGAACCAAGCCTTATATGGGCGTGGCTGCTTACCGTGGCCCGTCGCATAGTCATTGATGGTCGTCGGCGGAAGAGCGTTCGGCCGCAGGAGGTCGAGCCGCCCGAAGTCGACATGATGGCGGTGCCGGACGGTTCGGATCGGGCTCTGTCGGCGATGGTCGTCGCGGACGCCCTCCGGTCCCTGTCCGCGGAACACCGCGAAGTCATTGAGCAGACCTACCTTCGAGACCGTACGATAAGTGAGGCGGCGGAGATTCTGGGGATCCCACCGGGCACGGTGAAGTCCCGGCTCTACTACGGGATCCGGGCTCTCCGCGAACTGCTGCGGGACAAGGGGGTAGCCGGCTGATGCATGACGGGGTGGCCGCCTACGTTCTCGGCGTCCTCGATGAAGAGGAGCACGAGGCCTTCGAACGCCACCTCGACACATGCGAGCGATGCCAGGCGGAGCTTGTGGAGCTCGCCGAGCTGCCGGACCAGCTCGACGAGCTCAAGAACGCCTCCTCGACCTCCGACGACGATCCCCCGATGTCGATGTCACGTTGACGTCTATCCCCTTTTCGGGTGATATCGGTATCGGCAAGACGTGCGCCCGGCGGCAAGTGCCGGGTGGTCGGGGGGAGGTGTTCGGTGGGCATCGACGACGATGCGCCCCGTCCCCCGCGCCGGCGCTTCGGCGAGGAAGGCGGCCGGCTGTCGTACGGTGGCTACCTCCGCCTGCCCGCGCTGCTCGCCCAGCAGCAGCCGCAGTCGCAGGCCCCTGACGAGCTGCTCTTCATCACCATCCACCAGGTCTACGAGCTCTGGTTCAAGCTGCTGCTCCATGAGCTGGAGTCGGTCCGCGAGGCCATGTCCCGTGGCGAGCTGTGGCGGGCCAGGCACCTGTTCCGGCGGGTGCACGCGGTCGAGCGGGTGCTGGTCGAGCAGGTCGAGGTCCTGGAGACGATGACGCCCCAGGACTTCCTCGAGTTCCGCTCGATGCTGGAGCCCGCCAGCGGGTTCCAGTCCGTGCAGTTCCGGGAGCTGGAGTTCCTGTCCGGGCTGAAGGACGAGCGTTACCTCGGCAGCTTCCGGCACGCCGAGGAGGCCGATCTCGCCAGGCTGCGCCGCAGGCTGTCGGAGCCCACGCTGTGGGACGCCTATCTTGACGCGCTCTCGCTGCGTGGCCTGCCGGTCTCCGATGATGAGATCATGAACTCGCTGCTGGCCGTGGCGAGAGACCGCAGGTCCCACGACGACCTGTGGCAACTGGCCGAAGACCTGCTGACCCACGACGAGACCACAGCGCTGTGGCGAATGCGTCATGTCCAGATGGTCGAACGCCAGATCGGCACCAAGTCGGGCACAGGCGGCTCGACGGGCGCCCCCTATCTGCGCGGTAGAACGCGCCTGCACTACTTCCCGCTGCTGTGGGAACTAAGGGCCTGGCTATGAACAGCCATGGCGAACCCTCACAAAGGAGTGAGAGCGAAATGCCGCTCGACGAGGCCAAGGATGAGCTGCTCCAGCGAGCCGCCGAGAACTGCGCGACGAGCACGGAGCACATGAGCGCCGAAGAGGCGCTGTCCTTCCTCCGGCTCTACTACCGGCACGTCGCGCCGGAGGACCTGCTCGACCGCAACCCCGTTGACGTGTACGGCCCCGCGATGTCCCAGAGGCAGCTGGCCGAGGTCCGCCCGCAGGGCAGGCCGGTGGTCCGGGCCTACACCCCGACGGTCGACGAGAACGGGTGGGATCCCGGGCACTCGGTCGTCGAGGTGGTCACCGACGACATGCCGTTCCTGGTCGACTCGGTGACGATGGAGCTCGACCGGCACGGCCTGGGCGTGCACCTGCTGGTCCACCCGCAGATGCGGGTGCGCCGCGACATGACGGGCCGGATGCTCGGCCCCGACCAGCAGGACGTCACCGGACAGATGCTGGTCGAGTCGTGGATGCACATCGAGATCGACCGGCAGTCCGACCCCCGCGCGCTCAAGACACTCGAGGGCGACCTGCTGCGGGTGCTCACCGACGTGCGGCACGCGGTCGAGGACTTCAGGAAGATGCGGGCGCTGGCCGTCCAGACCGCGGAAGACCTGGGCATGAACCCGCCGCCGCTGGAGCCCGCGGAGGTCGAGGACAGCATCGACCTGCTGCGCTGGCTCGCCGACGGGCACTTCACCTTCCTCGGCTACCGCGAATACCGGCTCGAGCACACCGACGAGGGCGAGACGCTGCGCCCGCTTCCCGGTGCGGCGCTGGGCATCCTGCGTGACGACAAGGTCAGCTCCGACAGCTTCTCCGCGCTGCCCGCCGAGCTGCGGGCCAAGGCGCGCGAGAAGCACCTCATGATCATCACCAAGGCCAACTCCCGGGCCACCGTGCACCGCGCCACCTACCTCGACTACATCGGGGTCAAGGTGTTCTCGCCCGAGGGTGAGGTGATCGGTGAGCGGCGTTTCCTCGGCCTGTTCACGCACGTGGCCTACAACGAGTCGATCTCCCGGATCCCCGTGCTCCGGCGGAAGCTGGCCGACGTCCTCGACCAGGCCGGGCTGGCGCCCGACAGCCACGACGGCAAGGACCTCATCGAGATCCTCGAGACGTTCCCGCGCGACGAGCTGTTCCAGACCTCGATCGACGAGCTCCTGCCGATCGCGCTGGGCGTGCTCCGGCTGCGCGAGCGCAAGCAGGTCAAGTTGTTCCTGCGGCGCGACGACTACGGCCGCTACATCTCCTGCCTGATCTACCTGCCGCGCGACCGCTACACCACCAAGGTCCGCATGAAGATGCAGGAGGTGCTGCTCAAGGCCCTGGGCGGCACCTCGCTCGACTACAGCGCCATGATCGGCGAGTCGGTGCTGGCCCGCCTGCACGTGGTCGTGCGGGGCGAGCGGGGCAAGCAGTTGCCGCCGCCGAGCGTGGACGTGGAGGAGTTGGAGGCGCGGCTGGCGGCCATCACCCGCTCCTGGGAGGACGACCTGGCCACCGCGCTGGTGGAGCTGACGTCGGAGGAGGAAGCTCCCGGGCTCATCCGCCGGTACGCCTCCGCGTTCCCCGAGGGGTACAAAGCGGACTTCCCGCCCAAGGTCGCCGTGGTCGACCTGCAGCGGCTGGAGCAGCTCGTCGGCGCGGACGACGACGGGCAGGTCGAGCTCAACCTCTACGAGCCGTACGACGCGGCCGAGGGGGAGCGACGGCTCAAGATCTACAAGGTCGGCTCGCCCATCTCGCTGTCGAAGGTGCTGCCGCTCATCCAGCGGCTCGGCGTCGAGGTGGTCGACGAGCGGCCGTACGAAGTCGACCGCGACAACGACCCCACCACCAAGAACGCCTGGATCTACGACTTCGGGCTGCGCTACACGCCGTCCGACGATGTCGGCAGGGAGGACTTCAAGCGGCTCTTCCAGGACGGGCTCACCGCCCTGTGGACGGGCCGGGTGCAGGCCGACGACTTCAACTCGCTCATCCTGAGCGCCGGGCTGACCTGGGAGCAGGCCGAGATCCTGCGGGCCTACGCGAAATACCTGCGCCAGGCGGGCAGCACGTTCTCGCAGGCGTACATGGAGCGGGTGCTCCTGGGCAACGTGCGGCTGGCGCGGCTGCTCGTCAGCCTGTTCGAGGCCCGGCACGATCCGCGGCGGCCCGACGACGTGCGCACCGAGCTGGCCGACGCGATCCACGAGGAGATCCTGGGCGCGCTCGACGAGGTGGCCTCGCTGGACGAGGACCGCGTGTTGCGGGCGTACCTGGAGATGATTCAGGCCACGCTGCGTACCAACTATTTCCAGACGGTGAATGGGCGGCGAAAAGAGTACATATCGCTCAAGTTCGACCCGCAGGCCATCAGCGTCCTGCCCCTTCCGCGGCCCAAGTTCGAGATATTCGTGTACTCGCCGCGGGTCGAGGGCGTGCATCTCCGGTTCGGGAAAGTGGCGCGGGGTGGATTGCGGTGGTCTGACCGGATGGAGGACTTCCGTACGGAAATTCTCGGCCTGGTTAAGGCCCAGATGGTGAAAAATACCGTTATTGTGCCGACCGGGTCTAAGGGTGGGTTTGTCGTTAAACGGCCACCTCTGTCCGGAAAGCGGGAAGATGTGCAGGCCGAGGGCGTGGCCTGCTACCGCATGTTCATCTCCGGCCTGCTCGACGTCACCGACAACCTCGTGGACGGCAAGGTCGTCCCGCCGCCCGACGTGGTGAGGCACGACGGCACCGACACCTACCTCGTCGTGGCCGCCGACAAGGGCACCGCGACGTTCTCCGACATCGCCAACGCCGTGGCCAAGGAGTACGGCTTCTGGCTGGGCGACGCCTTCGCCTCCGGCGGCTCGATCGGCTACGACCACAAGGCCATGGGCATCACCGCCCGCGGCGCGTGGGAGTCGGTCAAATACCACTTCCGCACCACGGGCGTGGACGTGCAGAGCACCGACTTCACGGTGGCCGGCGTGGGCGACATGTCCGGCGACGTGTTCGGCAACGGCATGCTGCTGTCGCAGCACATCCGGCTGGTGGCCGCGTTCGACCACCGGCACATCTTCGTCGACCCCACCCCCGACGCGGCCCGCTCGTTCGGCGAACGGCAGCGCCTGTTCGAGCTGCCACGCAGCTCCTGGGAGGACTACGACGCCACGCTGATCTCGGCGGGGGGCGGCGTCTTCTCGCGCACCGCCAAGTCCATCCCGATCACCCCCCAGATGCGCGAGGCGCTCGGCATCCCCGCCGGCGTCACCTCCATGGCCCCCAACGACCTGATCAGCGCCATCCTGCGGGCCCCCGTCGACCTGCTGTGGAACGGCGGCATCGGCACCTACGTCAAGGCGGGCTCCGAGTCCCACGCCGACGTGGGCGACAAGGCCAACGACGCGCTCAGGATCGACGCCGCCGATCTGCGCTGCAAGGTCGTCGGCGAAGGCGGCAACCTCGGGTTCACCCAGCTGGCCCGCATCGAGTTCGCGCTGAACGGCGGCCTGATCAACACCGACTTCATCGACAACTCGGCCGGCGTCGACACCTCCGACCACGAGGTGAACATCAAGATCCTGCTGGACCAGGTCGTCCGCGACGGCGAGCTGACCGACAAGCAGCGCAACCAGGTCTTCACCTCGATGACCGACGAGGTCGCCCGCCTGGTGCTGCGCGACAACCACGCCCAGAACGTGGTCCTGGCCGCCGCCCGCGCCCAGGCCGTCGCGATGCTCCACATCCACGCCCGCTACCTGCGGCGGCTGGAACGCGAAGGACTGATCAACCGGGAGCTGGAGTTCCTGCCCTCCGACAAGCAGCTGGCCGAACGCCGGCAGGCCAGGCTCGGCCTGACCGCCCCCGAGTTCGCCGTGCTGCTCGCCTACACCAAGCTGACCGTCGACGCCGAGGTGCTCGCCTCCGACCTGCCCGACGACCCCTACCTTGCCTCGTGGCTGGTGTCGTACTTCCCGTCGGCGCTGCGTGAGCGGTTCCGCACGTACATGGACGCCCACCCGCTGCGCCGGGAGATCATCACCACCTGCGTGGTGAACGAGCTGGTCAACTCCATGGGCACCACGTTCATGTACCGCTTCGGCGAGGAGACGGGCGCCTCGACGCCCGACATCGTGCGGGCCTACCTCGTGGCGCGCGAGGTGTTCGACCTGCCGAGCTTCTACCGGGACGTGGAGTCGCTGGACAAGCAGGTCGACACGGCCACCCAGATCGCCATGCTGCTGGAGGCCCGCAAGCTGGTCGAGCGCGGCACCCGCTGGCTGCTGGTCAACCGCCGGCCGCCGCTGGACCTGGCCGGGGCGGTCGGCTTCTTCATGAAGCCGGTCAACGGCGTGGTCTCCCACATCCCCAAGCTGCTGACCGGTCCCGACCTGGCCGCGTACGAGGAGCGCCGCGACTCGTTCCTCGCCAGGGGCGTGCCGCTGGAGCTGGCCGAGCGGGTGGCCGCCATGGTGCCCGCGTACTCGATGCTGGACATGGTGGAGATCTCCTCCGTGACCGACCGTCCGGTCCACGAGGCCGCGGAGGTCTACTTCGACCTGGCCGACCGGCTGCAACTGGCCCGCATCCGGGAGCGCATCATCGCGCTGCCCAGGGACAACCGGTGGAACTCGATGGCCCGCTCGGCCCTGCGCGACGACCTCTACGCGGCGCACGCCTCCCTGACCCGTGACGTGCTGGCCCACAGCACGCCGGGCCTGCCGCCGGAGGAGCGGCTGGCCAGGTGGACGGAGGCCAACACGGCAGCCGTCTTCCGCGCCCGGCAGACGTTGTCGGAGATCTGGGAGAGCGACACCTTCGACCTGGCCACCCTCTCGGTCGCCCTGCGAGCCATCCGCACCCTGGTCTCCGCCAGCAACCTCCCCCACACGGAGTCCTGACGGAAGGGGCGGGCGCCAGAGGGTGCCCGCCCCGCCCCTGCCCCGAGGGCAAGCCAGGAACGGGTCTCACGGGTCAAGAACTCGGCGAAGAAGACGGTCAAGGAGACGCTCGTCACGGCGAGCCACCCGTGAGCCCTCACGACCGGCCATGACGGACGTAAAGTGGCTACGGCCGCGTGCGGGGCCGTCGGCTGTGCCGTAAGAAGAGAAGATCAGGTTCCGGACGCACGCGTGAGCGCGCCGTCGTGGGCGATCACGGGAGCCGCTTTGGGGGCGGTGAGGGGAGGGACGACCGTCGCGTACTGGTGTGTTTCGACCAGCCGCAGCGTGCGGCGCAGCACCGGCGTGCTGATCGCCCACCTGGCCGACCTCGGCACCGGGATGTAGTCGTCCTCGGCGGTGCGCGTCGTCGTGGTCGTGGTGCGGGACAGGGAATATTGGATGAGCGCCCCGCCGTCCTTGGTGCGCAGCGCGTAGACCGGGTAGTTGTCGGCACTGAAGATCGAGTCGTAGCTGAAGCCCTCGGTCTTGGCGTCCTCGCGGCGCGAGGCGATCTGCTCGGCCACCTCAGTCGTGTACGGCCCCTCCGCGACGAGCCCGGCGGTGACCCCGGCGGTGCCCGTCTCGGCCACGCTCGCGTGCACCGGCCCCATGAACTGCGGGCTGATCGTGACGGTCTTGTCGTCGGAGGCGACCGCGTCGGCGTAGCCGTCGGCGTCGAGTTCGATCTCCGGGAGCTCCTGCCCGGGCTCGAGCTGGGCCGCGGAGCTGATGCGCCAGCGGTCGGACCTGGTGAACGTCAGGAGCGTCGGATGCCCGTCGCGGGTCGCCAGCGCGCTGAACCACGGCGACTCCTCGCCCTGCTCGAACCGGGGCACGAACAGGGTCGGCGACCCCCACGTGTAGCGGCGCGGCGCGTAGTCGGTGGACAGGTAGTCGGCCACGGTGATGCGGGTCTGCCCGCCGGCCGTGAGATCGACGGCCAGCCCGAGGCGCCCCTGAAGGTCGCTCTTCACCCGCAGCACGTCGTCGGAGACGGTGACCTCGGCGAAGACCTCGGCCGCTTCCGTCCGCGTGACCTCCGGCTCGTCAGGAGACGGTGAGGGGGAGGAGGTCGCGGCGGCGGCGGAGCTGGTGGGGGTCGATCGTGGCTGGGCATCGCTCGTGCAGGCGGTCGCCACGGCAAGCAAGCCGGCGGCGAGCGCCAGCGCTGTCCGCCGACCATGTACACGCACCTGGCCCATGCTATTCGCGCCGGCGGCACGCCGGGGCCCGCCGACACCGATCAGCGGGTCACCAGCGCTGGACAGGGACGCTTGGGAGGTGAACTCCCCGAAGGAGGCTAGTGTAGGGAGGCGTGGCAGGTATGGATCCGGCAGAAGAGATCAACGAACTCGCGGGCACGCTCCGCAGCATCCAGGACGTGCTCGACCTCGACGCGATGCGCAAGCAGATCGACGAGCTCGAGCAGCAGGTTGCCGCCCCTGACCTGTGGGACGACCCCGACCTGGCACAGAAGGTGACCAGCAAGCTCTCCCACCTCCAGGGCGAGCTCAACCGCGTCGAGGGCCTGGCGCGCAGGCTCGACGACCTGACGGTCCTCTACGAGCTGGCCGCCGAGGAGAGCGACGACGACACGCGTGCCGAGGCCGACAAGGAGCTCGACACGCTGAGGTCCGACATCGGCGCCATGGAGGTGCGCACGCTGCTGTCGGGCGAATACGACGCCCGCGAGGCGCTCGTCACGATCAACTCCCAGGCAGGTGGCGTCGACGCCGCCGACTGGGCCGAGATGCTGCTGCGGATGTATATGCGCTGGGCCGAGCGCAAGGGTTATGCCACCGAGGTCTACGACACCTCCTATGCGGAGGAGGCCGGCATCAAGTCGGCCACGTTCACGGTCAAGGCCCCCTACGCCTACGGCACGCTGCGCGGCGAGCACGGCACCCACCGCCTCGTGCGCATCAGCCCGTTCGACAACCAGGGGCGCAGGCAGACGTCGTTCGCCGGGGTCGACGTCGTGCCGGTGGTCGAGCAGACCGACCACATCGACATCAACGAGGACGAGATCCGCGTCGACGTCTACCGTTCGAGCGGCCCGGGCGGCCAGGGCGTCAACACGACCGACTCGGCGGTGCGCATCACCCACATCCCCAGCGGCATCGTCGTCTCCTGCCAGAACGAACGTTCGCAGCTCCAGAACCGCGCCACCGCCATGAACGTGCTCCAGGCCAAGCTGCTGGAGCGCAAGCGGCAGGAGGAGGCGGAGAAGATGTCGGAGCTGCGCGGCGCGTCCACCACGTCATGGGGCACGCAGATCCGCAACTACGTGCTGCACCCTTACCAGATCGTGAAGGACCTGCGCACCAACACCGAGGCGGGCAACCCGTCGGCGGTGCTCGACGGCGACCTCGACACGTTCATCGAGTCGGAGATCCGCTGGATGCGGCGGCAGGAGTCAGACGCCGAATAGGTGGTTGAGCACGAGGCTCACGAAGAGCAGCACGACGAGGAGCACGAGGACGACTGCGGGTGACAGCCCGGCGAAGCCGTGCTGGTGCATACGCTCTCTGCTGGCGCGGCAGACGGGGCAGCGTCCCTCGATCACGGGGTGGGCGCATTGCGCGCATACGAGGTGTTCACAGCTCATGACAGCCCCAAGTCTAGCCGCACAATCGTTTTGTTTCCGTTATGGACGTTCCATGCCAGTCTTCCCTCTAGACTGTCGTCTGGCCAATCGGAACGTCGATCATCGGTAAAGAAGACGTCCCCGGTCGGCCAGTGGCGGGAAGTGGGCATATGCCACCCTCGCTTCCGTCCTGACCCCTAGACTGGCATGCCGTGATGCTCTCGTGATCCATTTCGATAATGTCATCAAGGTCTACGCGAACCAGAACCGGCCCGCTCTCGACCACGTGTCTGTTGACGTGGACAAGGGCGAGTTCGTGTTCCTCGTCGGTCCTTCGGGATCAGGCAAGTCCACGTTCCTGCGTCTGATCCTGAAGGAGGAGCGGCCGAATGGCGGCGCGATCCACGTCGCCGGGAAAGACCTGGCGCGCCTGTCCAACTTCAAGGTGCCGCACCTGCGCCGCCGCATCGGCTGCGTGTTCCAGGACTTCAGACTGCTCCCGAACAAGAACGTCTACGAGAACGTGGCGTTCGCGCTCGAGGTCATCGGTAAACCCCGGCGGTTCATCCGCAAGGTGGTGCCCGAGGTCATCGAGCTGGTCGGCCTGGAAGGCAAGGCCCACCGCATGCCCGACGAGCTGTCCGGTGGCGAGCAGCAGCGCGTCGCCATGGCCCGAGCGTTCGTCAACCGGCCGATGATCCTGCTGGCCGACGAGCCGACGGGCAACATCGACCCCGCGACGAGCATCGGCATCATGAAGGTGCTCGACCGCATCAACAGGACTGGCACCACGGTCGTCATGGCCACGCACGACGCGGCCATCGTCGACTCCATGCGCAAGCGTGTCGTGGAGCTGGAGGACGGCAAGATCGTCCGTGACCAGTCGCGTGGCGTTTACGGCCAGGCGTACTGACAGGGAGCTGCAGACAGAACATGCGGGCGAATTTCATCTTCTCCGAGGTCTGGATCGGCCTCCGTCGCAACTTGACCATGACGATCGCGGTGATCATCACCGTGGCGGTCGGTATGGCGATGCTGGGCGTCGGCTTGATGATCAACGCCCAAGTCGGCCTGATGAAGGGCTACTGGGACGACAAGGTCGAAGTCTCCGTCTTCCTGTGTGGCAAGGGCACCGCCATGCCGGCGTGTAACGGCAAGGAGGCCACCAGCAAGCAGATCGCGGCCCTCGAAGCGCACATCAAGGCCATCCCAGGGGTCAAGGAGGTGTACTTCGAGGACCAGACGGCGGCGTACAAGAACTTCAAGGACTCCTACTCCGCCAACAAGGCTCTCGTCGACGCCGCCAAGGTCGAGGACATGCCGCAGTCGTTCCGCATCAAGCTGGTCGACCCGGACAACTACCAGCCGATCGTCCAGGCGGTGAAGGGCCAGCCGGGCGTGGCGCAGGTCCTCGACCAGAAGGAGCTGATCGGCCCGTTCTTCGTCATGCTCGACAGGCTCGCCTTCGTCGCGCTGGCGGTGGCGATCATCCTGGTGCTGGCGGCCGCCCTGCTGATCGGCAACACGGTCCGGCTGTCGGCGTTCAACAGACGCAGGGAGACCGGCATCATGCGGCTGGTCGGCGCGTCCAACCTCTACATCCAGCTCCCCTTCGTCATGGAGGGCGTCATCGCCGGCCTGATCGGCGGCGTGTTCTCGGCGATCATTCTGATCATGGCGAAGGTCTTCCTGTTCGAGGAGCTCGGCAGTTTCTTCGGCGACGCCACCTCCCAGCTCGGCTGGAACGACGTGGCCCAGACGATCACGATCACCATGGCCATCGGCGTCGTGATCTGTGTGCTGGCCTCGTTCGTGACACTCCGCCGCTACCTCAGGGTCTAGCCGTGCGCGCGCGGATGGGCCGCCACCGCTCCGACCGCCGGTAAAGTCGAAGCATGCCACGTGAGACCGGGCGGAAGGTCATCGCCCAGAACAAACGTGCTCGGCACGACTACCACGTCGACGAGACCTTCGAGGCGGGGCTCGTGCTGCAGGGCACCGAGGTGAAGTCGCTCCGCGAGGGCCGCGCCTCGCTCGCCGACGGCTACGCCAGCATCGACGGCGGCGAAGCGTGGCTGCTCAACGTCCACATCCCCGAATACTCGCAGGGCACGTGGACCAACCACACGGCCCGCCGCAAGCGCAAGCTGCTGCTGCACCGCAAGGAGATCGACAAGCTCGCCGCCAAGACCAAGGAGGGCGGGCTCACGATCGTGCCGCTGGTGCTCTACTTCAAGGACGGCCGGGCCAAGGTCGAGATCGGCCTGGCGCGCGGCAAGAAAGACTGGGACAAACGGCACGCGCTGGCGGAGCAGCAGGCCAAGCGCGAGATGGCCCGGGCGCTGCGGCACCGCACCCGATGAGAGCGGCGGCACCGCACCTATGACACGCGCCCGCCGCACCCTCACCGCACCGATGGGGATCGCCAGCCGCACCCTCGGCGCACCGATGAGACGCGCCCGCCGCACCGTCACCGCCACCCTCACGCTGGCGCTCGCGAGCACGATGCTGACCGGCTGCTTCGAGGAGCCGTCGCCGCACGACGCGGTGCGCGACTTCCTCGTGGGCTGGCAGTCGGGCGACTACGACCTGGCGGCCGGCCGCGCCGACGGCGACCTGGCGACCGTGCGCAAGGCGCTGGCCGACGCCAAGCTGGAGCTCGACGCGGCCTCCTTCCGCTTCAAGATCACAGACGTCAGCGTGACGGGCGAGGAGTCCAGGGCCGGCTTCCACGCCGAGGTCGATCTCGGGGAGAACAACCCGCTCTGGGAATACGACGGCGTGCTCCCGCTCCACCTGGTCGACGGCGTGTGGAAGGTGCGCTGGTCACCTTCCGTGCTGCATCCGCAGCTCAAGGAGGGGCAGCGGTTCGCCGTCGACACCCACCCGACGCCACGCCAGCCGGTTGTCGACAGGTCGGGAGACTCGCTGCAGACCGACACCGTCCTCTACGTCGCGGGCGTCTATCCCGCCAAGCTGGGCGGCAAGGCGGAGGAGGTCGTGGCCAAGCTGTCCGAGGTCACCGGATACGCCCAGGACCGCCTGCTGAGCCGCATCAGGTCGTCACCACCCGACAAGTTCGTGCAGCTGGTCACGTTCGGGCGCTCGCGCTACGAGACGATGCAGCCGAAGCTCGACGCCATCGCCGGGATCGAGATCGAGCCGCAGGACCAGCCCGTCAACCCCGACGCGCCCCGGCAGATCGTCGGCACCGTCAGCGCGCTCACGCCGGAGAGCGAGCAGAAGCTCGGCGGCCCGCAGCGGGCCGGCGACTCCGTCGGCAAGAGCGGCCTGCAGCAGGCCTACCAGGAATACCTGACGGGCTCCACGCAGACCAAGGTGATCACCCTCGACACCAGGACCGGCGAGCAGGTCGCCCTGCTGAAGGAGTGGCGGGGCCGGCGCAACATCTCGGTGAAGACCACGATCGACCGCGCCGTCCAGGCGGCGGCCGAGCGGGCGGTGGCCGTCACCGGCACCAGCGCGCTGGTTGCGGTCGACCGCAACACCGGCGAGATCCGGGCGGTCGGCACCAAGAACCTGCACCAGGAGAAGCACGCGCTGGCCGGCAAGTTCCCCGCGGGCACGGCGTTCTCGATCGTGGCCGCGGACGCGCTGCTCAAGGCCGGGGTGAGCCCCAAACAGCGGCTGGCCTGCCCACAGGAGCGCACCGTCGGGGGTGCGAAGTTCGCCAACTCCGGCGGGAGCGTCGGCCTGGCACAGTCGGCCACGTTCCAGGAACACTTCGCCAAGGGGTGCGTCACCGCGCTGGCCTCGCTCGCCCGCCGGGTCTCGGCCGACGACCTCGCCAAGAGCGCCAAGGCGTACGGCATCGGGCAGCCGTGGCGGCTGCCGCTCAAGTCGTTCAGCGGCGCCCTGCCCGAACTCGCCGGCGACGCCGACAAGGCCAGGGTCATCGCGGGCCAGAACGTCGAGGTTAGCCCGCTGAGCATGGCACTCGTGGCCGCGGCCGTCGCCTCGGGCACCTGGCATCCGCCCGTGCTGGTCACCGACCCCAAGTCGCCCGACCCCGCGGCCGAGGTCGTGCCCACCGCCCAGCCCGCGCCGGTGCCCCTCGATCCCAAGGTCCGCATGGCGCTGACGGCGATGATGCGGGCCGGCGCGGCCGGCACGCCCGCCCAGGCGGGCAGGGGGAAGGTCTACGGCGTGACGACGTCGGCGGCCGACCAGCAGACCTGGTTCGTCGGCTGGCAGGGGGATGTGGCGATCGCGGTGCTGGCGACGAACTACGACGCCGGCGCGGTGGCGGGCAGCTTCTTCGCGGCCCTCCGCAACCCGTGACGGCCGGCCTGGCAAGGTCGGTGAGGGCAGCCGGCGAGGCTCATGACGTGGCCCGGTGACCTGGTGAGGGCCGGCCTGGCGGGGCTTCGTGGTGCGGCCCGGTGAACCCATGAAGGCCGGTCGGCGACCGGATGTGAGTTTTTCGTCACGGTGAGCAACCATTCGGGCGGCCGGTTGCGTCTTACTGAGTGACTGGGCTCGCTCGGGGGGTTGCGATCCCAGTCGCCGTGATGAGATCAGGACTTCATCTCGGGGGAAGTCCTGCCGTCCGGACCGGCTCGACCCTGCCGGTCGGCCCCCGGGAGCGCGTGCCACCGTGCCACGCTCCCGGGGGTTTCGCCGTTAGGGAATTAAGTTGGCGCGGAGGGCGTTGTCCCATGTACATTCGTGTCGCGCAGCTCTTTCGAGAGATGTGTTGACAACTGCACAGGGGGTGACTGGCTTCGACTTTGGCCTTGCAAGCCAGGTGAAGCGGGCCGAGGACGGCGGACATAACCTCGTTAATCCTGTGACCGCAAACAACAAGTGCCAATTCCAAGAGCACTGTGGCGGCCAGGGACTCCCTGGCCCTCGCTGCCTAAGCAGCGAAACCACTGTCAGCCCGGGAGTGCCTTCGGCCCGGGATCTGGCATCGCTAGAAGGCTCAACCGGTCGACCCGGCCACGGGGAAGATCGGGAAATCCAACAGTGGCTGAGCCCGTCGGCGACTCGCCTGCGTGATCGCCGGGGCTGAGAAAAGCACAGCAGGCTGCGCCCGGAGAAGCCCTGACTTGGGGTTGAAGGACGCGGGTTCGATTCCCGCCACCTCCACTGTGACATCAGGCCGCCTCTTACTTGTGTAACACCACAGGTAAGGGGCGGTTTCCTGTTGCTGGGGGCGTTATGAGAGCCCGGTCAGCCCTACGTGCACAGCACTACGACCGGCCCGTTTCGCACGCCTCCTGGTCGAGCTGAGAGCTGTCGGGGTCGCCGGTGTTCTTCGCGGTCGTGACCGCGAAGAGGCCCACCTTCTCCATGCGGCTGACGACGTCCTCGAAGCCTGCTTCCCGCGCCCAGCCGTGTGCCTGCTGCACTGACCTGCACTCCATGACCCACAGCGCGCCGTCGCGGTTGGGCAGCACGTTGGCGATGAACTCGAGTTGTGGATGGCGGGTCTGGGTGGTGAAGATCAGGACACCGTCGGGCGCGAGCAGGTCACGCAGGCGGGCCACCGATTTGCTGATCTGCTCCTCGGCCAGGATCAGCTCGTAAAGCCCGGAGACCACGATGATGTCGGCAGGGCGGTCGAGCGGTGCGGGTTCGAAGGCGTCGCCCTGCTCGTACACGATGTTGGTCAGGCCGCGCGCCGCCGCCTGCTTCTTCCCGAGCGCCAGCCCGTCGGGCGTCAGGTCGCGGCAGACCACCTGGGTCTCCGGCTGTTCCCTGGCCAGGTCCTGAAGGTAGCGGCCTGGGCCTGAGGCCACGTCGAGGATCAGCGCCCGGCCGGCTCTGGCCGAGACCTCCTCCCTGAGCACGTCGTGCAGCAGAGCCCGTCTGGCACGGATGGCACGCCATCCGACGGCGTTCAGATAGACGCGGTCGATGAGCTTGCCCAGGCCGAGCCGCCCGTGCGGTTCGTCGGCGTAGACGTAGTCGAGCATCGTGCCGCTGTCGAAACCGTGGCGGTAGCCGATGCGGATGCCCTCGCTCAGTTGTCCGACCGTGCGCAGCAGGAGCCGCATGATGGTCCACTTCATGAAATATCTCCTTCGATGAGGTTGTGTGCGGTTTCCAGGTCGTGCACCGGCCGGCGGAAACGGACGAGGACTCGCCCCCGCCGGATACGCCCGTGTACGGGCAGCACCTCGGAGGTGCCGTGGATGGTGACGGGCTGGAGCGGCACGCCCGCCTTGCCGGCGATGCGCGCGGCCCCGGAGCGGAACTCGCCGACGCGGCCGTCCCGCGAGCGCGTGCCTTCGGGGAAGACGACGACGATGCGTCCCTGTTCCAGAAGTTGTACGGCGTGCGCGAGGTCGGCCGAGCCGCCTCCGCCCCGCCGTACGGGAAAGCCGGCGACGAGGGAGCGGCAGACGAGTGACCGCAGCGGGCCCGCGAACCAGTAGTCGGCGGCGGCCGCCACCACGGGCCGCCCGCGCGCGGGCAACGCGGCGAGCAGCGCCGCCGTGTCGGCGTGCGAGGAATGGTTGGCGACGACCACGCACGGCCCGTCGGGAACCGTCCCTTCCACCCGCAACCCGCCGTTGCAGGTGAAGGCGGTCCGCCACAACCATCTCCGAAGGAGAGCGCCGTTCATGAGAGCGCCACCGCCAGGGCCAGGGCGATCAGGAGGGAGTCGACACGATCCAGCAGGCCGCCGAAGCCAGGCAGCCAGGCGCCCGCGTCCTTGACGCCCGCGCCACGCTTGACCATCGACTCCACCAGGTCGCCGAGGGGCGCGCCGACGGCGACGGCGACGGCCAGAGCGGGGGTGAGCGACCCGAGCAGGGCCAGCACGCCGAGCCCGCCCGCCGCGCCGCCCAGCACGCCGCTCCAGGTCTTGCCCGGTGACAGCGGTGACAGCCGCGGGCCGCCGACGAGGTTGCCGCCGCACCACGCCGCCACGTCGGCGATGGCGACGGCCAGGCAGAGCGCGAACGCCTGGGCGGGGCCGAGCAGTACGAGCCCGGCCAGCGGGGCGAACCAGAGCAGCCCGAACATCCCGAAGGCGGCCCGGCGGGATCCGTCCTCCGCGTCGCCGGACAGGACCGGTGCCAGCGCCACGGCCAGTAAGCACACAACCACCGGCCGGTACATGTCGCCCATCAGGGCGGCGACGGGGAGCAGGGCGGCGTGGGCGAGCAGGATGGCGCGTTCGGGGGCGCGCAGCCGTGCCAGGCGGGAGTATTCGAGGGCGCAGACGACGCCGAGCACGACCGCGAGCGCGGCGGCGCCCTGAGGGCCGAGCAGGAGGCTGCCCGTCACGAGCGGCGCGGCGATGGCCCAGGTGGTCCAGCGGCGCACCAGCTCGCGCTGCCTCGACCACCACACCGCCAGCCCGCTCACCCCGAGGGCCCCGGCCAGGTAGGGGGCGGTGTCGAGGATCATGACCCGGTCTCCTGAAGGGCGGGGGCGGTACGCAGCTCACGCTGGACGCGCGCGAGCCGTACGACCGCTGTGATCAGCGAGGCGGCGGCGAGCACCACCAGCCAGGCCGGCCAGCCCGTGAGGGCGAACAACACCAGCAGGACGCAGCGCTCGGTCTTGCCGGCGGGGCCGCCCTGCGGGCGCCGCGCCCCTGCGGCGGCGCCCGCGAGTGCGGCCCACGAGGGGAGGGTGGCGGCCAGCGCGGCCCAGGCCACGAGCGCGGGGTCGGCCAGCGCCAGGCATCCGGCCAGCGCCGCGTACTCGGCGAGCCGGTCACCCAGCTCGTTGACCACGGAGCCGAACCTGGTGCTCCCGCCGCTGTCGCGAGCGACGCCGCCGTCGAGGTTCGCGCAGGCCAGGCGGCCGGCGAGGGCCGCCGCGACGGCCAGCGCCGCCCACGGTCCCGTCTCACCCAGAGCGAGTACGGCTCCCGCCACCGCGCCGAACACGATGCCTGACACGGTGATGGCCGAAGGACGGACGCCGTGGGCGACCAGGAAGGCCCGCACCCCGCTGAGCCGGGCGGCGTACCAGGGTTTGAGGGCGTAGAGACCGTTCATGTCGGCCAATGTCTCGCGCTACGGCAGGCCGATACATGGGGAGTTCAGCGCAATTGTCCCTAGGTAGCGCTACTCACGCGCAGGGCCGCAGCATGACCTTGAACGAGACGGCATCACGCTGATCGCATTTATCCGCGGGCCTGTGGGATCAGGGGAGCAAGCATTCGCGGCAATACGCTGAGCATGCCGAAACGCCCCTCCGCCCGCGCGAACGGCGCGGGCGGAGGGGCGTCTCGCGTGCTCAGGCCGTGCTCAGGCCGTGCTCAGACTGTGCTCAGGCCATGAACCCCAGCACCAGGGACGCGGCGACCGGCGACAGGTAGAGCAGCGGGAACGGTATGTGCGCGTACGAGCGGGCGCGGATCACGGTGATGACGGCCCCGATGAAGTACACCACCAGGCCGATCCCGGCCATGACGCCGATGACGGGAACCAACAGCCCGACGAGCAGGCCCGCCGCGCCCGCGGCCTTGGCGGCGCCGAGCCAGGGCCACCACTTGCGGGGCACCCCGTAGTCCGCCAGGGGACCCACCACCCAGGAGGCGCGGATGAAGATGGAGACGGCCGAAAAGCCCACCCAGGCGGCGGTGAGGACGGCGACGATGACGTACGCAGTGGACATCAGATGGTTCTCGATTCCTGATCTCGTCAGGCCCAGGACGTGCCGGCGGGCTCTTTGACGGTGACGTTGATGCGGTTGAAGAAGTTGGTCATGGAGATCGTCAGGATGATCGCGGACAGTTGCCGCTCGTCGAAGTGGTCGGCGACCTCGTCCCAGAGGTCGTCGGGTACGGCGTCCGCGGACCGGTCGGCGATCCGGGTGATGGACTCCGTGAGGGCCAGCGCGGCGCGTTCGACGTCGCTGTAGAACGGCGCCTCGCGCCAGGCGGCCACGTTGCCCACGCGCTCGTCGGACTCGCCGGACTTCTTGAGGTTCTGGACGTGGGCGTGGACGCAGGCGCCGCAGCCGTTGATCTGGCTGGTGCGCAGGGCGACGATCTCCAGCAGTTCGCCGGGCGCGCCGCCCTGGTTGATGCCCTGGTAGATGGCCTGGATCCCCTTCACGGTCTCGGGGAGCACGAACGCCGGGTTCCTCATGCGGGCTTCCATGATCGGAATCTCCTCTCGCCTGTGGCCTGTGCACTCATCATGGAAAGCCGGGTTGATACATTCGCGATGCGTCCGCTATGGACGGTTATGCGTCGCTGGGGGAGGCGAGGGTGGGCGTACGGTTCGGTGTTCTCGGCCCCGTACACGTCATGGCCGGCGGCCGGGAGCTGACCGGCCTGGCGCCACGTCACCGTGCGGTGCTGGCGTACCTGCTGCTGCACGCCCGCACCGTGCTCAGCGCCGATCAGCTGAGCGACGCGGTGTGGGGCGTGGCGCCGCCGGACACCGCCCGCGCGCAGATCCAGGCCGCCGTCACCGCCATCCGCCGGGTGCTCCGCGAAGCGGGCGCGGCGCGGCTGCTCGTGACCCGCTCGGGCGGATACACGATCGAACCGGAACAGCTCGATCTGGAGGAGTTCGCCAGCCGGATGGCGGTTGTGCAGAAGGAGGCCGATCCGGACAGCGCCGCCCGCCAGGTACGCGACGCGCTCGCGCTGTGGCGGGGGCAGCCGCTGGCGGACGTGCACGCCGACTACGTCGAGAGCGCGCGAAGCCGGCTGGAGCAGCGGCGATTGGCCGCGATCGAGCGCCTGGCCGACCTCGAGCTGTCGCTGGGCCGGCACGAGGACCTGATCGACGAGCTGTCCGCGCACGTGGCGGCGCACCCGCTGCGTGAGCGGCTGTCGGGTCAGCTGATGCTCGCCCTGCATCGCGCGGGACGGCAGGCCGACGCCCTGTCGGTGGCCAGGGCGTTCCGCGAGTCGCTGGTGGAACGGCAGGGGCTGGATCCTGGCCGGGCGTTCGTGGCGATCGAGCAGGCCGTGCTGCGGGGCGATGCGGATCCGCAGCTCCAGCCGCGGGACAAGGCCGCCGTACGCGAGCCTCGGCGGGCGAACTTCCTGCCGTACGACATCCCCGACTTCGCCGGCCGGACCGCCGAGCTGGAGCGGATCGCCGGGCTCCGGCCCGGTACGACGATCTTGACCATCGACGGGATGGCGGGCATCGGGAAGACCGCGCTGGCGATTCGCGCCGCGCATGCGCTGGCCGGCCAGTACCCCGACGGGCAGCTCTTCGTCGACCTGCAGGCGCACACGGCGGGGCACGAGCCGATCGAGGCGGGCGCCGCGCTGGAGACGCTGTCGCGCCAGCTCGGGGTGCCGGCCGAACGCATCCCCTCCTCGGTCGCCGCACGGGCAGCGCTGTGGCGGGCCGAGCTCGCCCAGCGCAGGGTCGTGATCGTCCTGGACAACGCCGCCGACACCGATCACGTCAGGCCCCTGCTGCCGGGCGCCTCCGACAGCCTCGTCCTGGTCACCAGCCGCCGCCGGCTGGTCGATCTCGACGGCGCCCGCACGCTGTCCATGGACGTGCTGCCGGCCAAGGACGGCGTGCGGCTGTTCACCTCGATCGTGGGGGAGCGGGCGACGGCCGAACCGAGCGCGGTCCTCGACGTGCTGCAGTTGTGCGGGTTCCTGCCGCTGGCCGTGCGGATCGCCGCCGCGCGGCTGCACCATCGCCCGCGCTGGACCGTCGGCTATCTGGCCGGCAGGCTGCGCGACGAGCGCCGCCGGCTGGCCGAGCTGTCCACCCCTGACAGGGGTGTCGCGGCGGCGTTCACGCTGTCGTACCGGCATCTGGATGCCGAGCGGCAACGCATGTTCCGGCTGCTGGGCCTGCATCCCGGGCGCGACGTCGATGTCCACGCCGCCGCCGCGCTGGCCGGCGTTCCCGCGGACCACGCGGAGACGTTGCTGGAGGACCTGCTGGACGCCCATGTCCTGGCGCAGCACGAGCCCGGGAGATACACGTTCCACGACCTGCTCCGCGAACACGCGCGCGCCACCGTCTCCGCCGAGGAGACCGGTGAGGCCCGGCACGACGCCCTGACCCGCCTGTTCGACCATTACCTGCGCATGGCGGCCGCGGCGATCGCCGCTCTCTACCCGTTCGGCGGGCTGCGCAGGCCGTCACTCGCCGAGCCGGGGACCGTGTCGTTCGCGGACGACGCCGAAGCGGGCGCGTGGCTGGACGGCGAGCGCGCCAACCTCGTCGCCGCCTGCAGCCGGGCGGCCGACGGCGAGTGGCCGGTGCACGCGGGTCAGCTGGCGACCGTCGTGCATCCCTACCTCGACGGTCACGCCCACCACGCCGACGCGATCATCGTGCACACGAAGGCGCTGGAGGCCGCCCGCCGCAGGGGCGACACGGCGGGTGAGGCGCTGGCCCGGCTCGATCTGGCCTGGGCGCGCTGGCGGCAGGGCCGTTACGAGGAGTCGTACGAGGTCTGCGGGCCGGCCCTGGACCTGTGCCGCGCGGCCGGCGACCGGCTCGGCGAGTCGCGGGCGCACAACACTCTCGGCAACGTGTGCCTGCGACGGCACGCGTACGAGCGGGCGGACCACCATCTGGAGCAGGCCCTCGCCCTGAGCCGCGAGATCGGCAACCCCGTCGGGGAGGCCTACACGCTGAGCAGTCTCGGCATCAGCCACCAGCGGCAGGGACGCCACCGCGCGGCGCTCGACCACCATTGCCGGGCCCTCGCGCTCCACCGCCGGCTGGGGAACCGGAGCGGTGAGGCCGGCGTGCTCGACCTTCTCGGCCAGGACTACCTGGCGCAGGGGCGGTACGAGCAGGCCCGCGACCAGCACCGGCACGCGCTGGAGCTCTATCGCGAGCTGGGCGGCCGAAGTGACGAGGCCGCGCCGCTCAACGGGCTGGGGGAGGCCGGCCGGTGCCTCGGTGATCACGACCAGGCCGTCGCGCGTCACTGCGACGCCCTCGCCATCGCGCGCGAGGTGGGCAACCGGGCCGAGGAGGCGCGCGCCCACGAGGGACTGGCGCGCGTCCATCACGATCGTGGCCGCGTGGACGCGGCGCGGGACCACGCGGAACGGGCCCAGCGCCTCTACGCCGACCTGGGCGTGCCCGAAGCCGCGGCGGTTGAGGCGCTCCTGACCGACCTCGGCTGACCCGTCGATCGGCGCTCGCCTGGAACGAAGCCCGGCGGGCCCGTCGATCGGCGCTCTTCCGGAGCGGAGTCCGGTGGGCCCGTTGATCGGCGCTCTTCCGGAACGGAGCCCGCTTGAGCCGTGGACTCGCCGGGAGCAGCGAGAACCGGTCTAGGCGGACGAGTTCGGCCATGCTGCGGACAATTGTCCGAGGCAGCCTTCCGGGTGGGAACAGACCCTTGACAGGTGACTCTGGGCACATCATTCTGAGGCCAGCCCATGGTGACCACTGTACGGACGAGTGTCCGCTCAGCGCGCGGTCTCGTGCCCGACGGTGGTCTCGTGCCCTCCAGCGCATAGGAGCGCCAGATGAGCAGCACCACAGAGCGCCCCCAGGGCGGCGCCTCCCAGCAGGTGACGAAGGCCTCCGTCGCGATCGGATTCGCGGTCCTGTGCGCGTCGTACATGCTCAACGCGATGGACCGGCAGATCTTCTACCCCCTCCTGCCCGAGATCCGGACCGAGCTCGGCTTCTCCCTGGAGCAGGGCGGCCTGCTGGCCACCGGCTTCACGCTGGGGCTCGCGCTCGCCGGGCCGCCTGCCGGTTACCTGGCCGACCGGCTCTCCCGCAGGACGATCATCGTCATCAGCGTGCTGGTCTACTCCCTCGGCACGCTGGCCATCCCGCTCGCCGTCGGGTTCGTCGACATGAGCATCTACCGCCTGGTCTCGGGCATCGGCGAGGGCGTCCAGGCCACCGCCCTGTACGCGGTGATCGGGGCGTTCTTCTTCCACCGGCGCGCGCTGGCCGCGGGCGTCGTGGGCGTGGCGTTCGGGCTGGGCGTCTTCCTCGGCCCGCTCATCGGCACGGGGCTCGCCGAGAGCTCCGGCACCTGGCGCACGCCGTTCTTCCTGTTCGCCGCCGCCGGTCTCGCCATGAGCGTGCTCATCGCGTTCACGGTGTCACGCAAGATGACCGAGGCGGTCACCGGAGCGGCCTCGGAGGCCGACGCCACCGCGTACGAGCACGTGCCGGCCTCCCCCTACAACCGCAACACCCTCGGCGTGGGCATCGCCTGCGCCGTGTCCGGCCTGGTCTTCTACGGCTATCTCGGGCTCTACCCGACCTTCCTCCGCGAAGGGCTCGGCTTCACCGCGGACCAGGCGGCCTTCGCGGTGTCCATGGGCGGTCTGGGCGCCATGATGGCCCTGCCGGCCGGCTGGCTGGGCGACCGGTTCAACCAGGCCCGCCTCCTGATGCTCGCCATGGTCGCCACGTCGGTCACCGCGTACCTCATGTACCAGGTCGCGACCGCGGCGCCGGCGCAGTATCTGCTCTCCTTCCTCATGGGCACCTTCGCCAGCGGCTTCCTGTTCACCAACTGCTCCACCGCCATGCAGCGGGCCGTCCGCCCCCACCACGTCGGCCGGGGCGCGGGACTGTTCATCCTCACCTACTACGTCGCCGCCGCCTTCTCGGGGCTGCTGTTCGCCCGTCTCGTCGGCGCGCTCGGCTGGGACGGCGCCGGCCTCTGGCAGCTCACCCTCCTGCCCGCGCTCGGCGTCGCGGGCCTCCTGCTGGTGAATCCGGCCAGGATGGTCCTGCGGCGGTAGGCCGGTCGGCTCCAGAACGGCGGTGTCCCGGTGGGCGCCGCCGTTTTGCGTGATAAATCCGGAGCTAAACATCGGAATTGCATTCGCCTGCTCAAAGAATGGCCAAGGAAATGTTGCCGAGCGGCGCGGTGCTTTCACCCTTCACATATTCGATTTTCTCCGTGTGGGGGAGCTACCATCAAATCGCTCGCTGCGGGATTGTTCGCGTATTGCCTAGGAAAGCCCCTGCTCAACGCCTATGCCGCGGCAGGTTGCCGAAAAGGTGACTATGGGCTTCATGGGTGGATGAGATTGGCTGATCGAAGGTCAGTCCGGTCGAACGAGCTACGTCCGGAGAAGCAGTGGCTGTTAGCGTTGAGGGCGACCGCCGGGCCGCGCGGCCGGCGGAGCGCCGGAGCTCACGACCATGGCGAGCAGCGCAGCCACTCGTCCTGGTCGGCGCCGACCTTTTGTGCATGGCTTTCACCGCCGCCCAGGTGGGCCGGGGCATCCCGCCCGTCGCCGTCGCGGCCATCCTGGTCGTCGTGCTCAACGGCCTCGGCCGGGTGTACGCGCCGCGGGTCCTGGCCTCCGGCCTCGACCGCGGCGGCTGGATCGCCGGGTCCGGCTTCGTGGCCGCCTGCGTGGCCTTCCGGGAGTCGGCGTCGTTCGTCACGATCGCGCTGTGCGCGGTGCTCTACACCTTCCTCGCCGTGTGCGGCAGGAGCATGCTCGCCTTCGTCGCCCGCAGAGCGCACCGGTACGGACGGTCGGCGCCCACGCTGGTGATCGGCGCGGGACCGCACGGCCACCGGCTGGCGGAGAGCCTGCTCGACCATCCGGAGTACGGCCTGTTTCCCCTGGGTTTCCTGGACGAGACGGCCGGAGAAAGTCCCGACCTGCCCGTTCTGGGCCGGCCCAGCGAGGCCGCGCACATCATCCAGGCCTACGAGGTGCGCGCGGTGATCCTCGCGGGGGCAGGCCAGCAGCCGCTCGCACGGACGGCGAGGGCGCTGGGCTGCGACGTGTACCTCGCGCTCGACCTGAGCGAGCTGATCGTCGACTTCGTCACGCTGCGCGAGCACGTACGCGGTTTCCCGCTGCTCCGCATGCGTCCCGCCGCGCAGCACAGTGCGGTCTGGCCGCTGAAGCGGGCACTCGACATCACGATCGCGCTGATCGGCCTCATCCTGACCGCGCCGGTGCTGGCGCTCTGCGCGCTGATCATTCGCGCGGAGGTCGGCCAGAGCCCGCTCTTCCGGCAGCGGCGGGTGGGCTGCCAGGGGGAGCCGATCGAGGTGATCAAGCTCAGGACGATGAAACCCGCCGACGCGCACGAGTCGGCGACCCTGTGGAGCATCGCCCACGACAGCCGGGTCGGCCGGGTGGGCAGGCTGCTGCGCAGGACGTCGGTCGACGAGCTCCCGCAGCTGTGGAACGTTCTCAAGGGAGACATGAGCATCGTCGGCCCCCGGCCGGAACGCCCGCACTTCGTCGACGAGTTCTCGCGGACCATTCCCGGCTACGGCCTGCGGCACCGGCTGCCGGCCGGGATCACCGGGTGGGCCCAGATCCACGGCCTGCGTGGCGACACCTCGATCGAGGACCGCGCCCGATTCGACAACCACTACATCGACGGGTGGTCTTTCGGCACCGACATCAAGATCATGATGCGGACCGTGTGGTCGCTGCTCCGGCTGGGCGGGAGCTGACCCTTGCGCGCCCTTCACCGACCCAGCCTCGTGGCGGCCGCGACCGTGCTTCTGACCTGCCTGCCGGCGGGGCTCGACGGCCTGCCCGCCCAGGTGCGGGTGACGGCCGCCGACATCGCCTCCGTCGCGCTGGCCGCCGTCGCGCTCGCCCTCCTGGCCGCGAGCCCGCGCGCGGCCGAACTGCCCGCCCGCGCGCTGGTGCTCGCACCCGTCGCGGGCGCGGCCGCCATCGCGGTGCTGGCCTCGCCCGACATCGTGGCGAGCGTGCCGGGCTACCTCAGGTACGTCCAGGTGTTCGTGATCGTCCCGCTGGCCGTCATGGTGACGGTGCGCGACCGTGCCGACAGCCTGATCGTGGGCGGGGCCGTCGTCGGCGCGGCGGCCGTGCAGGGCGTGGTCGGATGCGTCCAGGCGCTCACCGGCACCGGGGCGTCGTACGCCGGCGAGCGGGTGCGGGCCGTCGGCACGTTCGGCGCGCTCGACGTCATGGGCATGGCGAGCGTGGTCAGCTTCGGCGCGATCATCCTGCTGGGCGTGGGCCTCGCCGTACGCGGCCGGCGGCGCGCCGCCGCCCTCGGAGGCGCCGCCCTGCTCTGCGTGCCCCTCGCCCTGTCGCTCAGCAGGGGCGCCTGGCTCGCCCTGCTGTGCGCGGCCCTGGTCATGCTCTTCATGCGCAGCCGGGTGCTCGCCGCCCGGGTGCTCCTCGCCGGCGCCGCCGCCGGGATCGTGCTGGTCGCCGGCCTCGGCACGGGATCGGACGTGCTGGGACGGCGGGTCGCCTCGATGGCCTCCGCCGTGACCCAGCCCGACCAGTCGCTGAGCGACCGGTACACCCTGTGGCGCACCGCCGCCGACATGTGGCTCGACCACCCGCTGACCGGGGTCGGACCGCGCCGGTTCGCGGAGCTGCGCGACACGTACGCGCCCATCGAGCTGTCGTCCGGCAGCGACACCGACGACCCGGTGCACGGATTCCAGCGGCAGCCGCTGCTGTCCCCGCACAACATGTACCTGCTGACCCTCAGCGAACAGGGCCTGCTCGGGCTGGCCGCCCTGGGCCTCTGCCTGGGGGCCATGGCGTGGTGGGCGGTCCGAGGGGGCGCGGTGATCGCGGCCGGGCTGCTGACCTGGCAGCTGGCCGACTTCGTCTACGGTGACATCGGCGGCCCTCCGACGCTGGTCATGTCGGTCGTCCTGGGGCTGGTCCTGGCGCGCGTCACCCGGCGCGCGGGGCCGCCGCCGGTGACCGGCGCCCTGGCCGGGCCCCGCTCAGGGCTGGGCGGGGCACGATGACGACGGCCACCTCGCCGGCGGTCAAGGCCGTCAGCGTCACCGCGTTGCTCATCGGGCTCGGCTCGCTGTTCGGCTTCGTCCGCGACCTGCTGCTGGGCACGACGTTCGGGGCCGACGCCGGCACCGACGCGTTCCTCGTCGCCTGGACGATCCCGGAGACCGCGGCGCCCCTGCTCATCGAGGGCGCGATGGCCTTCGTGCTGGTCCCGCTGTTCAGCCGGGCGGTGGAGGCGGGCGACGACCTGCGGGTCCTGGTGTCGTCGACGTTGCCGTACCTGTGTCTCGCGCTCGCGGCGCTGAGCGCGGTGGCCGCCGCGGGCGCGCCGTGGCTGGTCGGCCTGCTCGCCCCCGGCATCCCGAGGGCCGACCTCGCGGCCGACTGCATGCGTGTCGCCTCGGTCACGATCCTGACGTTCGGGCTGGCCGGGTACCTCAGCGCGGCGCTCCGCTCGCACCAGACGTTCGCGCCGCCTGCCGCCATCTACGTCGCCTACAACCTGGGGATCATCGTCTGCCTGTGGTCGCTGCGCGACCAGGGCGCGTACGGCGCCGCGGTGGGCGTGGCCGTGGGCGGCGCGGGCATGGTGCTCGTCCAGGCCCCGGCGTTCGTCCGGCGCTTCGGCCCGCCGCGCCGCCCCACGCGCGGGGTGCCGCTGCCCCTGGCCGCGTTCCTGCCGATCGCGGTCTTCACGCTGGCGCGCCAGAGCCAGGTCTTCATCGAGAGGTTCGTCGGCTCCTCGCTGCCCGAGGGGTCGATCTCGCATCTCAACTACGCGCAGAAGATCGCTCAGGTGCCGATGGTCCTGTCCCTGATCGTGGCGACGGTGACCTTCCCCGACCTGGCCCGCGCCGTCGCCGCCGGTGATGGCGCGCGGGCGCGCAGGAGGCTGGTCGGCGACCTGGTCGCCGCCTCGGCGATCGTGCTGCCCGCCACGGCGGCGCTGCTGGTCTGCGCTCCCGACGTCGTGGCCGTCCTGCTGCAGTACGGCGCTTTCACCGAGGCGGACACCGCCGCCACCGCGCGGATCATGCAGGTGTACACGCTGGGGCTGCTCGGCCAGGCGGTGGTCGGGGTCGTGTGCCGCACGTACTTCTGCGGGCCCCGCGCCTCCTGGTACCCGGCGCTCGCGATGGCCGCGGGGCTGGTCGCGACGGCGGTGCTGGCCCGGCCGGAGTGGGGGGTCACGGGGCTGGCCGCGGCCAACGCGGCTGGGATCACGCTGACCGGCGTGGTGCTGCTGGCCGGGCTGCGCAGGCGCGTCGTCGCCCTGCCGCTGCGCGACGCCGCCACGCCCATCGGCGTGCTGCTCCTGGCCGCCGCGGCCGGCGCGGGAGCGGGCTGGGCCACGCGGCCGCTGCTGGCGGGCCTGCCGCAGCCGGTGACCCTGGGCCTGACCGGCGCCGCGATCGCCGCCGCCTTCTGCGCCGTCGCGGCCCTCGCGGGGGCCACGACCACGCTCGCCGAAATCACCCGCTCGATCAGGACGCGAGGCCGCGGATGACCACCATGCCGTACGTGCTCATGTACCACTCCGTCGATAAATATGACAGTGATCCCTTCCAGATCACCGTCTCACCCGACCGCTTCGACCGGCAGCTGCGCTGGCTGGCCCGGTGCGGCCTGACCGGCGTCTCCATGCGCGAGCTGCTGCGCGCCCACGCGGAGGGCAAGGCCGGGCGCCTGGTCGGGCTCACGTTCGACGACGGGTACGCCGACTTCCTCGGCGAGGTCGTCCCCGCGCTGCTCGAACGCGGGTTCACCGCCACGGTCTTCGTGGTGTCCGACCTGATCGGCGAGCACAACGCGTGGGACGCCACGGGGCCGCGCAAGCCCCTCATGGACGCCGACGGCGTGCGCCGGGCCGCGCGGCAGGGCATGGAGGTCGGCTCGCACTCGGCGGGGCACCGTTCGCTGACCGGCCTGAGCGAGGCCGAGCTCTGGCACGAGGTGACGGCCGGCAAGGCGGCGCTGGAGAACCTGCTCGGCGAGCCGGTGACCGGATACTGCTACCCGTACGGGCACGCCGGCGCGCGCGAGGTGGACGCCGTCCGCAGGGCCGGCTACGGCTACGGCTGCGCGATCTGGAAGTCCGAGCTCAGCGGCCGCTACGCGCTGCCGCGCACCTACGTCGGCGAGCGGGACGGCGCTCTGCGGCTGCGTGCCAAGCGGGTGCGTCACCAGGTCCGGTGGGGCTGGTGAAGGTCCTGCATGTCATCACCGGTCTGGCGGCGGGCGGTGCGGAGCAGCAGCTGCGCTTCCTGCTGCCGCATCTGCGGGCCCGGTGCGACGTCGCGGTGCTCACCGGCGCCGGCGTGGTCGCGGACGCCATCGCGCGTACCGGCGTGCGCGTCCACCAGGTCGGGATGCGCGGGAACCGGGACCTGCGGGCCGTCGGGCGGCTGGCCCGGCTCATGCGCAGGCACCGCTACGAAGTGGTGCACACCCACCTCTACCGCGCCTGCGTGTACGGCAGGCTGGCCGCGCGGCTGGCGAACGTCCCCGCGATCGTGGCGACCGAGCACTCGATCGGCCGCGAGCACATCGAGGGGCGCCGCCTCACCCGCTCCGTCAGGGCGCTGTACCTCGCCAGCGAACTGCTCGGGCACCTGACCGTGGCCGTCTCGCCGACCGTGGCCGACCGGCTGGCCGGCTGGGGCGTGCCGCGCTCGCGCATCGTGGTGATCCCCAACGGCGTGGACGGCGGGGCGTTCGGCTTCGACGCGGCGCTGCGCCGGCGCACCCGTCAGCGGCTGGGCGTGCCCGCGCACGCCTTCGTGATCGGCGGGGTCGGCCGGCTGGAGCCGGGCAAACGTTTCGACGCGCTGATCGAGGCGCTGCCCGCGCTCGGATCCGCCGTTCTGCTCCTGGTCGGCTCGGGTTCGTGCGAGCCGCGCCTGCGGGAGCTGGCCGGCGCGGTGGGCGCGGGACACCGGGTGATCTTCGCCGGCGAGTCGACGGATGTGCGAGCGATGTTGTCGGCGATGGACGTGCTGGCCGCGCCGTCGGCGGAGGAGACGTTCGGGCTCGCGGTCGTCGAGGCGCTCGCCGCGGGCCTCCCGGTCCTGTACGACACCTGCCCGGCCATCGACGACCTGCCGCCGGGTTCGGCGCCCGGGGCGAGGCGCGTCCCCCCTGACCGGCTCGCCGCCGAACTGGCCGCGCTCGCCGGCCGCCCGCCGGGGAGGCTGCCCCCGCCCGACGCCGTCCGCCTCTACGACATCCGCCGCCAGGCCGAGCGGCTGGAGTCGCTCTATCTGCGCCTGCTGGGCGCCGCACCCACGGAGGATCAACGATGACATGGACCCGGGCCCGCATCATGGGCGTGCTCGCGCGATGGTGGCTGCCGCTGTCCCTGGCGCTGGGGGCGTCGGGCGGGGCCGCGTACGCCGTGGCCAGGGACGCCGTCTACACCGCCGACGCCTACGTTGTGGTGGTGGCGGGCGGCGACCCGGCGCAGGCGATCGACTTCGCCTCCGCCTACGCCCGGATCTCCGGCCACCCCGGCCTGCTCACCGGCGACGAGACCGAATGGGGCAGCCTGAGCGTGGCGGCCTCGCCGGACGCCCCGCTGGTGCGTCTCACGTCCGTGGCGCCCACCGGGTGGGAGGCCGCGGACCGCGTCAACCGGGCCGCCACCGCGCTGATCACGTACGCCAACGGGCACGCCACCGACACCCGCGTGCGGCTGGCGCCCTTCGCCAGCGCGTCCATCCCGA
Organism: Nonomuraea sp. B5E05; assembly: GCF_039880665.1. NCBI lineage: Bacteria > Bacillati > Actinomycetota > Actinomycetes > Streptosporangiales > Streptosporangiaceae > Nonomuraea > Nonomuraea sp. B5E05. The sequence goes on from NZ_JBDPMJ010000008.1 coordinate 88,989, forward strand.
CCCGCCCTTCGGCGCCGGTGCCGCTGGTCAGCGTGGCCGTCGGCGCTTTCGGGGCGGCCCTGGTCGCCGGCCTGGTCCGCCTGGCCGCGCCGCAGGCGCTGCGGCCGGCGCGGCGCGAGCCCGCGCCGGTGCTGAGCGGGGCGGAGGCGTGAGCGCCGCGACGCCCGGCGCGTCCACGTCGAACGGCTCGCCCGCCCTCTCGCCCGCGCACACCGCGCGGCTCCCGCTGCGGGTCGTGCCGCGCAACGCGCTCTCGGGGCTGGCGGAGGACTGGGCCGACCTGTACGCGCGCAGCTCGGCCGCCACGCCGTTCCAGTCGTACAGCTGGCTCTGCTCCTGGTGGCGGGCCTACGGAACTCCGGGGCGGCTGCGGGTGCTCCTGGCGTACCGGGGCGGGCGGCTGGTGGCGGCGGCGCCCCTCAGGCTGGAGTACCGGCTGGGCTGCCGGGTGCTGACGCCCGTCGGCGGCGGGCAGTCCGACTTCACGGACATCATGGTGGACGACGCCGAGGGCGACACGGGCCTGCGCGAGTTGCGCGCCGGGCTGCTCGCCCAGCCGGGCTGGGACGTCATCGACCTGCCCGAGGCGCGGCCGGGCGCGGCCGTCCTGCGGCTGGCCGGGCTCTGGGGCGCCCGGGCCTGGACCCTGCCCGCGTCCACCTGCCTGCAGCTGCCGGGGCGGCCGATCGAGCAGGTGGCGGACGCGCTCAACGGCCGGCGGGCGCGCCGGCTGCGGACGGCGTTGCGCAAGCTCGACGCGATGGACCTGTCGGTGGACGTGGTGGAGCCGGACCGGGTCGAGCAGTCGGTGACCGAGCTGCTGCGGCTGCACACCCTGCAGTGGGAGAGCCGGGGGATCAACGTGCAGCACACGCAGCCGCGGTTCATGGACCATCTGACGCGGGCCACGCGGTCGCTGGTGGTGGAGGACCGCGCGGTGCTGAAGGAGTTCAGGGTGCGGGGGCGGCTGCGGGCCTGTGACCTGACCGTGGTCGGCAAGGACTTCGTGGGCGGCTACCTGTACGGCGCCGATCCGGAGCTGCGCGCCGAGGCCGACGTCCTCACGATGTTGCTGCGCGACAACCTGGAGACGACCCACCGGCTGGGCAGGCCGGTGCTGAGCCTGCTGCGCGGCGACGAGCCGCACAAGGCGAAGTTCGGCTGCGAGGCGGTCGTCAACCAGCGGGTGATGCTCGGCCGCGGTGTCCGCTCCGCCGCCTACGCCGCGAGCGCCGGCGCCCGCGCGGCGGGCCAGGAACTGCTGAAGCGGCGCTGCCCGCGGCTGGTGGAGAGGTTCGCGGCATGGCGGTGAAGCCGCGCGTCCTGCACGTCACGCAGCCGGTGGACGGCGGGGTCGGCGCCTACGTGGCGACGGCCGCCGCCGATCAGGCGCGGCGGGGCTGGCGGGTCGCGGTCGCCTGCCCGCCGGCCGGCCGGTTCGCCGGCGAGCTGGCCGGTTTGGGCGTGCCCTGCCTGGCCTGGGAGGCGACCCGCGCGCCGGGGCTCGCCGACGTGGGGCAGGCGGCCGGGCTGGCGCGGATCGTCAGGGAGTTCGGCCCTGACGTGGTGCACCTGCACTCGTCCAAGGCCGGGCTGGCGGGCAGGGCCGCGCTGCGGGGACGGGTGCCCACGCTCTTCCAGCCGCACGGCTGGTCGTGGCTGGCGGCCCGCGGCGCGCTCGCCGCAGCGGCGCTGAACTGGGAACGGCTGGCCGCGCGCTGGGCCGACCTGGTGATCTGCGTCGGTACGGGCGAAGCGGAGCTGGCCAGGCGGCACGGCGTGCCCGCCGAGCTCGTGGTGGTGCGCAACGGCGTGGACCTGCGCCGCTTCCGGCCCGCCGGCCCGGAGGAGCGCGCGGCGGCCCGTGCGGCCCACGGCATCCCGGAAGGGACGCCGCTGGCGGTCTGCGTCGGCAGGGTCACCCGGCAGAAGGGCCAGGACATGCTGCTGTCGGCTTGGGAGCGGGTGGCCGCACGCGACGGCGCGGCCCGGCTGGCCGTCGTCGGCGACGGCCCCCTGCTGCCCGCGCTGCGGGCGCGGGCAGTGCCGCGCGTTCACTTCGCCGGCGACGTGGCCGACGCCAGGCCCTGGTACGTCGCGGCCGACGTGGTGGTCCTGCCCTCCCGCTGGGAGGGGCTGCCGCTCACGGCGCTGGAGGCGCTGGCCACGGGACGTTCGCTCATCGCCTACGGCGTGCCGGGGATCTCCGAGTTGGTGTCCGGCGGAGTCGGCGCGGTCGTCACGCCCGGCGACGTGAGGGCGTTGGCCGAGGCGCTGCTGCTCCGGCTCGGGAGCCCCGCGCTCGCCGCCGCGGAGGGTGCGGCCGCCGTCGAGCTGGCGGGCGGGTTCGAGGTGGGCCGGTCGATGGACGTGCTCGCCTCGTACACGCTCGGGCTGCTCGGGGTCGGCACGGGGAACGGGCGCCGGTGCAGCCGCTCGCGGAAGACCTCCGCCGAGCGCGGGTTCGACGAGCACTGCCAGATGCCGTGAGGACAGTAATCGGAGATCGAGTGATAGAGCACGTTGTGACTGTCGATCCAGTCGAGCATCCGGCGGACGTAGTCGGGCCGGTCGCCGTTGCGGAACAACCCCCACTCGGGGAACGAGAGGGGCTTGCCGTGCCGGGCGGCGAAGTCGGCGTGCGCCTGCAGCCCGTACGGCTGGTTGACGTAGTCGGAGAAGTCCTCGCCCGGCCCCTGGTCGTAGCTGTCCATGCCGATGATGTCGACCACGTCGTCACCCGGGTAACACTCCGTCCAGGGGATCGCGTCGAGCCCGCGGCTGGGCGCGAAGTCGAAGCGGAACCGCTGGCCGGGCGCCGCGCGCATGGCCGCCACGATGCGCCGCCAGTAGTGCTTCCACGCCTCCGGGTTCGGCGCGCAGCGGCTGGAGTAGGTCGTGCCGTTCATCTCCCAGCCGAGCACGATGATCGTGTCGCCGGCGCCGGCGGAGACCAGTTTCCTGCCGAGCTCCCCGAAACGGTGGTCGTGGTCCCCTCGGGCGCCCTCGGCCAGCCGCTGCGCCACTTCCGCGTCCGGCATCCCCGACTCGTTCGGAGCGATCATCGGCACGTTCAGCGCCAGGACCCGGTCCGGCCTGGCGGCTCGCCAGCGGGTCCAGGGGCCGAGGACGAACTCGGCCCCCTCGATCGACTGCCAGGTCTCGCCGGGCAGGTAGGTGCGTCCCACCGTCACGCTGCTGTGCAACCAGGACTCGAAGCGTTCCAGGTGCATGGGGCCGCGCGAGTCGGAGCCCAGGAAGACACCCAGCGCCGCGCCGTGACCTCGCCGCTCGTCCGGCGGATCGTCGCCCCAAGCGCCCAGGCCCAGCCACACCGCCGCCGCGATCGTGACGATCGCCAGCGAACAGCGCAGGTAGCCCTTTCTCATCACCATCGCGTATCCCCCGTCGAAGTTTTCCCTCATTCCCTACACCCCGAATAACGGTCGATCGGATATTCAACCTGTCATTTGCCGGATCAATAGCTTTTCGTAAGGAGGAGGACGTAAATCATGCTCGATTGCACCGTCCCGGCGCTCGTGCTGCGACTGGACTCCAATGTCTTTCATCACGGGACGCTCGGCGCCATTCGCTCGCTCGGCAGGGCCGGAGTGGAGGTGCACGGGCTCGTCGAGGGCACGCACGCGCCGACGTACCGCTCGCGGTATCTGGCGCGGATGCACACGTGGTCGCGCGGCGGGGACACCGTCCAGGCGCTCACGCGTGCCGCCGACCGCATCGGACGCCCGGCCGTGCTCCTGACACTGGACGACGCGGGGGCCATCGCCGTCGCCGAGCACGCGGCCGACCTGCGCCCCTTCTACCTCATGCCCGAACAGATGCCCGGCCTGCCGCGCACGCTGGCGGACAAACACCTGCTGAAGCAGCTCTGCTCCACGCTCGGTGTCGTCCAGCCCGAGACCCGCCTGATCACCGGCGCCGGCGACGCGGCGGCGGCCGTCGCCGACTTCGGGCTGCCGCTGGTCGCCAAGTGGGCCCAGCCGTGGCTCCTGCCCGCGGGCATCGGCCTGCGCAGGACCGGCCTGGTGCGCCGGACCCAGCAGGTGGAACAGCTGCTCCAGCACGTGGATGGGCGCGAGCTGCTGTTCCAGCGCTTCGTGCCCGGAGGGCCGGGCTCGGACTGGTTCTTCCACGGCTATTTCGACGAGAACTCGCGCTGCCTGTACGGCGGCGCGGGACGGAAGGAGCGCGCCTACCCGAGAGGCGCCGGGCTCACCACCTGGGGGCGGTGGCTGCCCAACCCGGTCGTGGAGGGCATGGCGTGCGAGCTGGCCGTGACGCTGGGATACCGCGGGGTCGTCGACATCGACTTCCGCCACGACGCGGCGGCGGACACCTACCACCTGCTGGACTTCAATCCCCGGCTCGGCGCCCAGTTCCGCCTGTTCACCGACCGCGAAGGGCTCGACCTCGTGCGCGTCGCCCACCTGCACCTCTCCGGCCGGTGGACGACGCGGGGGCGGGCCGGTCACGGACGGACGTACGTGGTGGAGAACTACGACCTCTTCACGGCGGGCCCGAAAAGCCTGCGCGCCCTGTGCGTGGCCGATGAATATGCCTGGTTGTCGGCCGACGACCTCCGGCCTTTCGTGGGAATGGCCGGACAGACGATAAAGCGTGGTTTCGCCCGGCTCGCCGGGTCACGGAAATGACAATGGAGGAAATTTGCGTACGCCAGTGATTGACGTGGCGATCGTGGGCGCGGGCCCGTACGGGCTTTCCGTGGCGGCTCACGCGCTGGGCGCGGGACTCGACGTCCGGATATTCGGAAAACCGATGCGGGCGTGGGAATTCCACATGCCCCGCGGAATGCAGCTGAAGTCGGAGGCCGCCGCGTCGCATCTCGGCGACCCGGAGCGGCGCTACGGCCTCGACGCGTACCACCGCTACGCGTACGGCGAGCCGGTGCCCGTGGAGCGGTTCGTCGCGTACGGCAAGTGGTTCCGCGCGCGGACGGTGGGCCAGGCCCTGGACGAGTCGGAGGTGACGGCCGTCGGCGCGGAGGGGCACCTGTTCGCGCTCTCGCTGTCGTCGGGGGCGTCCGTGCTGGCCAGGACCGCGGTGCTGGCCGTGGGGCATCTGCCGTTCGCCTACCTGCCCGGCGCGCTGGCCGGGCTGCCGCCCGAGGCGGCCACGCACGCCTGCGACCATCACGATCTGGGCGCGTTCGCGGGCCGCGACGTGACCGTGGTGGGGGCGGGGCAGTCGGCGCTGGAGACCGCGACGCTCCTGGCGGAGGCGGGGGCCGGCGTCCGGATCCTGGCCAGGGCGGACAGGCTGGCCTGGAACGACGTCCCCGAGGAGCGGCGCTCGCTGCTCGCCCGCGTACGGGCACCACGGTCCAGTCTCGGCGGCGGCTGGCCCTCCGTGGTCTGGTCGCGGCTGCCGGGCGCGATCAGGTATCTGCCGGCCGCGACCCGCGACCACATCGTGCGCAACACGCTCGGACCCGCCGGCTCCTGGTGGCTGCGGGACCGCTTCGACGGCGCCGTCAAGGTGATCCTGGGCACGCGGCTGACCGGCGCCGAGTACGGCGACGGCGTCCGGCTGCACCTGAGGGACCTGTCGGGAGCGGCCACCACGCTCGACACCGAGCACGTGATCGCGGCCACCGGCTACCGGGTGGACGTCGAGAGGATCGCGATGCTCCGGGGGGACCTGCGGCGCGCGGTGGCGTCGTCTGGCCCCGCGCCCCGGCTCAGCGCCACCTTCGAGACGTCCGTCGCGGGGCTCCGCCTGGTCGGGCTGGCGGCGGCGGCCACGTTCGGGCCTTCCATGCGGTTCGTGTGCGGGTGCGACTTCGCCGCCCGCCGCGTGACCAGGGGCCTCGTGAGCCACCTGCGCAGAGCGCGTCGTACGGCGAAATTGCCGATGTCTTGACCGTGTCCCGCCGCCCGCGGGTCGGGCAGGACGGTAGATCTGGATCACCAGCTTCGGGGGAGCAGTTATGGCTTTTCGCGTGATGGTGGCCTGCACGGCCACGGCGTTCGTCGGCGTTTCGGGGGTGGCTCCCGTCGCGCGTGCCGACAGCGCGCCATCGTCGTTCACCAACTCGGTCACGGTGGCCTCGGGCCGCACGCCGTCCGGTGTGATGGTGACGGTGCGGAAGGAGATGATCGGGACGGCGCGGGTGACGTCGGCCGAGCCATCGTCGGCCAACCCCGCGGCGCCCGACGACGAATACCTGATCCCGGCCAACACCAAGACGTCCGCGGGTTTCGTCGACCTCTACGAGGGCTTCGAGGCCGAGGACGGCGAGTGGAGCGACGTCGCCCTGCTGACGTTCACGTTCTCCAGGCCCGTACGCGACCCGCGGCTGCACGTGTTCGGCACGGGCGGCTCCTCGGGCGAGTCCAGGAAGCGCCGGGACGACTACTGGCCCGCCGTCGAGCTGGTCGGCGGCGTACCCGCCAGGCCCACCTTCTCCTTGGCGGCCGGGTTTCCCGGGTACCGGGTCACGAGCGGCGCGATCACCCCGGAAAGGGTCTATTCCGCCCGTTCCACGACCTGCGGGGTGGTCTACACCTGCGGGACGGCCAAGGTGAACGGCACGGTCAGCGCGTTCACGATCAAGTTGACGGCGCATGACGTGCGCCACGGTCGTGGCGGGTCCATGCCGCAGTTGTGGGCCGCGTTCAAGCTGTCACTGGCCGAGGACGTCTCCGACGCGCCTGCCTCGTACGGTGTGGCCTCGCACGCGATCACCGACTCCCATCTGGGGTGGTCCGTGAGCGACGACCACACCGAGGCGGTGAGCATGACTCCGCGCGCCCTGCCCCTGGACACGGGCGACGACGCCATGGAGGCCGGGGAGGAGCGCAGCATGATCAGCGGCCGGAGGTGCAGGATCTCGGTGCCCGTGACCGCCGAATCGCCGTCGAAGGTCGCCGGATGGATCGACTTCGACCGTGACGGCCGCTTCGACGCCGACGAGCGGGCCGGCACGCTGGTCGGCGAGGGCGCCGCGGACGCCGAGCTGACCTGGCCTCTTCCCGAGTCGCTGCCCGCCGGCCCCGTCTGGATGCGGCTGCGCATGGTCGCCAGGACGGAGTCCGTGGACTCGCCGACGGGATGGGCCGACAGCGGCGAGGTCGAGGACCACCAGATCGAGTTCGTCGAGTGAGCCGCGCCGGCCGCATCCGGTTGGTCGAGTGAGCCGCGTGCCAGCCGCCGACAATTAGGCGCGATGTCACCCATGTCACAACTTGCACGCGTAACGTGTCACGCATCCCCTACCTCCCATGTCAAGGAGATGCGATGTTGCGTCGAACCCTCGGCGTGCTGGTCGCGGCAGGAACCATGCTGCTGGCGGCCGCTCCCGCTCAGGCGGCCGGCCGGCCGGAGCCGCTGCCGCGCGCCCACGCGCACAACGACTACGAGCACGAGCGGCCGCTCCTTGACGCGCTCGACCACGGGTTCACCAGCGTCGAGGCCGACATCTACCTGGTGGACGGCGAGCTGCGGGTCGGGCACGACCCCGAGGACCTGCGGCCCGGCCGCACGCTGCAGTCGCTCTACCTCGACCCGCTGATCCGCCGGGTGCGCCACGGCAGCGTCTTCCCCGGCACCCGGCAGCGACTCCAGCTGCTCGTGGACATCAAGAACAACGGCGAGGCCACGTACACCGAGCTCGACAGGGTGCTCAAGGCGTACAAGAGGATGCTCACCACCTACCACAAGGGCAAGGTGCGGCCCGGCGCGGTGACCGTGGTCGTCAGCGGCGAACGGCCGCGCGAGCTCATGGCCGGCCAGGAGCGGCGCCACGCCTTCTACGACGGGCGCATGGACGACCTGGGGCAGGGCGACCCGGGCCTGATCCCGCTGATCAGCGACAACTGGACCAACCACTTCAGCTGGCTGGGCGAGGGCGAGATGCCGGCCGCTGAACGGGACAAACTGCGCGAGATCGTGGCGACCGCGCACCGCGACGGGCAGCGGGTGCGGTTCTGGGCCACCCCCGACACGGCCGGTCCCGCGCGGGACGCGCTCTGGCGCGAGCTCGTCGCGGCCGACGTGGACCACATCAACACCGACGACCTGGCGGGACTCCGGGACTTCCTGCGCGAACACGACCGCCGGCGCGCCGCGGCATAGCCCCCACGCTCATGACCGCCCGGCGACGGCCTGACCGGCCTCGCGCGGGCGTGCATGACGGCCTGGTACGGCCTGATCGGCTCCGCCGGGTGGTTGGCCGGGTGGCAAATGCCGGGATCTGGCTACTCTGTCTGCGATGGACGGTGACCGGGTCATAGGCGGGTACGCGCTGCGGCGCGTCCTCGGCCGGGGCGGCATGGGAGAGGTGCACCTCGCGACCACGCCCACCGGCGGCCTGGCCGCGGTCAAGCTCATCCACCCGGCGCTGGCCAGGGATCCGGCCTTCCGCCGGCGGTTCGAGCGGGAGGTGGCGGCGGCCCGCCGGGTGGCCAGGTTCTGCACCGCGCCCGTCCTGGACGCCGGCATCGACGGCGAGGTCGCCTACCTCGTCACCGAGTACGTCAAGGGGCCCGACCTCGCGCAGGCCGTACACGACCAGGGACCGCTGTCGGGCGGCAACCTCGAGGCGCTGGCGGTGGGCATCGCGACCGCGCTGAGCGCCATCCACGGGGCCGGGGTGATCCACCGCGACCTCAAACCGTCCAACGTGCTCCTGTCGCCGCTCGGCCCCCGCGTCATCGACTTCGGCATCGCCCAGCTCGTGGACAACGACAGCCTGGCCAGCCAGGCGATCCTCGGGACGCCCGCCTTCATGGCCCCGGAACAGGTGCGCGGGGAGCCGCTCACACCCGCCGCCGACGTGTTCGCCTGGGGCGGAGTGATCGCGTTCGCGGGGACGGGACGGCTGCCGTTCGGGGGCGGGGCCCCGGGAGAGGTCCTCTACCGGATCATGCAGGACGTGCCCCGGCTGGACGGGCTGGAGGAGGGCATCAGGGGGATCGTGGAGCGTGCCCTCGCCAAGGACCCCCGCCTGCGGCCGGGCGCGCAGGCACTGCTGTCGGAGCTGGTGGGCGGCACCCGCCTGGCCGCCGCCACCGAAGTGGTCGAACGCACCTGGACGGGCACGGTCCCCACCGGCCCCCGCCCCACCCCCGTCCCGGACACCCGGGTCCTGGAACCTGCCCCCGCGCCCCAGCCCTCCGACGGCCGACCCGGCCTCCGATCCCCACTCCGGCCGGGGAACCACCACGCGGACCACCCTCCCGCCCGGCCGGGAACCGACCGCGAGGCCCCGTTGCCTGTCTGGCCGGGGGATGGCCGTGAGGGCCGGTTGCCTGCCCAACCGCCGGAGGGACCGGGAGGTGGCCATGAAGGGCCGCCGCCGGTCCGGCGGGGGAGGCGGTGGTGGCCGTGGGCGGCGGGTGTGGCGGTGCTCGTGGCCGCCGTCACCGCCGCCGTGACCGTGCCCGGCCTCCTGCGGGTGAGCTGGCCGTACGAGGCCGGCTTCGGGGAGTCCTGGGCGGTCGGCCCGTCGGAGGGCGGGAACGCCCGGCTGGCGGGCCCGGCGTACGAGCTGACCGTGAAACCGTCCTGGCGGTTGTGGAAGTCGGCGCCCCGGCGGGAGCCGGCCGGCGGCGTGATCATCAGCGCGAAGGCGACTCTGGAGGAGGGCGCCGGGGAGTACGGTGTGTGGTGCCATGGCTCGGCCCGATCCGGTGACCGTTACGAGTTCGCGGTGAGCGGTTCGGGCAGGGTCACGATCGTCAAACGCCGCACGGGCACCCGGGGCCAGACCCTGTTCGGCCCGGCGGATGCGGAGAAGGCGGCCGGCAACCGCATCGTGGCGGAGTGCGGCCAGAGCGGGGGCAAGGTGACGCTGCGCATGTGGCTCAACGAACGCCTGGTCGCGCAGGTGTCCGACGCCGACGCCCCCTATGGGCCCGACGAGGCCGGTGTGCACGCGGCCTCCGGCACCGCCGAGCCCGCCCGCGTGCGCTTCGACTCCTTCGCGCTCCGGCCCGTGGGCGAGTGATGCGGAAAGGTACGTGAACGTGCGGTTCGGTGTGCTCGGGCCGCTGCGGGTCGAGGGCGAGCAGGCGCCGGGGCCGGCCAAGCACCGGGCGTTGCTGGCCGCGCTGCTGCTGGCGGCCCGCGAGCAGGTGCCGGTCGAGCGGCTGATGTCCGTGGTCTGGGACGACCGGCCGCCCGCGTCGGCGGAGTCGGTGCTCAGGGTGTACGTCAGCGCGCTGCGCAAGCTGGTCGACGGCATCCGTACGGTGCCCGGCGGCTACCTGCTGGACGTGGAGCCCGACGACGTCGACTGCCACCGGTTCGAGCGGCTGGTCGCCGAGGCGAGGCGGCGGCGGGAGGAGGGGCGGATCGCGGAGGCGGCCGACGGGTTCAGGGCGGCCCTGGGGTTGTGGCGAGGCCAGGCGCTGGCCGATGTCGAGTCGTCCGTGCTGCGCAGGTCGTACGCCGTGCCGCTGGAGGAGCTGCGCCTGACGGCGGTCGAGGAGCGGGTGCGGCTGGACCTGAGCCTGGGCAGGGGCGCCGAGGTGGTCGGGGAGCTGCGGGCGCTGGTGGGCGCCCATCCGCTGCGCGAGCGGGCGTGGGTACGCCTCATCGAGGCGCTGCACCAGGCGGGCCGCCGTTCCGAGGCGCTCGGCGCCTACCAGGACGCGCGGCGCACGCTGGTCGAGGAGCTGGGGCTGGAGCCGGGCGCCGAGCTGGCCGAGGCGCACCGGCGGGTGTTGTCGGACGAGCAGCCCGGGTCCGCCGACCGGCGGAGCCGCGAGGACGCGGCGCCGGTCAACGAGCTGCCTCCGGACGTCTCCGACTTCGCCGGGCGCCGGCAGGTGCTCGACTGGATCGGCACGGCGGCCCGGGAGCAGGCGGCCGCGCCCGTGCACCTGGTGCTGCACGGCCCTCCCGGCTGCGGGAAGTCGGCCGTCGCCGTGCACGCCGCCGCCGGGATCGAGCGTCCCGGCGGCCGCCTCTACGCCGCGCTCGGCGCCCGGCCGCCGGGTGCCGTGCTCGAAGACCTGCTGCGCTCGCTGGGCTGCCCCGACGGGGCGGTCCCGCCCGCGCTGGACGAGCGGGTCCGGCTCTACCGCAGCATGACGGCGGGCAGGCGGCTGCTCGTGCTGCTGGACGACGCCGCCGACGAGGCGCAGGTGCGCCCGCTGCTGCCGACGGGTCCCGGCAGCCTCACGCTGGTGACGAGCCGGTCGCCGCTGGCCGGGCTGGAGGCGGCACGGGCGTACGAGCTGGGGGTGCTCGACGACGACGAGGCCGTGGCCATGCTCGGCGGGGTGACGGGACACGACCGGGTGCGCGCGGAGCCGGAGGCGGCCCTGCGCATCGTCCGGCTCTGCGGGGGGCTGCCCCTGGCTCTGCGCATCGCCGGGTCCCGGCTGGCCAGGAAGCCGGGCTGGACGCTCGATCACCTCGCGGGACGGCTGGGCGACGAGCGGCGCAGGCTCGACGAGCTCAGCGCCGGCGACCTGGCCGTACGCGGCAGCCTCGCGCTCGGCTACCGCGGTCTCCCCGATCCGGAGCGGCGGCTGCTGCGCGAGCTCGGCGCCCTGTCCGCGCCGGACTTCGCGCCGTGGGTGCTGGGAGCGGACCTGGAACCGCTGGTGGAGGCGGGCCTGCTGCAGTCGCGCGGCCTGGACGAGGCAGGCCAGGAACGGTACGGCTGGCACGACCTGACCCGGCTCTACGCCGCCGAGCGCCTGGCCGAGGAGGGCGGCGGCGCCCGTACGGTCCTGGAGGCGAGGGCGGCGACCGTCCTGGAGCGGACGAGGCAGGCCAGGGCCGCCCTCCTGCCCGCGGAGCCCGGCACCGGCCGCACGGAGATCCACCCGCCCGGCCGGACAGGAGCCCCGCCGGAGGCGGCCGACTGGGACACCGGCTTCAGCCGCTGGCCCCTGACGAGCTCGGCTCTGACGGGTTCGCCTCCGACCGGCTCGGCTACCGGCTCGATATCGACGGGCTCGGTGCCGGCGGCTCCGGCTGGGGCGGGGCTGGGCGGGCGCGGGGGTGGGACAGGGCTGGAGACCGGGTGGGCACGGCGGGAGGCGCGGTGGCTGAGTGCCGAGCGCCGGTTCCTGGTGGCTGCCGTCGACGACTTCTCCCGGGCCGGCCTGTACGAGGCCTCATGGCGGCTGGCGTTCTACCTGACCCCGCTGTTCGAGCTGGGTGCGCACCACGACGACTGGCACGCCACGACGGCGACCGGCCTCGACGCGGCCAGGGCGGCGGGCCACCGGCAGGGCGAGGCGCTGCTGCTGCGCGGCCTGGCCGACCTGCACAGGGCCGAGGGGCGCACCGAGGCGGCAGCGGCGGCGTTGCGGGCGGCGCAGCCGCTGGTCGAGGGGCTGGAGCTGGCCCGGATCACGTTGCGGCTCGGCCTGGTCCAGACGCGCGCGGACGAGGCCGAGCGGGCCTTCACCCGTGCGCTCCAGGTCTTCGACGAGGCGGGCGACCGGCGCGGCAGGGCCGACGCCTTACGCGCTCTCGGCGCGCTGCGCATGGACGCGGGCCCGCTGGAGGCGAGCCTGGCCGCGTACCGGGAGCTGGGTGACCCGCTGGGCGAGGCGGGGGTGCTGCTCGTGCTGGCCGAGCTCTCCAGCACGGAGGGGGTGCCCGCCGAGGCGGCGGCCTCGGCGCGGGCGGCGCTGAAGACCTTCACCTCGTACGGGGACCGCAGGGGCGCCGCGCAGGCCCTGCTGGCCCTCGCCCGGGCGATGCTCGACCTGGCCGATCTCGAAGGCGCACTTGAGGCCCTTATGAGTGCTATGGGAGAGTTTGACGGCCTCGGTGATGAGCCGGGCAAGGCCGAGGCTCAGCGGCTCGCACAGGAAACGCGCAGGCGACGCGGACTATGCACATCCTGAAGGTCGCTTTCCTACCGTGAGGGTCACATCCCCGAAGACGAAGGTGATCACGATATGCGTAAGACGATCGCGTTGACCCTCGCGGCCGTCGCACTGGCGGGCTGCGGCATGCTTCCCGGCCGGCCGGGCGGCGGGGGCGAGGAGAGGCAGTCGCAGAGCAGCGCCCCGGAGGCGCCGGCGTCCTCCCCCGCGGCGGACCAGCAGAGCCAGTCCGCGGGGCAGCAGAGCGCGCCCCCGCAGGAGACCGAGGCGATCGCCTCCCGGGAGACGAACGTCGGCGCCGGCGACACGTACGGCAAGGCCAAGGTCGACATCACCGCGCTCAAGCGCCAGGGCAGGACGATCAGCCTCAACTGGACGGTCACCGCGCTCGACGGCAAGATCAACCTGCACAACGGCATGAGCGGGGCGCCGCTCGACTACACGGTGGAGGCCGTCTCCCTGATCGACCCGGTCAACGCCAAGCGCTACCGGGTGGCCCGCAACGGCACGGGCGAGGACGCTGAGTGCGTGTGCTCGGGCACCCAGGGCCAGTTCCTGGAGAAGGGCGACTCGTCCACGTTGTACGCGGTCTTCGCCGCCCCGCCCGCCGACGTCACGAAGATCAACGTTGAGATGCCGATGTTCGGCGTGTTCACCGATGTTCCGATCTCTTAGCCTCGCGCTGTCCCTCGTCCTGTCGCCGGCGCCCAGCACGCCTCCGGACGCGACCGGGCCGGTCGAGGACCTGGTGCTGCCCGTGGAGGACGTCATCGGCGAGGTCGAGTCGCTGGACGGCACGCAGAGCGAGACCAAGCAGGGCCGCGAGGTGACGGTCGCGCTCACCAGCGACGTGCTGTTCGAACTGGACAGGTGGAAGCTGACCGGCAAGGCCGAGCAGCGGCTCGAGCAGGTGGCCGGGAAGATCGACGCGGAGGGCGCGGGCGGCGTCGTCAGGATCGAGGGGCACACGGACGACCAGGGGAGCGACTCCTACAACGTCACGCTCTCGCAGCGCCGGGCGCAGGCCGTCCAGACGGCCATGCGCGGGTTGCTGACCGGCTCGGGCGTGACGCTCCAGGCGAAGGGGTACGGCGAGACCCGGCCCAAGCTGCCCAACCTGGTGGACGGCAAGCCCATGGAGAAGAACCGGGCCAAGAACCGCCGCGTCGAGATCGTCTTCACCGCCAAGCAGTGATCCCGGGATCACTCGCCCGGCAGTTGCCCCAGCGTCACGGTGATCGTCTCCCTCTCCCCGCCCGAGCGGATGACCCCCACGCGCACCTTGTCGCCGGGTTTGAGCGCCGTGATGGCCTCGGAGAGCTCGGCCATGGTCGGCGTCTCCTCGTCGTTGATCGAGACGATCACGTCGCCCGCCCGGATGCCGGCCTTCTCCGCGCCCCCGCCGCGCTCGACCCTGGCGACGCCCACGCCGGAGGGCTGCCCGTCCTCGCCGACGACCGTGCTGCCCCTGATGCCCAGCGCCGCCCGGTGGGTGTTGGTGACCTTGCCGTCCTTGACGATCTGCGCGGCGATGTCGGTGGCGGTGTTGCTGGGGATCGCGAAGCCGATGCCGGGAGCGGCGCCCCCGCCGAGGTCGGGGTCCGTGGCGGCGAGGGTCGGGATGCCGATCACCTGACCCGACAGGTCCACGAGCGCGCCGCCGCTGTTGCCGGGGTTGATCGCGGCCGAGGTCTGGATCGCCCCGGCGATCGTGGCACCGGGCGAGCCGGCGGACTGCGGTTCCGTGACCGTACGGCCGAGCGCCGAGACGATGCCGTTCGTCACGCTGCCCGAGAACCCCAGCGGGTTGCCCATGGCGAGGACGATCTGCCCGACCCGCAGATTCGACGAGTCGCCGAACTTCGCCGGCCGCAGGCCGTCCGGCCGGTCCACCTTGATCACCGCGAGGTCTCCCGCGGGGAACGACTCGACCAGCTTGGCCGGGCGCGGCGGGCCGCCGCTGGCGAGCGTGACCTCCATCTCCTGGGCCTGGCCGACCACGTGCGCGTTGGTGACGATGTGCCCGGCCGTGTCGAACACGACGCCGGATCCGAGGCCCACCTTCGTGGTGATCTGCACGATGGACGGCAGGACGTTCGTGATGACCTGCTCGTACGCCGCCTCGAGCGGCAGCCGCGACACCGTGGGGGAGCCGGTCGGGGAGGCGGTCTCCGCCGGCGAGGTGGCGCCCGTGCCTGTCGGCGTGGCGGCGCCAGGCTCCGGCGGGGCCGACCCGCAGCCTGCGAGCAGCACCGCGGCGGCCGCCAGTCCTGCGACGTACTCCCTCATACAGGGCTTTGTGCCCAGCTCACCTCGAAAGATACGCTTCGCGGACGTTGCGCCTGCTCAGCTTGCCTGTCGGCGTACGCGGCAACGACTCGCGGTATTCGATCACCCGCGGATGCTTCATCCGGGCCAGCCGGGGCTCGCAGTGGCGCAGCAGATCGGCGGTGAGCTCCGCGCCGTCCGAGACGCCCGCCGCGGGCTGCACGAGCGCCACGACCTTCTGCCCCCACTCGGGGTCGGGCACGCCGATCACCGCGACGTCCGCCACGGACGGGTGTTCCAGCAGCGCCGCCTCGATCTCGGCCGGATAGATGTTGACCCCGCCGGAGATGATCAGGTCGGTACGGCGGTCGAGCAGGAACAGGTAGCCGTCGTCGTCGAGATAGCCGATGTCCCCCGGCGTGTAGGCCCGCCCGCGCATGGCCGCCGCCGTCTTGCCGGGGTCGCGGTGGTATTCGAACCGGTTGATCCCGTCGACGTACACCTGGCCCGGCGAGCCCGGCGGCACCTCCTGGCCGTCCTCGCCGACGATCGTGAACGTCATGCCGTCCAGCGCCCTGCCGACCGTGCCAGGCCTGGCCAGCCACTCCTGCGAGGACACCATGGTCACCACGGCCGCTTCGGTGGAGCCGTAGTATTCCCACAACACCGGCCCCAGCCAGTCGATCATCGCCTTCTTGACGGCCGGCGGGCACGGCGCGGCGCCGTGGTAGAGGTGGGTGAGGGACGACAGGTCGTACGACTCCCGATCGGGCACCCCCAGCAGCCGGTGGAACATCGTGGGCACCATGAAGGCGTTCGTCACCCGGTGCCGCTCGATCAGCCGCAGCGCACCGGCCGCCTCGAACCGCTCCGGCGCCACGATCGCGTGCCCCAACTGCAGCGCCATCATCGCCTGCCCGTACGGCGCCGAGTGGTAGAGCTGCGAGCACACCAGGTGCACCCCGCCCATCGGCAGCCCGAAGTGCCGCCAGCTCTTGCGCATGAGGATCGGGTACAGCTCCTCGGGCGTCAGGTCCAGCAGCCGCCGCCGCACACCCTTGGGCCGGCCCGTGGTGCCCGAGGTGTAGAGCATCATCGAGCCGGCCCTGCGGTGCTCGGGGGCGACGGCGGGCGAGCCGGTCACGAGTTCGCCGACCGTGAGCGCGTCCGGCGCGATCACCACGGTGGCGCCGCAGTCGGTCACGATGTAGTCGATCTCCTCGGCCGTGAAGTGCCAGTTGACCGGCACCAGGTACGCGCCGATCTGGTAGGTCGCCAGCATCATGGTGAGGGCGTCGAGCCCGTTCTTCAGCACGGTGACCACGCAGTCGCCAGGGCCGGTTCCGCGCGCGGTCAGTCCGTTGGACGCTCGGTTCACCCGGTCGAGCAGCGCTCCGTAGGTGACCGCCTTGTCGCCGAGCAGGGCGGGGCGTTCAGGGTCGTTGGCCGCGATCTCGTAGAAACCCCTCATGTTCGCTGACCTTACAGAATAAGATTCTGCAAGGGGAATAGAGGATTTATGCCTCGCCGAGGTGACGTAATCTCAAGGCCATGGCGGACGACGGCGACCAGAGACCTGAACATGATCCACCCACCACCCCGTTCCGCAAGATCGTCCTGCCCGCCGAGGAGACGGTCCAGATCGCCCGGCCGCCGGCTCAGGGGTCGTCCACTCCGGTGAAACCCGCTGGTCAACCCGCGAAGCAGCCCCAGAACCGACCCGGCGGCCCGCCGCCCGGCAACCCGCCTCAGGGCCAGCCGTCCGGCCAGCCTGGAAACCAGGCACCGGGCGCCGCAAACAAGACGCCGGGCCGGGCGGGGAACCAGCCGCCGAACGCGGGGAACCAACTCCCGGGCGCCGGGAACCAGCCGCCGGGCGCCGGGAGCCGGCCTCCGAACGCCGGGAACCCGCCCCAGGGCGGCCCGGGTGGCCGGCAGGTGCCGCGGCCCCCGCACCAGCCGCCGCGGCAGCCCGCGAACCAGCCGCCACCCGCGCAGCCGTTCATGCAGCCGCAGGCGCATCCGGCGCCGCAGCGCACGGCCAAGCCGGCGTCCCGCGGTCTCGGCGACATCCCGATCAAGGTCGTCTACCTGGCCGGCGCCAGCCTCGCGACCGTCCTGGCCGTGCTGCTGGTCTTCGTGGTCTTCTCCGGCGACGTGCCCGCCAACCAGGGGCAGCAGGAGGAGGTGGTGGCCGTCGCTCCCGTGCCGAGTTCGGCCACCCCGTCGGCGACGCCCAGCCCGACCGTCAGCGAGAGCCCGATCGTGCTGCCGCCGGTGCCGGAGAGCAAGAAGTTCCCGGCGTTGTCCGGCAAGGCGGCCAAGGTCACCGGCACCATCACCGACAAGAACACCGGCATCAAATATCCACGTCTGGGCTCGCCGTGGAAGGCCAGGGACTTCCCGCCGTTCTCGGTCGCGCAGCGGATCGGCGAGGTGGCCATCCCGCACACGGTGATCGCCTCGGCGAAATACCCCGCCGACGGGCCGGACAAGAAGCCCTCCTCCAACGCCGACTACCGCGCGATCGCCACGGAGGCCGCCCGCTGGACCATCCGTACGCAATATCCGAAGGGCGCCACGCTCGCGTGGACGGCCTCGCAGAAGATCCCGGTCGGCAAGGGGTGGACGCTCGGCTACAAGGTCACCTACACCTTCGACGGCAAGGAGCAGGTCGCCCAGGCCATGGTGACGGTGGTCGAGGTGGGCAGGACGAAGCCGACGTTGTTCATGGCCTCCATCCCCGAGACGAACAAGGAGCGCTGGCGTGACCTGAGCACCATCGTGAAGCAGGTTCGCCCGCTCTAGGCCAGAAGCATCCTCTAGAATATGGTTCTGGCATGGCGCCGGACCTGGCTGGAGGATGAGCATGGCGATCGGTTTGAGCGAGGAGCACGGGGCGCTCCGCGAGTCGGTGAGCGGCTGGGCGGAGCGCAACATCCCGGCGGAGCTGCTGCGCGCCGAGGTGGACGGCCGCCCGCCGTTCTGGCCGGGCCTCGCCGAGCAGGGGCTGCTCGGCCTGCACCTGCCCGAGGAGTCGGGCGGGTCCGGCTACGGGCTCCTGGAGACCGCCGTGGCCGTGGAGGCGCTGGCCGAGCGGATGGCGCCAGGCCCGTACGTGCCGACCGTGCTGGCGAGCGCGGTGATCCACGCCTCCAAGCGGCACGACCTGCTGGAGGGCCTCGGCGACGGCACACTCACCGGTGCCGTCGCTCTGACGGGCGCCCTGACCGGCGTCCGTGACGACGACGGCTCCCTGGTCGTCTCCGGCACGGCCGAGCCCGTGCTCGGCGGCTCCCTGGCGGACGTGCTGGTGCTGCCGGTGACCACGCCGGAGGGCGAGGAGTGGGTCGTGGTCGACGCCTCCGCCGCCACGCTCGCCGCACTTCCGTCGCTCGACCTGACCAGGCCGGTGGCCAGGGTGGAGCTCGCGGACGCGGCCGTGCCCGCGGAGCGGGTGCTCGACGGCGTCGAGGGCGTCGACGTCCGCAACCTGGCGGCGATCGTGCTCGGCGCGGAGGCGTCGGGGCTGGCCTCGTGGTGCGTCACGGCCGCCGCCGAATACGCCAAGGTACGCGTGCAGTTCGGCCGCCCGATCGGCCAGTTCCAGGGCATCAAGCACAAGCTGTCCCGCATGCTGGTCGCGCTGGAGCAGGCCCGCGCCACCGTCTGGGACGCCACCAGGGCGGCGGAGCGGGACGCCGGTCCCGAGGAGCCGGTGGAGGCTCAGGAGAGCGCGACCGCGGGCGCGGCGAAGGAGCTGGAGCTCGCCGCGGCCGTCGCCGGGGTGATGGCGCCCGACGCGGCCGTCCAGTGCGCGAAGGACGCCATCCAGACGTTCGGCGGCATCGGCTACACCTTCGAGCACGACGTGCACCTCTACTACCGCCGCGCGCTCACCCTGCGGGCCCTGCTCGGCCCGTCGTCCGAGTGGGCCGCCACGGTCGCCACGCTCGCCCTGCAGGGCGTCTCCCGCTCGATGGAGATCGACCTGCCGGAGGACGCGGGCGAGCTGCGCGAGTCGATCCGCGCCGAGATCGCGGAGATCGCCGGGCTGGAGGGCAAGGAGCAGAAGCGGGCGCTCGCCTCGCGCGGCTTCGTCATGCCCCATCTGCCCAGGCCGTGGGGGCGCGACGCCAAGCCGCTGGAGCAGGTGCTGATCGCGCAGGAGCTCAGGGCCGCGAAGGTCCGGCTGCCCCAGATGATCATCGGTGCCTGGGTGGTGCCGTCCATCGCCACGTACGGCACCCAGGAGCAGCAGGAACAATTTCTGCCCAAGACGCTCAGCGGCGAGATGATCTGGTGCCAGCTGTTCTCCGAGCCCGGCGCCGGATCCGATCTGGCCTCGCTGCAGATGAAGGCGGAGCGGGTCGAGGGCGGCTGGAGACTCAACGGCCAGAAGATCTGGACCTCGGTCGCCCACGTGGCCGAGTGGGGCATCTGCATCGCCCGCAACTCCAGCGAGGGCTCCAAGCACGAGGGCATCACGTACTTCCTGGTCGACATGAAGGCCCCGGGCGTCACGGTCCGGCCGCTGACGGAGATGACCGGCGAGAACCTGTTCAACGAGGTCTTCCTCGACGACGTGTTCGTCCCCGACGACCTGGTCGTGGGCGAGGTCGGCGAGGGATGGAAGGTCGCCCGCAACACGCTGTCCAACGAGCGGGTCTCGTTGTCGTCCGGCTCGGGCGGCACCGGCTCCTCCGTGCCCGACCTGCTCGGCCTGGCCGGGCGGCTGGGCCGAGAGCTGTCGCCCGTGCAGGCTCAGCGGGTGGCCGGGGTGGTCTGCGAGGGCCACTCCATCAACGCGCTGTCGCTGCGGGTCACGCTCAAGCAGCTGGCCGGCTCCGAGCCGGGCGCGGACGCCTCCGTACGCAAGCTGCTGTCGACCTCCCACGCCCAGCACGTCTCCGAGACCGCCGTGGAACTGCTCGGCCAGGCGGCGGTGACGGCCGCCGACATGAAGCTCGGCGACGCCGGCTACTGGAACCGGGCGGTGCTCGCCACCCGGGCGATGACCATCTACGGCGGCACCACCGAGGTGCAGCTCAACATCATCGGCGAGCGCATGCTGGGCCTGCCGCGAGACCCGGAGCCCGGCAAGTGACCGCGCGCGTCCCATGGCGCAGGGCCGCCATGGGACGCGGTCAGCGGCTGCGGCGTTTCTCCACGAACGCGCGGATCGCGTCAGCTGCCTCGGTGGTGGCGAAGAGCCTGTCCAGCGCCGCACGCTCCTCTCGACGTCCGTGCGGTGCCAGGTCGATCGCCCGGCACGCCTCGGCGACCGCGCGCGCGGGGCGCGCGGCGAGCCGCTCCGCGACGGTGGTGGCCACCGCGAGGGCGCGACCGGGCGCGCAGACAGTGGTGACCAGACCGAGGTCCGCCGCGGTGGCAGCGTCGAGCTGATCACCGAGCAGAGTGATCGCCTTCGCCCGGCGGGGACCTACCTGGGCGGTGAGCCGTTGGGTGCCGCCCCACCCTGGCAGTAGCCCAAGGCCCACCTCCGGCAGTCCGAAGCGGGCGTCCTCGGCGGCGACGACCAGATCGCAGGCGAGCACGCACTCGAAACCGCCGCCCAGCGCGACGCCCTCGACCGCCGCGACCACCGGTGCCGGGGAATCGGCGATCTCGTCGCACATCGCGTTCGCCTCGTCCATCAACGTGGCGATCGCGGCCGGGTCCCCCTCGGCGTAGGTGCCGATGTCGGCCCCCGCGCTGAACACCGACGTGCCGGTCAGGACGACCGCGCGCACCTCCTCTTCTCGCGACGCAGACCGCAGCGCTGCCCGGACACCGCGCACCGTGGCCAGGTCGATCGCGTTGCGCTTGTGCGGCCGGTCGATGCTCACGACGAGCACGGCGCCGTCGCGGCGGGTCCGCACCGCGGTCGCGGCCGTGTCCGGGGCGGTCACGCGTCGTCCGCCGTGCGGCCGGCGATCCCGCGGGCGACGAGGTCCTCGACCTCGTCCTCAGTGCAGCCGGCCGCTCTCAGCACCTCGTCGGTGTGCTGGCCGAGCAGCGGTGCCGGGTCGTAGCGACGGTCGGTCGCGGCTGACATTCGGATCGGGTTGTCGATCACCTTCACTCTTCCGAGCCGCGGCTGTTCGAGTGTGCGTACGACATCGTTGTGCACCACCTGCGGGTGCGCGAGCACCTCGTCGTAGTCGAGGACAGGGCCGCAGAGGATACCGGCTTCACCCAGACGCTCGAGGACCTCGTCGGTGTCGAACCGCTCCAGCTCGCCGTCCATGATCTTCCATAGCGCCGACCGATTCTGCTGCTGCAGCTCGGCCGTCGCGAACTCGCCGCGCCGGGTCAGGTCGTCTATCCCGAGCGCTTTGCACACGTCGCGCAGGGGTTCGGGTCGGAACAGTCCCACGATCGTCACCCAGCCGTCGGCTGTTTTGAAGGCTCCAACGAAGTTGTCACGTTCCCAGTGGATCTCGTGGCGGCGCATCATCCATGCGGTCATCTCCTGCATCTGCTGGAACACCGCGGTGTCGATCAGCGAGACGTCCACCCGCTGGCCCCGACCCGAGGTCGACCGTTCGAGCAGCGCCATCAAGATGCCCTGCACGAGTGCCATGCCTGCGCCGAAGTCGATGAACGGGACAGGGTAGATGCTCGGGCGGCCGTCGTCGCCGCGGTTGTGCCAGGCGGCTCCGCCGAACGACTGCAGCGCCATGTCCTGTCCGCCGAGGTCACGCAACGGGCCGGTGTCGCCGAACCCGGTGCCGTAGGCGTAGACCAGGCGCGGGAATCGCTCGTGCAGGGCCTCCCACCCGAGTCCCATCCGCTCGGCCACGCCGGCGCGGTAGTTGGAGACCAGCACGTCGGTGTCGGCCAGCAGTCGCATCACGACGTCCACTGCCTCCGGTTGCTTCAGGTCAAGCACGATCGAGCGCTTGTTGCGGTTGAGCGAGATGAATGACGCGCTGTCCTCTATGCCGTCGGACCTGGTGTCGATCGACCGGCTGATGTCGCCGATGCGCGGCCGCTCGACCTTGATCACGTCGGCACCGAAGTCGGCGAGGATCTGGGTCGCCTGCGGGCCGAACTGCACCTGGCTGAGGTCCAGGACGCGTACGCCGGCCAGGGGCAGGGGTCGTGGGTCACTCACGGGTACTCCTCCTGTGGTGGTGGGTTCGGGCCGGCTCAGATTCGGCCGGAGGGGACCACGCCGGTCAAGATCATCAGTGACTCGAGCAGGAAGTAGCTGCCGAAGACGAGTTCGACGTCCGTCGCCGCGTCCTGCTGACGCACAGTGCCGCGACGCGTGAAGCACCCGCCGGTGAGCATGCCGACCGGTCGCCCGTCGGTGTCGCCGGTCGGCGTCAGGTAGCGGTCGACCACGGCGTGAGCCGTGCGCTCGGCGAAGTCGCGGTACGGCGCGCCGCCCTCGCCGAGCGCGTGGGCGAGCCGCAGCGCGGCCGCGATGGTCATCGTGGTCGCTGCGGTATCGCGGTCGGTGTCGGGAATCGCGGGGTCGTCGAAGTCCCAGAACGCGATCAGGTCCTCCGGGACGTGCGTGGTCCACCAGTCGATGGTGCGACGGGCGAAGCCTTGCCAGCGCGGGTCTCCGGGGCGTACGACGGCTGCGTGCGCGGCGTACAACATTGCCCAGCCCTGCGCGCGACCCCACGTGCTCTCGTCGTCGTAGCCCTTGTGGGTATGGGTGCGCAGCACCCGGCCGTTGCTCGGGTCGAGGGTGGAGGACTGGACAACCGAGCCATCCGCCCGCACGTGGATCTCCAGGACCCGCTCCAGGTGCCGCGTGGCGATCCGATCGAATGTCTCGTCGCCGGTGTGGTCCGCCGCCCAGAAGAGCAGGGCAATGGCCTGCAGGGAGTCGATGCTGCTCTCGGCGGCGCCGACGGAGGTGGCCTCTTCGGCGTCCTCCCCGAGCGGGATCAGCCCGAGCCGCTCGTCGTACATGTCAACGAGCACCCGTGCGGCCCTTAGCGCGATCTTGTCGGTGCCGGCGTCGTCGACCAGCCGGGTGGCCGCCGCGGCGCCGAAGTAGAATCCGAAGCCCTTGAAGGCGGTGCGGTGATCCGTCCGCGGCAGCATCAGGGTCAGCGCCGCACGGGCGTCCGCGGCGCTGACCCGGGCGGGATCGAGCACGTGGGCGAGCCAGAGCTCACCGACGTAGGCGCCGCCCGTCCAGTCGCCGTCGGGGGTGACAGTCCAGTCGCCGGTCTCGCCCGACGCCCAATGGGGTAGGCCACGCGCGAGCACCGAGCGGCTCTGGACGGCGCGCTCTACCATCCGGTCGCGCGCGAGTGCTAGAGATGTGCTCATAGAAGTCCTCCCGGGCGCAGGTGCCGCGGACCTGGCGTGTGGGCTAGTTGCGGTATTCTCCGAAATATCAGACGATGTCTGTCATGGTAAACGACCGGTTGACACGGGTGCGAGCGACCTCCGCGAACGGCGGGCGGATGACGGCGCCGGCGCTGCGTCGAGGGCTCGACATCCTCGAGTTGTTCCTGGACGCCTCCAGCGGCCTGCGGGTGCCCGAGATCACCGCCCGCCTCGGGCTTCCGCGGGCGAGCGTCCACGAGCTCGTGGGCGCACTGGTCGACCGCGGCTACCTGACGGCGTCCGGTGACCAGCCGGGCTCCTACAGCCTTGGGGTGAAGGTGCTCCAGCTCGGCGGCGCCTACGAGAGGGCGCTCGACATGGCCGCGCTCGGCCGCAAGATCGCCAAGTCGGTCGCCGCGGAAAGCGGCGAGACCGTCCAGGTGGCCGTGCGCGACGGCCGGCTCGCGGTTTACGTCGTCCGCATCGACAGCCGGCACGCCGTCCGCCTGGTCTCGAGCGTGGGCAGCCGGCTGGCCGCGCACTGCACCGCGGGCGGCAAGATGTTGCTCTCCGCTCTCGACGACGACGAGCTCGACGCCCTCTACCCGGACGACGAGTCGGTGGAGCCGATGACGCGGCGAAGCATCGACTCCAAGGCCCGGCTCGTCGCCGAGCTCGGCGAGATCCGCCGCCGCGGCTGGTCCGAGGAGTTCTGTGAGTCCAACGACGACGCGGCGTGCGTCGCGGCTCCGGTCTTCGACGCGCACGGCACCTGTGTCGCGGCCATGAGCATCACTGTGCCGACCATTCGCTGGAACGAAGGCGCGCGCGAGCGGGACCTCGACTTGGTCCGCGAGGGCGCCAGGGCGCTTTCGCGCGAGTTGGGTGCGAGCGGCGAGCACGGCTGAACTCACGCGCCGGGCACGATGACGGAGCGCCCGGTCGCGCCTACTGTCAGCGCCGAGTAGGCCTCGTTGACCTCATCGAGGGCGAACCGGCGTCCGACGAGCCTGTCCAGCGGCAGCAGGCCGCGCTGGTGGAGGTCCAGGATCTGGGGGATCTGCACGACGGGGTTCGATGAGCCGTAGAGGCTGCCGACCACGCGCCGCTCCTGCTGCACCAGCGCGTTCACCGGCACCGTGAACCCCGCTCCGACTCGGCCCAAGCCGAGGGCCACCAAGGTGCCGCCCGTGCTCAGGCTGGCGAACGCCTGCTCCATCGTGGCGGGCGCACCGACGGCGTCGACGGCCCAGCGCGCACCGCCGGGAGCGACCTCGTCGAGGACGGCGGTGAGGTCGTCGGTCGTCGCGTTGACCGTGTGTGTAGCGCCGAGTGCGCGGGCGAGCCGGAGCCGGGCGTCCACGGTGTCGACCGCGACGATCGGACCGGCGCCGACCAGGGCCAGGCCCATGACCGTGCTCAGGCCGACACCGCCGGCGCCGATCACCACGACCGGGCCGGCCGTGGCCGTGGACATCACGTTGAGAACGGCGCCGACGCCGGTCACGACCGCGCAGCCGACGATTGCCGCGACCTCGGCGGGAACGTCCTTGGGGATGACGACCACGGACCGGTCGGAGACCACGCAGCGCTCGGCGAAGCACGAGACGCCCATGAGGTGGTGGACGGTTTCGTCGCCGGCGCTCAGGCGGGTGGTGCCGTCGGGCAGGCCTCCGGTGGTGCCCTGGACGCGGCCGAGCACGCACAGGGCGGGACGGCCGTTGGTGCAGAACTCGCACTCGCCGCAGCGCGGTCGCCAGGTCATCACCACCCGGTCGCCCGGGGCGACGCGGGTGACTCCCGATCCGACGTCCTCGACGATGCCGACACCTTCGTGGCCGAGCACAGCGGGCAGCCGCCCCTGGAGGTCGCCGGTCATGTAGTGCAGGTCGCTGTGGCACACGCCCGCGGCCTCCACGCGGACGTGCACCTCGCCGCGCTGCGGCGCGGCCAGGTCAACGTCCTCGATCGTCAGTGGTGACCCCGGCCTGCGGAGGACGGCTGCTCTCATCGGTTGCTCCCTGCGTGATGGGCGGTCTGGGTCGTGGAGATGTCCGGTGCTGCGAAACGCGGCAGTGCGGGTTGGTCGCGCTCGCCGAGCGGCGACATGGGGGGTATGCCGGGGGTGCGCGCGAGCTGGTCGAGCCCGAGCCGCGCCCGACGTACTCGCTCCCGGGTCGACGCGAGAGTGACCGTGTCCAGCTGGGCGCCGGCCGGGTAGACGTCCGGCGCGTTGCGCAGTCCGAACTTCAGGTAGACCGGGGCCGCGACCCGCACGATGTCGCCGATCTCGCCGTACCGGACGAAGCCGCCGATGTTGTCCGGTGTTTCGACGTAGAAGTCGATCGTGGCGTCGCTCGCACCCCGCATCTCGGCCAGTTGGGTCAGCGAGAGGTCCGAAGAAAGGTTGATCGTGTCGGCGCCGAGGCCCGCCTGCACGGCGAAGGCGACCGGATTGGCGGGCGCGGCCATCACCGACACCTTGAGCTGCGTGCCGGCCGGGAGTTTGCCGGTCGCGCGCAGCCGGTGGGCCGCCCACAGCACTCCCTCGTCCGCGACGAGGAACGAGGTGACGCCCAGGGCGCCGGCCCGCATGATCTCCTCGACGGCGGCTCGGAGCTGGTTGGTCCCGCGCGCGCGTGTCCCGGGGGAGCCGGCAGGGCTGAGGTGCGAGGCTCCGACGTCCCAGTTCGCCCCGGGCCGGGCGAACAGGCACAGCTCCACCGATCGCTCCCGGCACAGCTGCACCATGTCAGTGATCTCGCGATCGCTGAGCATCGTCACGCCTGAGCCCTGCGAGATCCGATGCACGGGTACGCCGAGCGACTCCGCCTCCTCCAGGGCGGTCCGTGCCGCGGCCGGCCCCTCCACGCTGGGCAGCTCGACCCGCCACGAACCGCCGTCGGGAAACGCGACAGGCGACGTGGGCGCCTCCGGCGGCGGGGCGCCGAGGAGGCCGTCCTCCACGAGCGTCCGGACCGCGGGCGAGCCGGTGACCGTCCAATCGGCCATGAACCCAACCCTTCTGTTTGAAATTTCAGACGATGTCTGCTCTGTTAAACGCCTATCCCACTCGGGTTCGTGGCGTCAAGGCGCGGCAGGTTGAAAGCCGAGGGCTTGACCGACTTCGAGGTCGTGTGTCAACGTGCTCCAAATATCGGAGACCGTCCAAAATATCGGATGATGTTGGAGCGGCTCGCACGAACGGAGAACCGATGCACCCGGAGCAGCAGGCGCCCGTCGAGGCCCCCGCGAACGTGGCACGGCCCGACCGGCGGATGACGGCGGGCCTCGGTGGCGGCGTCGCGCTGGAGTGGTTCGACTGGAACATGTACGGCCTGATGGCCGCCTTCCTCGCGCCGCACTTCTTCCCGTCAGAGGATCCGGCCACCGCCCTGCTGAGCGCGCTGGCCGTCTTCGGGGCCGGCTTCTTCGCGCGGCCGATCGGGGCGGCGCTGCTCGGGCCGGTCGCGGACCTGATCAGCCACAAGCGGGTGATGCTGATCTCGGTCGCGGCGATGTCGGCCACCTCGCTGGCCGTGGCCGTGATACCCACCTACCAGACGCTGGGCGCCGGTGCCGGCGTGATGCTCCTGGTGCTGCGCCTGGTCCAGGGGCTGGTCACCGGGGCCGAGGCCGGCGTGGCCAACGCCATCGGCGCGGAGCTCGCCCCTCGCGGTGAGGAGGGCCGTTATCTCGGCCTGATCAGCGGGACATTCATCCAGATCGGGATCTTCAGCGCCAGCGCGGTGGCGTTCGTCGTCAGCGCGATCGTCTCGCCCGCCGCGATGGCGGACTGGGCCTGGCGAGTGCCGTTCGCGATCGCCGGGCTGGCCGGCATCGCGGTCCTCTACCTGCGCAAGACTCTGCCCGAGACGCTGGTCACCCGTGCGGTCAGCCGCAGCTACGACGGCCCCGAGCGGCGCGGCGTGGCCTCGCTGTGGAAGACGCTGTGGCGGGCCCGTCTCGCTCTGGTAGGGGTCGTGCTCGTCATCGGGTCCATCCAGATCGCCAACTACGCCTGGATCACCGGTCTCCCTAACCTGGCGAACTCGACGTACTCCGAGAACAGCACGTGGGTCTTCGCGCTGACCACGGTCATGGGAGTCATCTGGATCGTGTCCGGGCCGATCGTCGGTGGCCTGGCGGACCGGATCGGCACCGCGCGTGCGTTCACCGCGATGCGACTGGCGCTGGTGCCGACGTTCTTCTTCATGCTGCTCTACAGCGAGCAGAACCTTGCGATGTTCGGGCTTGTCATGGTGCTCGGCGGTGTGGTGGTCGGCCTCAACATGAGCCTCTACAACTACGTCGCGGTCACGCTGATGCCGCGCGAGATCCGCACCACCGGCGTCGCGCTCGGCTACGCCCTCGGAGTCTCGATCTTCGGCGGCACCTCGTCGTACTTGCTGGTCTGGTTGCGCTCCAACGGCAACTTCTGGCTGTTCGCGGTGTACGGCGCGATCGTCGCGCTCGTCAGTGTCGTCGTCTACTACCTCGCCCGCTCCCGCGGGCACGTGCATGTCGGGCGCTGACCGACCCGAGGAGGTCGCATGAGCACGTCGGAGGAGTGATGCTCACCATGGAAGCCCGGCCGACCAGAGAGAGCGACATGGACGCGGCTCGTGCGCCCGTCGACGACCACGTCGCGCCTTGGACGTCGTATCGCGGGCTCCTTCTCGAGCGCCGCGCCGACCACACCACCTACCTGGTCGAGGACCCCTCGCGTGCCGGGGCGCGAACCTGGACCGGCGCCGCTTGGACCGCGGACGTGCGGTCCGTCGCCGCCCGGCTCCGTGCCCTGGGGGTGCGCCCCGGCGACGACCTCGCCCTGGTCGCGATCAACCGCCCCGAGACGTTGCTCGTGGCGTTCGCCGCCTGGTGGGTCGGCGCCTGCTTCGTCCCGCTCGACCCGCGCGACGGGCGGGAGCGTCACGCGGCCCTGCTCGCCGCCTGCGAGGAGCCATGGCTGGTCACCGACGACCCGGACGGCCCGGGCCGGTTGCTCCCGCCCGCCGAGGTGCTGCCTTCGGCCGGGGTGCCGTCCCCGGTCGAAGTGCTCGGGGATGAGGGTCCGGAGCCCGACCTGGACTCGCCGGCGCTTCGCCTCCACACCAGCGGCACCAGTGGTACGCCGAAGCCGATTCTGCTGTCGATGCGCGGCCTGTTCGTCAACTGCGACGCGATGCGCGCCGCGCTCGGCTGGACACCGGACACCAGGTTGATCAACGTCCTGCCGATCAGCCACGCCAACGGGCTGGTCATCTGCTCGTTCCTGCCCTGGTTCGCGGGCGGCTCGACGGTGCTGATGGACCGCTTCCGCAGCGACCGCTTCTGGTCGACCGTCGCCAGATCGGGCGCCAACGCCTGCAGCCTCGTACCGACAGTGCTGGAGTACCTGCTCGCCGATCCGTCGACGCCCGAGCCCGGGCACGGGCTGTGCCACGTGGTGTCGGGCAGCGGCCCTCTACGCCCGGAGGCCGCGGAACAGTTCGAGCAGCGCTTCGGCATTCCCGTGCGGCAGCTCTACGGCCTGTCCGAGACCACGTCGGTGCTGACGATGACGACTCCGCAGCCCGTCGGCGCGCTGGCCGGCCGGATGCGTGGCTCGATCGGCACGCCAGTGCGGCATGCCGAGGTCCGCGTCGTCGACCCCGAGGGCCGGGAGTGCGCGGACGAGAAGCGCGGCGAGATCGTGGCGCGCGGCAGCATGCTCATGCTCGGCTACGCCCGCAACCCGGAGGCGACCGCCGCGGCTTTCGCCCAGGGCTGGTTCCACACCGGCGACCGCGGCTACCGCACCACCGGACCGGACGGACGGCCCTGGTTCTTCCTCGAGGGGCGGCTCAGCGACTCGATCTCCCGAGGTGGCTCGACCGTTCTCCCGCAGTCCGTCGACGACGTGCTCGCCGCCCATCCCTCCGTGACCAGGGCGGCGACGTTCGGCTTCGCCAACCGCTGGTACGGCGAGGAGGTGGCGGCGTTCGTGATGGCCCATGCGCCGGTGACCGAGGAGGAGCTCCGGACCTGGTGCATCGAGCGACTCGGTTTCGACGCCAGCCCGAAGGTCGTCTTCTTCGGTGAGGAGTTGCCGACCACGTCGGTCGGCAAGATCCAGCGGTCCCGGCTCGCGGACCGGATGGCGCCGGAGCTCGCCCCGTACTGGTACCACCAGTTCCGCTCCCGCGATCGGACGAAGCCCGACCGCGACCTCCACGACCAGAAGGAACCAGAGGGAGAGGCATGACCAACCAGACCATCGCGCCGGGCCCGGCGACACGCGAGGCGGTCGAGGAGTTCCTCGAAACCACGGTCCGCGAGCGTGGCGCCCGGATGGATGCGACGGGGGAGTTCGACAAGGACCTGCTCGACCAGGCGGCCGGCCTCGGGCTGGTCCGGCTGATCTTCGATGACGATCTCCGTCTCGACCTTTCCCGGATGCCGCTGGCCCACGAGATGAGCGAACGGCTCACGGCGGTGTGCGCGCCGCTCGCGATGGAGGTCGGCGTGCTGCGGCTGGTCTCCTACCTGCTGGCGCGCTTCGCGCCGGCTCCGGTCCGGGACCGCTGGCTGCCGCTGACCGTGGCCGGCAGGGCCTACGGGTCCTTCGCCCTCTCCGAGCCCGAGGCCGGCACCGACCTGCGAGGCATGACCACCGTGGCCCGCCGCGACGGTGACCACTACGTCCTTGACGGGGGTAAGTGCTGGGTCGGCTTCGCTCCGGTGGCGGACTACGCGATCGTGTTGTGCAAGGCCGAGACCGACGCCCGGGACGCCAAGACCCTGGCTCTGGTCGTCGACATGGCCTCCGGGGGCGCCTCCGGCGAGTGGGGCCCCCGGTTGTCGGGCTACCGCGGGCTGCCGAGCGGGATCCTCACCTTCGATGGCGTACGCGTGCCCGCCGACCACGCCCTTGAGGTCGAGGGCTTCGCCGGGATGATGGACGGCCTCAACATGGCGCGGATCGACGCGGCCGCCTACGCCTGCGGCCTGCTCCGCGCCGCCCTCCAGGAGAGCGTCGCGCGGGCCGCCCACCGCGAGGCGTTCGGAGGCAAGATCGGCGACCTCCCCAGCATCCAGATCAAGCTGGGCCGGATGCGGGCCGCCTACCAGGCCGCACGAGAGCTCACGCTCCGAGCGACCGAGAGCTACATGGCGAGGCCGGGCGGCGACCAGGACCTGATCTCGGTGGCCAAAATGACCGCAAGCGACCTTGCCCGCGAACACACCGACCAGGCCATGCAGCTCTTCGGTGCCTCCGGAATGGTGATCGGCAGCCGCGTCGAGCGCCTCCACCGTGATGCCAAGGCGACCCAGATCTTCGACGGCACCAGCGAGATCCACGAGACGATGGTCGGCCGCCGCCTCGTACGCGACTACAAGCGTGCCAACGGCAGCGACTTCATGGCCGGCTGGTGAGCGCTCGACTGACGACCTGCGCGACGAGCAAGGCGGTGGAACCGGTGGGAAAGGGCCTGCCGCGAGACCCGGAGCCCGGAAAGTAACGCATGTGAGTCTGTGGCGGCTACTCTCCCCTGTGCCTGGAATGTCCGAGGACGGGGGAGAGGCGGTGCCGCGGTGGACGTCGAGCGGTCGTCGCCCGTGCCCCCGGCACCCGTCCGCGCGCGCCTGACGCTCGCGCGGATGAGGGCGCGGACGAGGGCGCGTCCGACGCTCGCGCGGATGGCGCCCGCGCTGCTCGGCGCGGCTCTGGCGGCGCTGGCCCTGGGGCCCGCGCTGGGCTCGGGCCTGGTGCTCCGGTACGACCTGCTCTTCGTGCCCGACGCGCCCCTGCTGCCGGACCGCGGCGGTTTCCCCCGCGCCGTGCCCAGCGACCTGGTCGTGGCGCTCCTGTCCCGGGTGCTGCCCGTGGAGATCGTGCAGAAGGGGCTGCTGGCCGGGATCTTCGTGCTGGCCGCGACCGGCGCGGCGGCGCTGGTGCCGCCGGAGCGCAGGCTGGCCCGGCTGGTCGCCGCGGCCTGCTTCGCCTGGAACATCTATCTCGCGCAGCGGCTCATGCTCGGCCAGTGGGCGCTGCTGATCGGCGTGGCCGGGCTGCCGTGGGCGGTGCGGGCCACGGGCCTGCGCTGGACCCGCCTGGCGGCGGCGCTGCTCCCCGCGGCGGTCGGCGGGTTCCAGGCGATGCTGGTTTCGGCGCTGACGCTGCTGCCGATCGCCGTCGCGCGCCGTAGGGTGCCCGTGGTGGCCGGGATCCTGGTCGTGTACAGCCTGCCGTGGGCGCTTCCCGCGCTCGGCGCGGGCGCGGTGACGGATCCGGCGGGGGTGGACGCGTTCGCGGCCCGCGCCGACGGTCCCTTCGGCGTGCTGGCCAGCCTCTTCTCGCTGGGCGGCATCTGGAGCGCCGACGCGGGGCTGCCCGGCCAGGAGTCGTGGTGGTCCGCCACCACGCGCCTGCTCCTGGTCGCGGCCGGCGTCCTCGGGTACGCCCGGCTCCGCTCCCGCCCCGACCGGCCCGCGTGGTGGGGCGGGCTCGCCGTGGCGGCCGTGGCCGGGTTCTGCGTCGCCGCGCTGGGGGCGTTCCCGGCGGGGCGGGAGGCGCTCAAAGGGCTCATCGCGGTGTGGCCGGGATTCGGGCCGCTGCGCGACGGCCAGGTCTACCTGGCGCCGCTCGTCCTGGTGACGGCGGTCGGCCTGGCCGCGGCCCTGCGGTCGGGCGCGCCGGCGCTCGTGGGGGTCATGGCGCCGGTGCTGGTGCTGCCCACGCTGGCGTACGGGGCCTTCGGGCGGCTGGCGGTGGCCGCGTACCCGCCCGAGTGGCGGGCCGTGCAGCGGATCGTCAACGACGACCCGGCCCCCGGCGCGCTGGTTTCGTTGCCCTGGGGCGCGCACCGGGCCTTCGCCTGGAACGGCGGCCGGGTCGTGCTCGATCCGGCGACCAAGCTCTTCGAGCGCCGGGTGATCGCGGACGACACCCTCTTCGTCGGCCTGCCGGACGGTGGCCGGCTGCGGGTGCGCGGAGAGGACCCGCTCAACCGGCGCGTCGCCGGGCTGCTGGCCGCAGGAGACTACGCGGGCCTGCCCGCCAGGTACGTCCTGGTGGTGGCGAGCCAGAACGAGTTCTCCCTTGAGGCGGCCGGCTGGAAGACCGTTTTCCGCGGCGATGAGCTCCACTTGTTGCGGCGTTGACCGGCTATTTCATGATATACCGGAGGGTAACTTGCTTTATCACGGTTTGACCAATGTTGTGGCTTCAAGGCGGAACAGGTTCTAGTCTCGGCACACTGCGCCACTGACAGGAAGGAGTGCTCTGTTGTTGCGACTTCTCGTGGCCCTGGCCATCGGAGCTCTGCTGGCGGTCGGAGCCTCCGTCGCCGTGGTCAATGTGGCGTCACCCGCCCTGACTCCGCCGAACCAGCCGCTCTACAACTACGGCACCAGGTGATCCTGGCCCTTTGACGGGTCGTCCCTGCTTGACGGCGTCGTACCAGCTCAACAGCACAGGGGCTGGCTTCGCCGTGCCCGCACGCCCGCTGTGAGGAGTGACGGTGGTCTTTACCGGTGAGCCAGAGGCGGCGGCCCCGCCCGCGCCGCGCGCCGGCGGCGAAGGGGGAGAGCGGCCGCTCGCGGGAATCCGCGTGGCCATGCTCAACTTCCGCGAGCCCCGGCAGTCCACCGCCGGCGGCGCCGAGGAGTACGCCTGGCAGGTCAGCCGGTTCCTGCTGGCCCAGGGGGCCGTGGTGACCTTCGTGACCGGCCGCCAGCGGGGACAGCGGCGCGCCGAGGTCCTGGAGGGCATCCGGCTGCGCAGGATGGGCAACCCCTACCTGGTCTACGTGCTGGTGCCGCTCTGGTTGTTGTTCCACCGGCGCCGGGTCGACGCCGTCATCGACACGATGAACGGCATCCCCTTCTTCTCCCCCCTCGTCGTACGCCGCCGCACACCCGTGCTCTGCCTCGTCCACCACGTCCACGACCGGCAGTTCCACGCCTTCCTGCCGCGCTGGCTGGCCAGGATCGGCTGCTTCGTCGAAGGGCCGGTCGCCCGGCTGCTCTACCGCCGCTGCCTGACCGTCACCGTCTCGGAGTCGTCCAAGCAGGAGCTGGCCGGGAAGCTGCGCTGGCTCGCCCCGATCACCGTCGTGCCCAACGGCTGCGCCGAGCCCGGGACGGTCGCGCCGGAGCCGGGACAGGGCGAGCCCACGATCGTTTACGCGGGGCGGCTCGTCGGGCACAAGCGCATCGAGCGGGTCGTCGACCTGGCCGCCCGCCTCGACGCGTCGTGGCCGGGACTGACCGTGCACGTCGTCGGGCGCGGTCCGGAACAGGGTCCGCTGGCCCGGCGGATCGCGGACCGCGGGCTCCACGGGCGGGCCGTGCTGCACGGATACCTGCCGGCGGCGCGCAAGAACGCGCTGCTCGGCGCCGCGCACCTCAACGTGACGGCCTCGGAGTTCGAAGGCTGGGGGCTGACCGTGATCGAGGCCGCCGCCCTCGGGGTCCCGACGGTGGCCTATGACGTGGCGGGCCTGCGCGACTCCGTGCGCCACGGCGTCACCGGATGGCTCGTGAGCGAGGACGAGTGCCTGGCCGACGTGGTCGAACGGGCGCTGAAGGAACTGTCGGACCCGTGCCGCAGGGCCGAGGTGGCCGACGCCTGCCGGGCGTGGGCGCGCGAATTTACGTGGGCCCGAACTGGGGCTAGCATAACCGCACTTATCCTGGCGAAACTCCAAGATCGCGGCGGAGCCCATCAGTGACCCAAGCCTCGCCTGGACTCCACGAAGAGCTCGCGGAGTCCGCCGCCGAGAGCTACGAGATCCGGGTCAGGCACAGGCTGCGGCTCCTCGCCTCCTGCCTCCTGCTCGGCGCCATCGCGTTCAACACCGCGACCGAGAAGATCATCCCCGAGACCAAGCTCGACATGGCGGTCAACCCGCTGGGATTCCTCGGCCGGGCCCTGCACCTGTGGGACGGCGCGTACTTCGGCCACCTGCAGAACCAGGCCTACGGCTACCTCTTTCCCATGGGACCGTTCTACGCGCTCTGCCTCAAGCTGGGCATGGACTCCTGGATGGTCCAGCGATTGTGGATGTCCCTGGTCCTCTGCACCGCCTTCCTCGGCGTGGTGCAGCTCGCCCGGGCCCTGCGCATCGGCGGCCCGTACACCCGCGTGATCGCCGGCTTCGTGTACGCGCTCGCACCGCACGCGCAGGCGCTCATCGGCATCAACTCCTCGGAGTTCCTGCCCAGCGCGGTCCTGCCGTGGATCGTTCTCCCCCTGGTCAAGGGCGCCAACGGCGAGCTGCAGCCCCGCCGGGCGGCCGGGTTGTCGGCGCTCGCCTTCCTCTTCTGCGGGGGCGTCAACGCCGTCGCCGAGTACGCCGTGCTCGCCGTGCCGCTGCTCTACCTGCTGACGCGGCGCGGCGGGCCGGACAAACGGCGGCTCGTCGCCTGGTGGTTGCCGCTCATCGTGTTCGCCTCGATGTGGTGGCTCGCCCCGCTGCTGACGCTCGGCGGCTACATCTTCTCCTTCCTGCCCTACATCGAGACAGCCAGCGCGACGACCGGCGTCACCTCGCTGGTCAACACGTTGCGCGGGACGTCGAGCTGGCTCAGCTTCCTCACCGTGGACGGGCAGACCTGGCTGCCGGACGCCCACCAGCAGTCCACGGTCCCGTGGTTGATCGTGGTCACCGCCGCCGTGGCGGCGGCGGGCATGGCGGGTCTCGCCTCCCGCAGGATGCCGGAGCGCCCCTTCCTCCTCATCAGCCTGCTGTGCGGGGTCGCCGTCATCACCACGGGCCATCCCGGAACCCCCCACCACGAGCTCATGGTGCAGCTGCTGGACGGCCCGCTCGCCGCCTTCCGCAACCTGCACAAGTTCGACGCGCTGATCAGGCTGCCCGTCGCGCTCGGGGTCGCCGGTCTCCTCGCGACGGCGCGCCCGCGCCTGCGCGTGCCCCTCACCGCGGCCACGGCCGGGCTCGTGACGCTGTCGGGCCTGCCCATCCTGTACGCGGGCCTCGCGCCGGCCGGCGGCTTCACCACGATCCCCGACTACTGGAAGCAGGCCATCTCCTGGGTCGGCCGCAACGCCGGCGACGGGATGGTGCTGGCCGTGCCGGGGGCCAAACGCGGCGAGTACCTCTGGGGCCGC
The DNA here is from genome assembly GCF_039880665.1 of Nonomuraea sp. B5E05. Lineage (NCBI taxonomy): Bacteria > Bacillati > Actinomycetota > Actinomycetes > Streptosporangiales > Streptosporangiaceae > Nonomuraea > Nonomuraea sp. B5E05. Next base: position 124,512 of record NZ_JBDPMJ010000008.1, read on the forward strand.
CCGCTCGATGAGCCGCTGCAGGCGCTCTCGCAGGTCCGCTGGGCCACGCACACCATCGTGCCGTGGGGGTCGGCCGGCATCTCGCGGCTGATGGCGGCCGTCGACGAGCGCCTGTCCGCCGGCGTGGGGTCCGCGGGGCTCACGGCCACGCTGCGCCGCATGGGGGTGACGTACCTGGTGGTCCGTAACGACCTGGACCGCGCCACCATCGGCACGGCCTGGCCGGCCCGCGTGCACCAGGCGCTGGAGGACTCGCCCGGCATCGAGCTCGCCGCCCGGATGGGCCCGGGCGTGGGCATCGGCCAGTACGGCAAGGCCGCCGCCTGGCTGGACCAGCCCTACCCCGCGGTCGAGATCTACCGGGTGCCCGGGGCCGCGCCGCTCGTCGGCACCGTCGACGCCACCCGCCCGCTGCGCGTCGGAGGAGCCCCGGAGGCCGTGCTCGACCTGGCCGAGCAGGGACTCCTGGACGACGACAGGCCCGTGCTGCTCAACGACGACGACGGGCGCGTCGAGGTGCCGGGGCGCGACACCGTGCTGACCGACACGCTGCGCCGGCGCGAGCTCGCCTACCCCGACCTGCGCGGCAACGCCAGCGCCACGCTCACCGCGGCGGAGCCGTTCCGCGGCGCCTCGCCGTCGAACGACATCCTGGACCCGGGGTGGGAGCGGTACCTCGCCACGGCCACGTTCACCGGGATCGCGAGCGTCACGGCGTCCAGCTCCGAGGCGGACGTCACGGCGGCCCCGCGCAGCAGGGAGCCCGGCCACCAGCCGTTCGCCGCGCTCGACGGCGACCGGCGCACCAGCTGGCGCTCCACCGGCTGGAACGGCGCGGCCGGCGAGTGGATCGAGGTCGCCTTCACCGAGCCGCTGGACGTCACGACGTTCCAGGTCTCCTTCGAGCACTCGCCCATCAGCCCCGCGCCCGCCGAGGTGGTGGTGGAGACCGGCAACGGCGCGCTGCGCCAGAAGGTCCGCGCCACGTCGGACGCCCAGGAGCTGGTGGTGCCGGCGGGCCCGGCCGACCGGTTGCGCCTGAAGGTGGTGTCCACCGCCGGCGAGCCGGAGCGCGGGCCCGGCGGCCGGGTCGGGATCACGGAGCTGACCATTCCGGGGGTGCACCCCACCCGCTCGATCACCGTGCCGGACCCGGGCACGGCCTCGGGTGCCGGCGAGCCGGCGACGGTCGCGTTCAGCAGGACCGGTGACGTTCCCGGCTGCGTCAGGGGCTCGCTCGCCTGGAGTTGCGCCGAGGGCCACGAGGTCCTGGGCGACGACGGGCACGGATTCGACCGCTCCTTCACCGTCAGGAAGGGCGGCTCGTACGAGCTCTCCGGCCGTACCGTGCTCACCGAGCGCACGGCCATCGAGCGGCTGACCACGCTGCCCGGCGACGCCGTGAAGGTGCGGGCGTCCTCGACGGTGGTCGAGCACGGCGCGGCGTCCGGCCGGTGGGCGTTCGACGGAGACCCGAAGACCGCGTGGTTCGCCGACCCGCTCGACCCGAAGCCCACGCTGAGCGTCGAGCTGGCCCGTAGGACGCGGTTGTCGCACATCCGCGTCGTCACGCCCGACTCCTACCTCGGGGCGCCTCCTGTCCGCGTGACGATCCGCGCCGAGGGCGGCGTCAGGCAGAGCTGGGTGGGCCAGGGCGGCATCATCCGCTTCCCCGCCTTGGAGGCGAAGAAGGTCGAGTTGGAGTTCGGCGCGTCGGGCGGCCGTCCCGTCGAGATCACCGACGTCTCCTTCCCCGGGGTACGCCCGCTCGGCGCGCTGAACGGCTTCCCGCTCCGCGTGCCCTGCGGGTTCGGGCCGACGTTCACCGCCGGTGGCGAGACCGTGCACACCAGGATCGTCGACGGCTCGCTGAACGACGTGGTCACCGGCAGGCCCGTCGCGTTCGAGAGTTGCGAGCCGCTGCGGCTGGAGTCCGGCCAGGCGCGGCTGTCCCTGCGGCCGGGCGACGCCTACCGCGTCGAGTCGGCGATCGTCCGCCACGAGGACGGCGGCCGGGAGGTCGCGCCCGTGGAGATGAGCGAGGTGGCCGTGACGTCGTGGGAGGACGGGGAGCGGGTGGTCCAGGTCGGCGTCACGAAGGACTCCTACCTGGTCGTCAACGAGAACTTCAACCCCGGTTGGCGGGCCAGGCTGGGCGCCGTCGAGCTCAAGCCGGTCCGGCTCGACGGCTGGCGGCAGGCGTGGTTCCTCCCGTCGCACGTCGCGGGCGCGGTCACGCTCACGTACGAGCCCGACTCCCGCTACCGCGCGGGGCTGGCCGCGGGCGGCGCTCTGGCGCTGCTGGTCGTGCTGCTGGCCCTGGTCAGGACGGCACCGCCCGCGCGCCACCGGGCTCTGGTCCGTCCCGCACGCCTGCGCGCCGCGCACCTCGCGCCGTTCGCCGTCGGGCTGGGCTTCTGGGTCGGCGGGCCGGTGGGCGCCGGCGTCGCGGGCGCCGCCTACGCGCTGGGGGCGTGGTCGCGGTCGCTGCGCACGGCCGAGCACGCGCGCGTGCCGCGGTGGCGGCGCCTGCTGATCGGGCCGCCGGGCGGCGTCGCCCTCTTCATGGCCGCCGCGGTCCTGGTGGCCGCCGGCGCCGGCGGTTTCTGGCCGCAGCTCCTCTGCCTGCCCTTCCTCGCGCAGTTGTTCGCCGAGATCCCCGCCAGGCGGACCGCGCGGACGTCCGAACTTTCCGTACCCGTCGCCGCGGGCGGCCCGGCCATGACGAGCGTTCCGTGAGCCGGACGGCCGAGCCGCGCACCGGGATGGTCATCACCGTCCCGGCCCCGATCGCCCGCACCGCTGCGGCGGCGTCCCGGTGGGCCGGGCGGCACGGGGTGCTGCTGGCCGCGCTCGTGCTCGTCGGCGCGGCCATGGCGTGGAAGGCGGCCATCGCCCAGCACGCCTACTTCAAGGAGGACGACTTCGAGTTCGTGGCCAGGGCGGTGGAGAACGATCTCTCCTTCGACTACCTGACCCGCGTGCACTTCGGGCAGTTCATGCCGGGCGGTTTCCTGCTCGCCTGGTTGTCGGCCAGGCTGGAGCCCTTCGGCTGGGGGTACGCGGCGGGCATGGTCCTGGCGCTGCACGCCTGCGCCGCCCTGGCCGTGCTGCGCATGCTTCGCGTCGTGTTCGGCGCGCGGCCCGCGATCCTCGCGCCGCTCCTCGTCTTCCTCGTCGCACCCGTCACCGTGCCCGTGCTCGTGTGGTGGGCGGCGGGGCTCAACACCGTCTTCCTGCAGATCGCCCTGCCCATGGCGGTCGCCTCGCACTGGCACCACCTGAGGACCGGCCGGCTGCGGCACGCCGTGGCCGCCGCGCTGTGGGTGTTGTTCGGGCTGCTGGGCTTCGTCAAGGGCTTCGCGCTGCCGCTGGTGTTGTTCGCCCTCACGGCGATCTATCACGGCGGTCTCCGCCGCGCGCTGCGCGGGCACCTGGCGGCCTGGTCGATGCAGCTGGCCGTGCTGGCGGGCTTCGGCGCGCTCTACGTCCAGCGGTCGGCGTCGGCGCCCGGCACCGGGGCACTGCCGATCTTCGACCAGGCGGCGGGCTTCCTGTGGGAGCTGCTCGGCAGGACCTTCGCCACGACCGTGCTGGGTGGCCCGTGGCGGTGGTTCGCCGGCAACGACTGGGGGGTCGCCTCGCCACCGCTGCCCGTCGTGATCGCCTCCCTCGTGACCCTCGCGGCCATGGTGGCGGTCACCACGTACTATCGCAGGCGCGCCGGCCTGGCGTGGGCGCTGCTGCTCGGTTACGTGCTCGTCGCCGACGCCCTTCCGGTGCTCTGGGGCCGGGTCCACCTGTTCGGCTCGTTCGCCGGCACGGACACGCGCTACGTCGCCGACGCCGTCCCGCTGGTCGCCCTCGTCGCCGGGCTGGTGCTGCTGCCGCTCCCGGGAGAGGCGGAGCCGTACCGGCGGGCGCTGCCCGCCAGGGAACGGGTGAGCGGGGTCTGCGGCGTGGCGCTCGGGCTGTTCGTGGGCGCGTCGCTGGTGTCGGTCTCGGTCTTCGCCGGGCACCTGGGCGCGGAGCGGCGCCACCGCTACATCGAGACGGCACGCGCCGAGCTGGCCGGAGCCGCGCCCGGCACGGTGATCTACGACCGGCTCGTGCCGCCCGACGTGCTGCCGAGCAGCTACGGCGCCTACAGCCTGACGTCGAAGGTGCTGGGCGCGCTGGCCCCGCCGCGGCTCAGGGCCACGATGCAGGCGCCGCCCGCGGCGCTCGACGGCATGGTCTTCGACGACCAGGGCCGCCTGCGGCCCGTGGACGTGCGGGGCGTCCCGCTCGCTCCGCGCACCCGGGACCGGTGCTGGCCGGTCACCGGCGGAACCGTCCAGGTGCCGCTGGACAACCGCGTCACCCGCGCGGAGGGCACCCTGGTCAGGCTCGGGTACGCCGCCCGCGCGGACACGAGGGTCACCCTGTGGATGGCCGACCGCGCCACGGACGTGGCGCTGCGGGCCGGCCTCGGCCGGGTGTTCGTGCTCGCGGAGCCGGGCGCCGACCGCATCGTCATCGACGACCTGCCGCCGGGCGTGTGCATCGGAGACGTGACACCGGGGCAGGCGGTGCCGCGACCATGATCGTCATGAGCCGCAGGAACCTCGCGCTGGTGCTGGCCGGCGTGGGCGCCTTCCTGCTGACCCTCATCCCTCTGTCCCGCCTGTACGTGGCCGCCCAGGTGCTCAAGGCGCCGCTGGAGCAGCAGAGCATGACCCGGTCGGTGGCGGAATCGGCGACCTACCTCGACCCGGCCACGATGCGGCCGGTGGTGGGAGAGCTGGTCCAGACCCGCTGGCTGATCGGCGACGTGCTGGCCGGCGACGAGGACCGCGCGGTGTGGGGCGAGTCGGTCTCCCTGGCCACGCGGGAGGAGGAGCGGCTCGACTACCACGAGCGGCGCCTGGCCTTCGACCGCCGCACGGGCGCGATCGTCAACTGCTGCGGCGAGTACCTGGACGAGGACACCACGATCCGGCAGTCCGGCCAGGCGTTCCGCTGGCCCTTCAACGCCGAGCGCCGCGACTACACGCTGTTCGACCTGCGGCTGCGCGTGCCGGTCACGGCCGCCTTCGACGGGGTCGAGCGGATAGGCGGCGTCGAGACCTACCGCTACGTCCAGCGCACGCCGCGCCGGCTGGTGCCGGGCGAGACGGCGCCGCTGCCGCGCCGCCTGGTCGGGCTGCCCGGCAAGGGCGACGTCGGGCTGGGCCGCTACGCCGAGATCCGGCGTACGTACTGGGTCGAGCCGGTCAGCGGGCAGCCGGTCAGGACGGTGGAAGAGGTGAAGGAGACGCTGGTCACGGCCGACGAGCGGGGCCGGCTGACCGCGCTGGACGCGACGTTCCGCACCAGCGAGGCCGACGTCGTGGCGGCGCTGGACACGGCGGCGGCCTACCGCCGCTGGATCCTGCTGCTGGGCACGGTCGCGCCGGTGGGCGGCGGCGTGGCGGGCGCGGGCTGCGTCGTGGCCGCGCTGCTGCTCATGCGGCGGCGCTCACCTGCGGCGCAGGACGAGGAGCAGGTTCCAGGTGACCAGCTCGCGGACGCCAGGTAGGTGGACGACATGCCGGGCCCAGCGGGGATGGTAGCGGGGGACCGCGTCCAGCAGCTCGGCGTCGGGGCAGCGCCTGGCCCAGGCCAGCGGGCGGGCCACCCCGACGGCGAACATGCTCTCGCCGTAGACGTTCTTCGGCCGCCTGCCGTGCCTTCGCGTGTACCGCCGGGCGGCGTAGTGGCCGCCCAGGTAGTGCCAGGGGGAGGTCTCGTGGCCGCCCCACAGCGAGAGCCACACCGTGTACGACAGGTAGACGATCCCGCCGGGCCGGGTGACCCTGACCATCTCGGCGGCCATCCTGAGCGGGTCGGGGACGTGTTCCAGCACGTTGGACGAGAAGCACACGTCCACCGAGCCGGTGGCCAGCGGCAGGTCGAGCGCGCTGCCCAGCACGGCGTCGCGCGGCGGCCTGCCGTCGCGCAGGCGCATCTCGCCCGCGTCGCAGTCGACGCACACCGGGCGCGCCCCTGCCGCGCGCAGCGCGTCGGCGAAGTAGCCGGGCCCGCCTCCGACGTCGGCCACCGTGGCGCCGGCCAGCTCCGTGTACGTGCCGAGCTGGGCGACGGTGTCCATGGCCAGGGTGCCGTAGAAGAAGTCGGGGTCGCGTTGCTCCAGGCGGAAGGCGCGCAGCAGCCGGACGGACCTGCCGAGATCCGCTCGGAACGGTACGGGGGTGTCCACGGCGCGGAGCCTACCAACACCGAACCCGCCTTCTGGCCTGCCGCGGACGTGCGAGGCAGGGCCGGCACGGCAGTCCACTCGGGGGATCTCTGACGCAGCGGAAGGAATCGACGATGACGGAAGGCGCCAGGAGCTCCGAGCCCGTGCGGATCACGCTGCCCTCGATCCGCACCGGGCCGATCGTGGGTGTCGGCCTGCTGCTCGTCCTGGTCTCGTTGATCTTCAGGGCCCACGTCCTCAGTAAGGCGTACTTCGTCGAGGACGACTTCCTCTTCGTGGCCGGGGCCGCCGACAGCGGGTTCACCTGGGACTACCTGACCCGCGTGCACAAGGGGCATCTCATGCCCGGCTCGCTGGCCCTGGTGTGGCTGCTCACCTGGGTGGCGCCGTACAGCTGGGCGCTGGTGTCGTTCGTGACGCTCGCGCTCCAGGCGGCCGCCTCGATCGTGTTCCTGGTGTTGCTGCGGCGGCTCTTCGGCGACCGCGCCGTGGTGCCGGCCGCCCTGGCCGTCTACGCGTTCGCGCCGCTCACCGTGCCCGCGATGAGCTGGTGGTCGGCGGCGCTCAACGCGGTGCCGCTGCAGCTCGCGCTGGTCGCCGCGCTCGCGGCGCACGTCAGGTACGTCCGCGAGGGCAAGGGCCGGTGGCACGCCCTGATCTGGACCGCCGCCGGGATGGCCTGCTCCACGAAGGGGGTGTTCATTCCCTTCGTCGTGCTGGGAGTCACCAGCGCCTACCTCGGAAGGGGCCTGTGGCTGCGGGCGCTGGGGGCCGAGCTGAGCAGGCCGGTCTGGTGGGCGCACGGCGTGCTGCTGGCCGGGTACGCCGTGCTCTACCTGCTGCGCCGCGACACCGCCGGCTCCGACGCGCTGACCGGGCCGAAGGCCGAGGTGGTGCCGGGGCTGCTGCGCAGATTACTGGGGGAGACCTTTCCCACGGGCGCCGTCGGCGGCCCGCTGCGCTGGGGCGGGCTGACCTCCACCGGCGGGCTGGCCGATCCGGTCCAGGCCACCGTGATCGCGGCATGGGTGCTGCTCGCGCTGCTGGTCGTGGTCACGTGCGTGTACCGCAGGCGGGCGTGGCGGGCGTGGGCGATCCTGGCCGCGTACGTCATCGTGGCCGACGCGATCCCCACCACGATCGCGCGGGCGACCGCCTGGGACCTCGTCGGCGCGGAGACCCGGTACGTCGCCGACGCCGCGGTGGTGTTCGCCCTCTGCCTGGCGCTGGCCTGGCATCCGGTCGAGGGCGAGCGGGACGCCCGCCGCCGGCCGGTGGGCGGCGGCCTGTCCATGGCCGCGAGCGTGCTGACCGTGGCCGTGCTCGCCGCGTCGCTGGTCTCGATCAACGCCTACGGCGACACCCTCAGCGGCGACAAGGTCAGGAAATATCTGGACAACGCGCGGGCCTCGCTGGCCACCGCCGCGCCGGAGACCGACGTCTACCCGCGTCCCGTGCCGCCGGAGGTCGTCCTGCCGTGGAACGGCGCCCGCAGGCTGACGTCGTACGTGCTCGCGCCGCTGGCCGATCCCGGCCTCCGGCAGCGTATGCGCGACCCGCGGCCCTCGGCGAAGCCGTACGTCTTCGACTCCACGGGCAAGCTCGTCCCGGTGGGCCGGGTGGCGCCGTTCTTCGACGCGATGAAGGGTGAGAAGTGCTACGCGAAGGACAAGGTCTTCCCCGTCGAGTCCCCCGGCGGCCCCGGCATGGTGGTGGCCCTGGCCTACACCAGCCCCCGGCAGGTGCACGTGGTGGTGGATCTCGGCGGCACCGAGCGGGCGGCCACGCTGCCGGCGACCGGGGAGACGGGCGCGCTCTACTACGTGCCGCACGACGGGGCCGGCAAGGGCATGCGGATCAGCGCGGCGGGCGGCCAGGGTCAGGCGTTCTGCCTGAGGGCCGCGGCCTTCGGGGAGCCGGGGCCCGCCCCGCCTGCCGCGTGAGGGACGAACCGGATCAGCCGCCGGGCGGGCTCCTCCACGTAACGGTGCGTGAGCCCGGCGAGGGCGACGGTCAGGGCGCTGATCGCGACGAGGTTGAGGAAGAGGTTGCCGGTCCACGGGCGCTGGCCCGTGAAGTCGTACCAGAGGTAGATGACCACGAACTGCCAGAGGAAGACCCCGTACGAGATGCGGCCGAGATAGCTCATGAACCGGCCGCCGAGCAGCTCGCCCAGCCGGGTGGGCCGCCGGGCCTCCAGCGCCGCGGGCGCGACGAGACAGAACGCGACGAGCGTGTAGAGCGCCTGCTCGGAGAAGGCCGTCCAGATGCCGCCCAGGCCGACGAAGCGCGGCCCGGTCACCGGGGTGGAGGCGATCAGGTAGGCGAGCCCGGCGATCAGCCACAGCGTGCCCCACGAGCCGGCCAGGGCCGCGCACAGGCGGCGCACCCGCCCGTCCTCCGCCCTGGCCCAGACGGTCAGGACCGCGAGGGCCATGCCGGGCACGAAGAACGTCCACGAGCGCGGCAACCACACGTTCATCCAGGGGCGGTACTCGGGGAAGTACTCGAAGATCGTGTAGACGTACGACAGGGCGCCGAAGGCGGCCAGCCCGATCAGCAGGCGCCTGGCCCTGGCTCGCAGGTCGGCTCCCGCGCGCAGCGCGAACCAGCGCAGCGCCGCCGCCATCAGCGGGAGCGTGAGGTAGAAGGTCAGCTCGACCGCGAGGCTCCACATCTGGCCGAGGCCCTTGGGCCCGAGGCCGTACCACCACGGGGTCAGGTCGTAGATGTGCACGAGGAAGGCCAGCTGCGCCCACGTCCACGGGTCGGACCGGTGGGCCCCGCCCCACAGCAGGAGGGCCACGGCCACCACCAGCCAGTAGGCGGGGATGATGCGGAAGAAGCGCCGCCACAGGTAGCGGCGCGTGTCAGGGGCCCGCTCGCCGGTCAGCACCTCCGCCGCCCACGGGCGGTAGAGCAGCAGGCCGGAGAGCGTGAAGAAGATCGGCACCCCGATCTCGCCCCTCGACAGCACACCGCCCAGGAACCCCGGCTCCAGCGCCGTTCCCGCCTCCATCGCGACGTGGAAGAGCAGCACGGAGAAGGCGGCCACGGCGCGGATGCCGTCGAGCGGGGCCTGGCGGCCGGAGATCACCGGCAGCCGCGCCGATGTAGAACCTGTTTCGGTCACGTTTCCGCATCCCTGGTGACGATGGTCACTCCCCGCAATAACATACCGGCGAGTAGAAACTTGGTTTCAGTACTTAACCACCCAGACAGGCGTCCGTGCACCTGGCACATGGAGGGTCGATGAACCGGGTCGTCGTTGGCAGCGTCCTCATCGCCGTCGGGGCATTCCTCGTGGTTCTGGCTCCCCTGGTGCGCTTCCAGGTGGCGCCCGCGCTCATGAGCGCCGCAGGCGACCAGTACGGCATCAGCAAGCTCCGGGCGACCGGCGCACAATACTTCAGCGTCGCCGACGGCAAGGTGCTGACCGCCGACCTCGACATCATCGTCACCACGCGCGGCGACGTGAAGGAGGCGTCCGGCGACCGGGTCGTGTGGGACGAGTTCACCGCCGTGAACGACGTCACCCACGGCAAGCCCGGCATCGACTTCACCGAGCGGCGCAGCGCCTTCGACAAGCGCTCCGGCGTCGGGCTCAACTGCTGCGGCGTCAGCATCGACAAGGAGCCGGTGGAGCTGCAGGGGCAGATCTACAAGTTCCCGTTCGACGTGGAGAAGAAGAGCTACATGGTCTTCAACTCCACGGCGGGCAAGGCGTTCGAGGCCAAGTTCGTCGGCGAGGAGCAGGTCGGCGGGCTGAACACGTACAAGTTCGAGCAGGTCGTCCCCGAGACCGAGACGCAGACGCTCACCGCGCCCGCCGCCTGGTTCGACATGGGCGAGTCGGGCGACGTGCAGCTCGACCGCGTCTACTCCGGCACCAACACCTTCTGGATCGAGCCCACCACCGGCGCCCCCGTCCGCCAGGAGCAGCAGCGCGACGAGGTGCTCAAGAGCGACGACGGCGTCGAGCGCTCCAAGGCGTTCGTGGCCACGGCCAAGATGACCGACGACACCGTCGACGGGCTTGTCAAGGACGCGAGAGAGGGCAAGAGCCAGATCGAACTGATCAGGGTCACGCTGCCCGTCGTGCTCGGCGTGGTGGGCGTCGTGCTGTTCGTGGCGGGCCTCCTGCTGACCCTGCGCGGCCGCAGGACCTCATGAGCCAGGGCGTGGTGGCTCGCCCCCGGGCGGCCACGCCGGCGCTGGCGCTGGTCAGGGCCGCCAGGCCCCGCCAATGGCTGAAGAACGTCCTCGTCCTCGCCGCGCCCATGGCCGCCGGGGTGCTGGGCGAGCCGCGCGACCTGATCGCCGCGCTGCTGGTGCTCGCCGCGTTCTGCCTGGCCGCGAGCGGCTCCTACCTGATCAACGACGCCTCCGACGTGGAGGCCGACCGGCTGCATCCGCGCAAGCGGCGGCGGGCCGTCGCGGCGGGGGCGGTGTCGGTGCGGGCCGCCCGGGTGACCGGCGTCGTGCTGCTGCTCCTCGCGCCCGCCGTCGCCGCGCTCACCGGGAGCTGGAAGCCGCCCGCCGTGGTCGCCGGCTACCTCGTCCTGACGCTGTCGTACACGCTGTGGCTCAAGCACCAGGAGGTCGTGGACCTGATCGCGGTCGCCGGGTGCCACGTGATCAGGGCGTACGCCGGGGCCGTGGCGGTCGACGTGCCGGTGACCGGGTGGTTCCTGGTGGTCGTCTCGCTGGCCGCGCTGCAACTGGTGGCGGGCAAGCGCGAGGCCGAGCTGCGGCTCGTGGAGGCGACGGGGACACGCGCGACGCTGGCCGCCTACTCGCCCGCCTACCTCGCCCAGGTGCGGACCATGTGCTCGGGCGCGATGATCGTGACGTACTGCCTGTGGGCGCTCAACGCGCACGACGACCTGTTCTACGGGCTCAGCATCGTCCCCTTCGTGCTGCTCGTGCTCCGGCACAACCTGCTGGTCGAGCGCGGGGGAGGTGAGGAGCCCGAGGAGCTCGCCCTGCGCGACCGGCCGACCCTGCTCTTCGCCGCCGTGCTCGTCGTCCTCGTCGGCCTGGGGATCTACGCGTGACCACGTTCCTGACCGGCTGGGGGCGTACGGCGCCCACGCCCGCGCGGCTCGCCAGGCCCCGCACCGTCGGGCAGCTGCGCGAGCTGGTCGCCTCCGCGCCGCGCCGGGGCGTGGTGGCGCGGGGCCTCGGCCGCTCGTACGGCGACGCCGCGCAGAACGCCGGCGGGCTTGTCGTCGACTGCACGGGCCTGGACGCGTGGCGCTTCGACGAGGGCGGCGGCCTGGTGAGCGCCTCCGGCGGGGTGAGCCTGCACACGCTGATGACGGCGCTCGTCCCCAGGGGCTGGTTCGTCCCCGTCAGTCCCGGCACGCGGCACGTCACCGTCGGCGGCGCCGTCGCGGCCGACGTCCACGGCAAGAACCACCACCGCGACTCCTCGTTCGGCGCGCACGTCCGCTCGCTGACCTTGGTGGCCGCGGGCGGCGAGGTCCTGACCCTCCGTCCCGGCCACCCGCTCTTCTCGGCCACGGTCGGCGGCATGGGCCTGACCGGGGTGATCGCCGAGGTCACGTTCGGCTGCGTGCCGATCGAGACGTCCATGATGCGGGTGGACGTCCAGCGCACCGCGGACCTGGACGAGACGATGGCGGTCATGGCGGGCACCGACGACCGCCGCCGCTACTCGGTGGCCTGGATCGACCTGCTCGCCCGGGGCCGGCGGATGGGGCGCAGCGTGCTCACCAGGGGCGACCACGCGACGGCCGCCGAGGTGAAGCAGGCGCCGCCGTTCGCGCCGGGCGCGCTGGCGCGGGCCCCCGCGTGGGTACCCGGCGGGCTGCTCAACGGGCTGAGCCTGCGCGCGTTCAACGAGGTCTGGTACCGCAGGGCGCCGCGGCGCGGGACCCTCACGCAGGGCATCGCGCCGTTCTTCCATCCGCTCGACGGCGTCGAGGGCTGGAACCGCATGTACGGCCCGCGCGGGTTCGTCCAGTACCAGTTCGTGGTGCCCTTCGGCGCGGAGGAGACGCTGCGCGGCATCGTCGCGACCCTGTCGGAGCACGGCAGCCCGTCGTTCCTGACGGTGCTCAAGAGGTTCGGGCCCGGCTCGGGTGGCCTGCTGTCGTTCCCCATGCCCGGCTGGACCCTGGCCCTGGACCTGCCCGCCGGCGGGCGCGGGCTGAGCGGCCTGCTGCGCGGCTTCGACCGGCGGGTGGCCGAGGCGGGCGGGCGCGTCTATCTCGCCAAGGACGCGCGGCTGGGCGCTGCCATGATGGCGGAGATGTATCCCGAGCTGGAGCGGTGGCGGCGGATCAGGGACGAGGCCGATCCCGCCGGGCTGTTCCGCTCCGACCTGGCCAGGAGGCTGCGGTTGTGAAGAACGCTCTCGGCGGGGTCGACACCGTGCTGCTGCTCGGCGGGCGCAGCGAGATCGGGCTGGAGATCGTCAGGCTGCTGGCAGGGCTGGGCGCGAGCCGGGTGGTGCTGGCCGCGCGGGGCGGCTTCGACCCGCCTGACCTCGGCGCGGAGGTCCACGTCGTGCCGTTCGACGCGCTGGACGTCCACGGGCACGGCGCCGTCTTCGCCAGGGCGACGGAGCTGGTGGGCGATCTCGACGTGGTGATCTCCGCGTTCGGCGTGCTGGGGACCCAGGAGCGCTACGACGCCGATCCCGTGGCCGCCGCCGAGGCCGTGGCGGTCAACTACGGCGCGCACGTGTCGGTGGGCCTGCACGCGGCCAGGGTGCTGCGCGAGCAGGGCCACGGCACGCTGGTGGTGCTGTCGTCGGTGGCGGGCGCGCGCGTGCGCAGGGCCAATTTCGTGTACGGCTCGGCCAAGGCCGGGCTCGACGGGTTCGCGCAGGGGCTGGGCGACGCCCTGCACGGGTCGGGCGCGAGGGTGCTGATCGTGCGGCCGGGCTTCGTGATCGGGCGGATGACGAAAGGGCTGGCGCCCGCGCCGATGTCCTCGACGCCGCGGCAGGTGGCGCTGGCCACGGTGGCCGCGCTGCGTGACGGATCGTCCTCCGTCTGGGTGCCGCGGGCGCTCGGGCCCGCCTTCGGCCTGCTGCGGCTGCTGCCCCGCCCCCTCTGGCGCAGGCTGCCTCGCTAGAACGCATTCCATGAGGCTGACCGAGCGAACGTTCTAGAGTAGAACGCGTTGCAGTGTGGCTTTCCCGGACTTATCGTCAGTCCATGCGGACACGGGTCACGGACATGTTCGGAATCGAGCTCCCGATCTTCGCCTTCAGCCACTGCAGGGACGTGGTGGCCGCCGTCAGCCGCGCGGGCGGCATGGGGGTGCTCGGGGCTCTCTACTTCACGCCGGAAGAGCTCGAGATGGAGCTCAAGTGGATCGACGACCACGTGGACGGCAGGCCGTACGGGGTGGACGTCGTCATGCCGGCCTCGTACGAGGGCGCGGACTTCGCTCCCGAGGAGCTGGTCGGCCGCCTCCAGTCGATGATCCCCGAAGGGCACCGCGCGTTCGTGGAGAACCTGCTGTCCAGGCACGGAGTGCCGGCGTTGTCCTCGGACGCCGACCCCGGGCGGGTGCTGCTCGGCTGGACGGACGCCACGGCCCGGCCGCAGGTCGAGGTGGCCCTGCGCCACCCGATCGCGCTGCTGGCCAACGCGCTCGGCCCGCCGCCCGCCGACGTGGTGGACCTCGCCCACGCGCGGGGCGTCAAGGTCGCCGCGCTCGCCTCGACGCCCCGCCACGCGCTCAAGCAGGTGGAGGTGGGCGTGGACGTCGTCGTCGCCCAGGGCACGGAGGCCGGCGGGCACACCGGCGAGATCTCCACGATGGTGCTGATCCCGCAGGTCGTGGACGCCGTGGACGTGCCCGTGCTGGCGGCGGGCGGCATCGGCAACGGCCGTCAGATGGCGGCGGGGATGGCGCTGGGGGCGGAGGGCGTGTGGACCGGATCCCTGTGGCTCACGGTCGAGGAGGCGGACACGCCGGAGATGGCCAAGCAGCGCATCCTGGCGGCCACGTCCCGCGACACGGTGCGCTCGCGCAGCTGGACCGGCAAGCCGGCGCGGCTGCTCAGGAACGAGTGGACCGAGGCGTGGGAGTCGGAGGAGTCGCCGGGGACGCTGCCGATGCCGCTGCAGTTCATGCTGGTGTCGGACGCGCTGCGCCGCATCGGCCGCTCGGACGTGTCGGAGCTGGCCACGTTCCCCGCCGGTCAGATCATCGGCGTCACCAACCAGGTCAGGTCGACCAAGGACGTGGTGTTCGGGCTGGTGGAGGAGTACGCCGAGGCGCTGGAACGCCTCGGCCGCATCACCGGCGACTAGAGGGCGCGGTAGACGGGAGAGCGTTTCTCGCGGAAGGCGCGGGTGCCCTCCTTGGCGTCCTCCGAGCCGATCACCGGCCAGCCGAGCTCGTCCGAGACCTTCAGCGCCTCGGGCTCGGCCAGGCCGAGCGTGTCGCGGTAGGTGCGCAGGATCGCCTGGACCGCCAGCGGGCCCGAGGCGGCGACGTCCTCGGCCAGCTCGCGGGCGGTCGCGAGCGCCTGCCCGTCGGTGACCACCCGGTTGACCAGGCCCATGGACAGCGCTTCGGCCGCCGTGATCGCGCGGCCCGTGAGCAGCAGGTCCATGGCGTGGCAGTACGGGATCTGCCGGGGCAGGCGTACGGCGCTGCCGCCCATGGGGAACAGGGCGCGCCTGGCCTCGAACAGGCCCAGCGTGGCCGACTCCGCCACCACCCTCAGGTCGGTGCCCACCAGCAGTTCCGTGCCGCCCGCGACCGCGTAGCCCTCGACCGCGCTGATGACCGGCTTGGCGGGCAGGTCCTCGCGCAGCAGCCCCTTCCAGTGGTAGTTGGGAATCCGCGCGGCCCTGGCCTGGACCTCGGGGTCGGTGGACGGCTGGCCCATGGCCTTGAGGTCGGCCCCGGAGCAGAACGTGCCCCCGGCGCCCGTGAGGATCGCGACCCGGATCTCCGGCTCCGCCGACGCGTACGCCCAGGCCGAGGCCAGGCCGACCAGCATGTCGGAGGAGAGCGCGTTGCGGGCCTCCGGCCGGTTCATGGTGACGGTCAGGACGTGGCCGTCGCGTTCGATCCGGCAGTGGGGGGTGCTGATCGGCAGGAGCTCCACGGGTGCCTCCGAATTGCTGAATCAAGCGCTTGCTACGAACTTTCGCCCCAGGATACGCTCCCCCCATCAAACGAGAACAGGTTCCTGTCTGGCCCCCGTGATGTGAGGGAGCGCCGTCGCCTGGAGGAGCGGCGGGAGCCTTGCGACCAGAGCGGGGAAGGCGGCGGCATCAAGGGCGACCGAACCCGCCTCCACGGAGTGGAGGCCATGAGCAGGGGGAGTAGATGGGCACGCTCGGTTTCTGGAGGCTCGCGCAGGCCGACCCCGAGTGGATCGCCGCCGTGGATCCCGACGGTACGGAGCACCGCGCCGGCGACCTGCTGGCCCGCTCGAACCGGCTCGTGCACGGCCTGCGCGGCCTCGGGCTTGAGCCCGGCGACGGCATCTGCGGGCTGGCTCCGAACGGCGCCGACGGTCTCGTGCTCTACCTGGCCGCGCTGCAGGCCGGGTGGTACTACACCCCGGTCAACTGGCACCTGACCGGCCCCGAGATCGCGTACATCGTCTCCGACAGCGAGGCGAAGGCGTTCTTCGTGCACCCGCGCTTCCTCCAGGAGGGCGCGAGGGGCGCCGAGGCCATCGAGCCGGGGCGCCGGTTCGTGCTCGGCGAGCGGGCCGGCGGGTTCCGCCCGGTGGACGAGCTGACCGCCGGGCAGCCGGACACCGCGCCCGGGAACCGCACCGCCGGCGCCACCATGCACTACACCTCCGGCACCACCGGCAAGCCCAAGGGCGTCAGGCGCCACCTGAGCGGGCTCGACCCCGACGACTCGGCCGAGCTGATGACGGGTCTGCTCGGGTTGTTCGGCATCACGCCGGGCCGCCCCAACGCCCACCTGGTGACCTCGCCCGGCTACCACACGGCGGTCACCCAGTTCGGCGGGACCGCCCTGCACATGGGCCACACGCTCGTCTACATGGACCGGTGGGACGCCGAGGAGATGTTGCGGCTGTGCGAGCGGCACCGCGTCACCAGCTCCCACATGGTCCCGACCCACTTCAAGCGGCTCCTCGCACTGCCTGAGGAGACCAGGCACGCGTACGACCTCTCCTCGCTGCGGTGGATGATCCACGCCGCCGCTCCCTGCCCGGTCCCGGTGAAGTGGGCGATGTTCGAGTGGTGGGGCGACTGCGTGTACGAGTACTACGCGGCCACCGAGGGCGGCGGCACCCTGGCCACGCCCGAGGGATGGAAGGCGCACCCGGGCACGGTGGGCTCGGCCTGGCCGATCAGCGAGCTGCTGATCGTGGACGACCAGGGCGAGCCGGTGCCGGCCGGCACCCCAGGGACGATCTACATGAAGATGATGGGCGTCCCGTTCGAGTACAAGGGCGATCCCGCCAAGACCGCCGCCAACCGGCTCAAGGACTTCTTCACCGTCGGGGACATCGGATACCTGGACGAGGAGGGCTTCCTCTACCTCTGCGACCGCAAGGCCGACATGATCATTTCGGGCGGCGCCAACATCTACCCGGCCGAGATCGAGAACGAGCTCATGGTCCACCCCAAGGTGGCGGACGTGGCCGTGTTCGGCATCCCGGACGAGGAGTGGGGCGAGCAGATCAAGGCCGTGGTCGAGCCCGCGCCCGGCATCGAGCCGGGGCCGGAGCTGGCCGCCGAGCTGCTCGCGTCGCTGGAGGGCCGCCTGGCCAGGATGAAGTGGCCCAGAAGCGTCGACTTCATCGCGGAGATGCCCCGCGAGCCCAACGGCAAGCTGCTCAAACGCAAGCTACGCGACCCGTACTGGGAGGGACACGACCGTGCCATCTGATCCGCTGGTAGCCCAGCACGTTCTGGAGTTCCCGGGCGGTTACACGCGCACCACGGGCCCGGTGATCGGCCGGTTCCTCAGCGAATTACGCGGCCGCCGCATCGTCGGGGTGCGCACGAAAGAGGGCAAGGTGCTCGTGCCGCCCCTCGAGTACGACCCCGCGACCGGCGAACCGGTCACCGGCGAGTTCGTCGAGGTCGGCCCGGCGGGGACGGTGACGACATGGGCTTACGTGCCCGAGCCCGGCGCGGGCCACCCGCTCGACCGCCCCTTCGCCTGGGCGCTGATCAGGCTCGACGGCGCGGACACCGCGCTCGTGCACGCCGTGGACGCGGGTGATCCCAAGAGGCTGCGGGCGGGCATGCGGGTGTGGCCGGTCTGGAACGACCACCCCACCGGCCAGATCACCGACATTTCGTGTTTCGTTCCTGAGGTCACCGACATCGTGGCCAACGTACGCACCGAATACCGCCTCCAGGCGGGCGGCGCCCTCCGCGTCTTCCTGGAGGGCATCGAACGCGGCGTCTTCCTCGGCGGCCGCTGCGCCACCTGCGCCAAGGTCTACGTGCCGTACCGGCTGACCTGCCCCGAATGCGGAGACACCATCCCGGAGACGCTGGAACTCCCCGACACCGGGACGATCACCACGTTCGCCATCAACAACCTGCCCGACCCGCGGGCCCCCGAGGTCCCGTTCGTGTCGGCGTACATCCTGCTCGACGGCAGCGACATCCCCATGATCGCCCTGATCGGGGACGTACCCGCACACGAGGTACGCCAGGGCATGCGCGTCAGGGCCGTCTGGGTCCCCGAGCACGAACGGACGGCGTCCATGGCGAACATCCGCTGGTTCGCCCCCACCGGCGAGCCCGACGTGGAGCGGCCATGAGAGACGTAGCGATCGTCGCGTTCGCCCAGACGCGGCACACGGGCCACGACACCGGACTGACCGAGCCCGAGCTCATCGGCCCCGTGATCGGCGAGGTCAAGGAGCGCACCGGGCTCAAGCGGTTCGGCTTCACCTGCTCCGGCAGCTGCGACTACCTGGCGGGCGCCCCCTTCTCGTTCGTGTCGGCCCTCGACGCGATCGCCGCCTGGCCGCCCATCTCCGAAAGCCACGTGGAGATGGACGGCGCCTGGGCCCTGTACGAAGCGTGGGTGCGCCTCCAGCACGGCGACATCGACTCGGCCCTGGTCTACGGCTTCGGCAAGTCGTCGCTGGGCGACCTGCGCACGATCATGACCCTCCAGCTCGACCCGTACTACCTGGCGCCGCTCGGGCTCGACCAGCTCTCCTACGCCGCGCTCCAGGCGAACGCGGCCGGCGCCGACCGGGCCGAGCTGGACGAGATCGTCAGGCGCAGCCGGGCCGACGGGCGGCGCAACCCGTACGCGCTCGACCTGCCGGACCCCGAAGGCGAGGACGTCGCCGTCCGGCCGCTGAAGACGACCGACGTGCCGCCCATCACGGACGGCGCCGCCGCGATCGTGCTCGCCGCGGGCGACCTGGCGAGCCGGCTGTGCCCCCGGCCCGCCTACATCCGGGGCATCGCCCACCGCACGGAGCCCCACTACCTCGGCATGCGCGACCTGGCGCGGTCGGCCTCCGCCGCCGACGCCGCACGCGCCGCCGGGGTCGGCAAGGGCCCCGTCGAGGTGGCGGAGCTGCACGCCCAGTTCCCGCACGAGGAGATCATCCTGCGGGAGGCGCTCGGCCTGGACGACGACACCGAGATCAACCCGTCCGGCGGCCCGCTGGCCGCCAACCCGGTCATGGCCACGGGTCTCATCCGCATCGGCGAGGCCGCGCGGCGCATCCACGACGGCGCCGCCCGCCGCACCGTCGGGCACGCCACGAGCGGCCCCTGCCTGCAGCAGAACCTCGTCACACTGTTGGAGGCGTGATGGGAAACCGTTGTGCTGTCATCGGCATCGGGCAGACGCGCTACCGCAGCAGGCGCACGGACGTGTCGATCGCCGGGCTCGTGCGCGAGGCGGCGCTGCGGGCGCTGGAGGACGCCGGGCTGACGTTCAAGGACATCGACGCCGTCGTCATCGGCAAGGCGCCCGACCTGTTCGAGGGCGTGATGATGCCCGAGTCGTACCTGGCGGACGCGCTCGGCGCGGCGGGCAAGCCGATGATGCGGGTGCACACCGCGGGCAGCGTCGGCGGCTCGACGGCGCTCGTCGGCGCCTCCCTCATCCAGGGCGGGGTGCACGAGCGGGTGCTGGTCGTGGCGTTCGAGAAACAGTCGGAGTCCAACGCCACCTGGGCGCTGTCCACACACCTGCCGTTCAGCGCGTCGCTGGTGGTGGGCGCGGGCGGCTACTTCGCGCCGCACATCCGCGAGTACATGCGCACCTCGGGCGCCCCCGGCCACATCGGCACGCTCGTCGCGGTCAAGGACCGGCTGAACGCGCTGAAGAACCCGTACGCCCACCTGAGGATCCCCGGCATCGACCAGGCCATGGTCGAGTCCACGCCCATGCTCTGGGAGCCCATCCGCTACCTGGAGACCTGCCCGTCCAGCGACGGCGCCTGCGCCATGGTGCTGTCGTCCGAGTCCGCGGCCACCGGCACTCCCGCCTGGGTGCACGGCACGGCCATGCGCTCGGAGCCGATCTTCCGCGCCGGGCGCGACACGGTCAGCCCGCAGGCGGGCAAGGACTGCGCGGCCGACGTCTACCGCCAGGCCGGCATCTCTGACCCGCGCCGCGACATCGACGTCGCCGAGGTGTACGTGCCGTTCTCCTGGTACGAGCCGATGTGGCTGGAGAACCTGGGGTTCGCGGCGGAAGGAGAGGGATGGAAGCTCACCGAGTCGGGCGCCACGGCACTCGACGGTGACATCCCGTGGAACGCCTCGGGCGGCGTGCTGTCCAGCAACCCGATCGGGGCGTCCGGACTGATCAGGTTCGCCGAGGCCGCGCTGCAGGTGCGCGGGACGGCGGGCGAGCACCAGGTGGACGGCGCCCGCACGGCGCTCGGCCACGCCTACGGCGGAGGATCCCAGTTCTTCGCGATGTGGATCGTCGGACGCGACAAGCCCTGAACCTGCGGGGACACCCCGACCTGCGGGGACACCCCGCATACCCCGACCTGCGGGGACACCCCGCATACCCCGGACAGAGGAAGGGTCGTCATGGAGTTCAACCACGCTGACCTGTTCGAAGGGCTCGCGGACACGATCGGGGACAGGACGGCCGTCGTCTGCGGCCAGGACCGGCGCACCTACGCCGAACTCGACGCCGAGGCCAACCGGCTCGCCCACTACCTGGCGGACCTGGGCGTCCAGCCGGGCCAGCACGTCGGGATCCAGCTCTACAACGGCATCCCGTACGTCGCGGGCATGCTGGCCACGCTGAAGATCAGGGCCGTGCCGATCAACGTCAACTACCGCTACGTCGAGGCCGAGCTGCTCTACCTGTACCGCGACTCCGACATCAAGGCGCTGATCTACGACGTGGAGTTCGACCCGAGGGTGAGCGCGGTGGCCGGTGCGGCGCCGTTGCTCGAGCACCTGATCGCGGTCGGCGGGCCGTCGTCGATCGGCTCGGCGGTGCCGTACGCGACGGCTCTCGAACGCGGCAAGCCGGAACGGGGCTTCCCGCCGCGCTCCGGCCAGGACGTCTACATCATCTACACCGGCGGCACCACCGGACTGCCCAAGGGCGCGATGTGGCACGTCGAGGACCTGTTCATGGGCTTCGGCGGCGGCAATCCGTACGGCGAGCCGCGCGCCACCCCGCAGGAGGTCGTCGACGAGGCGGTCAAGGCCAACCCGATGGTGATGATGGCCGCGCCCCCGCTCATGCACGGGGCCGCGCAGATGGCCACGTTCATCGCCTGGTGGATGGGCTCGGCCATGGTGTACGTGCGCAAGTTCGACGCCCCCGAGGTGTGGCGGACGATCGAGCGGGAATGCGTGTTCACCCTGAACATCACCGGCGACGCCATGGCCAGGCCGCTGGCGGACGCGCTGGAGGGCGGCGGCCACGACGTCTCCTCGCTCATCGTGGTCAGCTCGACCGGGGCCATCCTGTCCGGCGCCGTACGCGATCGGCTGCAGGAGCTGCTCCCGAACGTCATGATCCTCGACAACTTCGGCTCCACCGAGTCCGGCTACACGGCGTCGGGCGTGGCCGGCTCCTCGCCGGAGAAGGGCCTGCGCTATCAGCCCAACTCCGTGGTCAAGCTGGCCGTGCTCGACGAACGGCTCAGGCCCGTCGAGCCCGGCTCCGGGCAGATGGGGACGGTGGCCAGGTCGGGCCGGGTGGCGTTCGGCTACTACAACGACCCCGCCAAGACGGTCCGCACGTTCGTCACCGACGAGGAGGGCACCCGCTGGCTGCTCACCGGCGACCTCGCGACCGTCGAGACCGACGGCACGGTGAACGTGTTCGGCCGGGGCTCGCAGTGCATCAACACCGGCGGGGAGAAGGTGTTCCCCGAAGAGGTCGAGGCGGTGCTCAAGGGGCATCCGGCGGTGTTCGACGCGGTGGTGACCGGGGTGCCGGACGAACGCTGGGGGAGCAGGGTGGCGGCCGTGGTCGAACCTCGGGAGGGCGTCGAGGTCACGGAGGAGGAGCTGGACGCGCACTGCAGGACGTTACTGTCGGGGTACAAGGTGCCCCGTTCGTACGCCTTCGTGGCGGAGATGATGCGCTCACCGGCAGGCAAGGCCGACTACCGCTGGGCACGAGAGATCGCGGAGGGCGGATCGCCCGGCTGATCCGGCCCTCACGCCTACGCGCGGGTGAGGCGGCGTAACTCGTCCTGGATCGCCGTCGCCTCGTCGTTCCGCCCGGCCCGCTCCATGAGCCGCAGCCGGCCGTGCAGCACGTCACGCAGTAACTCGGCCGGCCCCTCGCCGCGCCCGTCGGCCAGCAGGTCGCGCAGCAGCCCCGCGGAGACCCGCAGCGCGGCGTCGGCGGCGTCGTCCCTGGCCAGCTCCTCCTGGCAGAGGCCGAGCCTGGCGTGCGCCACGGCTCTGAACAGCGTGTCCCGGGTCACCTGCGTGGCCCGGTGGAAGACGAGCCCGGCCTCCAGCGCCCGGCCCGCCTCCATGAGGGCGTCGCCCAGCATGAGCATCGCCCTGGACAGCAGACCCAGCAGCATGGGATGGCCGGGGCCGTGGCGTTCGAGCTCCGCGACCG
Organism: Nonomuraea sp. B5E05; assembly: GCF_039880665.1. Classification (NCBI taxonomy): domain Bacteria; kingdom Bacillati; phylum Actinomycetota; class Actinomycetes; order Streptosporangiales; family Streptosporangiaceae; genus Nonomuraea; species Nonomuraea sp. B5E05. Next base: position 146,785 of record NZ_JBDPMJ010000008.1, read on the forward strand.
CCTCCCGCAGCGGCTGGATCGCGTCGGCGGCCATGCCCCGCATCCTCAGCGCGGAGGCCAGCGTCAGGCAGGCGCCCGCACGGCCCGTGTGCAGAGCCTGCGCGTCCATGCCCACGGTCAGCAGCTCGTCGTAGATCGCGATCGCCTCCCGCGCTCTCGTCTCCGCCTCCGTCCCGCCATCCAGCCCCAGCAGGGGCAGCAGCTCCGAGCTCTGCGCCAGCGAGTCGGCGAGGATCGCCCGGTGCGTGAGGTCGTCCGGCGAACGCCTGGCCAGCGGGATGAGCTGTTCCACGAGCGCGTTGGCCTCGGTGAGCCGGCCGAGCACCAGGTGGCACCTGGCCTGCCGCTGGATGGCCAGCGCGTGCTTGACGGTGCCGGGGGCGTACCCGGTCGCGGCTGTCCTGGCGTACCCGGCGGCCTCCTCGGCCCGACCCGACGCCAGCAGGTCGTCGGCGATCGTCGCGGCGGTCTCGGCGGTGGCCGCCGCGTCGGACAGCCGGACGAACAGTCCCAGCGCCTCCACCAGATGCGCCAGCGCCTCCTGCTCCCTCCCGAACGCCCGCAACACCTGCCCGCGCACCCGGATGGCCTCGGCTCGCACGTGCGGCAGCTCCTGACCGGCCGCCGCGGCCCGGTCCAGCTCCGCCAGCGACCAGGTGATCGCCTCCAGCGCGGCCTGCGGACGGTCGAGCACGGCCAGGCCGGTGCCGAGCCGGGCGTAGGTGACGGCGGCGAGGGCCGGGTCGTCCAGCTCGTCGCAGAGATCGGCGGCGCGCTCGCAGTGGGCGAGAGCCTCGACGGCCCGGCCCTCTTCGAGCAGCCGGACGGCATAACGGTCGAGCACGTCGACCAGCACGCCGCCGGGCCGGCGTCGCGTGGCGGCCGTTGCGTCGTCCGGCCGTTCGCCGGGCCAACGGGGCCTGTGGTCCGGTCGTTCGCCGGGCCGGTGGGGTGTGTCGTCCGGTCGTTCGGTGAGGAGGTCGATGGCCTGCTCCATGACGGCGACGTCGGCGTGGCCGAGCCTGGCCAGGGCGGCCAGCGCGAGGCCGAGCTCCGTACGGTGCGCACCTGACGCGGCGGCGAGGTTCCGGTGGACACGGACGGCCAGTTCGGCGGCCGGTTCGGCGGCCAGTTCGGCGGTGCGTTCGGCGGGCACGCGGGTGGTCCCGTCGTCTCCCGCCCGCGCTGCCGTGTCCCGGAACCCCGCGAGGCAGCGCCCGTACTTCGCGTGCAGTTCGGCGCCGGTGCCGCTCAGGGGCACCTCCCGCTCCAGAGCGTCGGTGAACGCCGCCAGCGCCGGCCCCAAATCCGATATGTCGCCCACGAAACCGGCCAGGGACTCGACCAGGGCCTCCAGCACGTCCACCCCCGGCAACGGCCGCATGCCGAGAATCCGCGACCACAGAGCCACGCCGGCGGCGGGCCCTTCCTCCGCCACGCGCAGCCCGGCCAGCATGATCAGCGCCGGCACGTGCACGTCGACGAGATCCGGCGGGACACGCTCCGCCGGCAACACCGTCCCCTCCTCCAGCTTCGCCCTGGCCTCGTCACTCCGGCCGAGCTCGGCCAGGCACAACCCGCCCAGCTCCAGGCAGGTGGCGGCCGGCAGCCCGTCGCTGGACGCCGTTCCCGTGACGTCGAGTGCCCGGGTGACCGACTGGAGCGCGCCCTCGGGGTTTCGCCGGGCGAAGCGGATTCCGCCCTGGAGCCGCAGCGCCCCGGCGAGCGCCAGGGGAGCATGGAGCCCGTCCGCCACGAGCCCCTCGTACAGCCCGACCAGCCGGTCGGCGGCGGCCTCCGCGTCCGACGGGCGGCCGGCACGGGACAGCGCGACGGTCTCCAGGATGACAAGCTCCGCCAGCTCCGTACGGAAGGCGGCGCTCGTACCGGTCTGCGGTTCGTAGGACTCGATCGCGGTGCGCAGGTGCGGAAGGGCCTCCTTGTGGCGGCCGAGCCCGGCGAGCGAGCGCCCGAGCGCCGCCGCGACCATGCCCACGGCGATCGCGTGCGGCCGATCCGGCACGGGATACCGCTGCAGCAGCTCGGCCGCCTGCATCGCGAGCGCGAGGCCGTCCCCGGCCCGCCCGGCGTCCGCCCAGGCGCGGGCGAGCGTCGCCTGCGCGGCCAGGTAGGCGTGGATCTCCTCCAGCCCCGGTACGCCCGCGCTCTCGAAGGACTGCCTGCACTCCGCCAGGCGCTGTTCCGCGCCGGCCACGGCCTGCTCGGGATCGCGGGCGACCATCGCCAGCAGCCAGGGCCGCTCGCCGTCGCGAACGTCCGGCGCCGTACGCATCCGCTCCAGCCTCGCCCGTACCGCTGCCGCTTGCCGCGCGTGGCCGCCGGCCAGGTCGTACAGCTCGGCGGCGACCTCCAGCTGCGCCGCGCCGTCGGCGGTCCTGCCGAGCTCGTCCAGGCAGAGGCCGAGCAGCCGCCGGGCGTTCGCCCGCGTCGCGGTGTGCTGCTCCGCCGCCACGCACATGACCTCCTGCAACGGGCCGAGCGCCGCCTCGGGCCGATCGTCCGCCAGCAGCAACTCGCCCAGCACCAGCAGCTGCCCGGCCAGGCGGGCGCGATGCCCGCCAGGGTCGAGAGCGACCAGGGCACGCAGGTTCCGTACGGCCTCCGCAGCGGAACGTGCGGCGGCGTCCAGGTCATCCAGCCGCGCATGGAGCCCGGCCAGCATGCTCGCGGTCTCCGCCAGCATGGACCGCAGCCCTGGCTCCTCGGCGGCCAGGCCGCGCAGCCGCACGACGGCCTCACCCGCGGGGACCAGGGCGTCGGCCGGCTTGTCCCGCGCTTCGAGCCAGGCGGCGAGAAGGCGGAGGCGGTGGGCCACGTCCCTGCTCGCCGGGGCCACGTGCTCGACGGCGGCGGTGGCGGCCCTGGCCAGGCAGGCGGCCAGCTCGGGCACCGCCGCGGGATCCGGCCCGTCGAACCGCATCAGCGGCGCGGGTGCCGCGACGGCGTCCGTCGCCGTGCCTGCTCGGGTCGTCCCGGTCGTGTCGGGGTGACGTGCGGCGGGCACGGACAGGAGGGCAGCCAGGTGCCCCGCGAACTCGCCGTCCCCGCCCGCCGCCCCGTACGCCCGGACCGCCTCGCCCAGCCGCCCGGTCTCCAGCAGCGCGCACGCGAGGTTGTGGTGTGCCCGCGCGGCCTCATCCGCATGCCGGGGGTCGTGCTCGGCCAGAAGCCGGAACCTGGCCGCCGCCTCCTGCGTGGGTTTGAGCGCGCTCCCGGCCTCGCCCGCCAGCAACAGGCAGGCCCCCAGGTCGAACAGCGCTTCCGCCCGTCCGGCCGCCTCCTCGTACGGGGGAGCGGCCGCGTGGATCTCCACGGCCTCGGCCGCCGCGGCGACCGCCTCGCCCACTCGCCCCGCGGCCGCCAGCCGGCCCGACACCGTGGACAGCGCCTCCGCCAGGGCGGTCCGCTCGCCTCGTGCCCGGTGACGGTGCACGGCCAGTTCGCTGAGCGTCACGTCGAGAGCCCGCAGGCCGAGCCGGTCCCGCCCGGCCCGTACCGGTAATCCGGCCATGACCTCCGGTTCGGCGGGAAACAGCCCGAGTACGGCGTTGACCAGGTCGCCGAGCCGCGTCCCTGGATGGGTCACGGCCTCCTCGACCAGGCCGCCGGCCCTGGCCGTGACGAGCGTCCGCAGCGCCGACCTGACCCGCTCCCTACCCGCGCACACCCGCAGGATGTCCAGCATCCGTACGAGATGCCGGGTCGTCCGGCCGTCGAGGTCGTGCACGGCGAGCACGAGCGATTCCAGGTCCTCGGTGCCGGACAGGAGTTGTTCGGCCACGAGGTCAGGGCCCAGGGGAACGAGCCGCGGGACGAGCCGTTCGCCGCCGGGGAGTATCCGGCGGAGCCAGGCCACCACGTCGTGGACGGGGCCGTCGAGCCCGGGCCCGCTGGACGCGGCGTCGCGCAGTCCCGGCACGGCCGCGAGCAGGCCGGGCAGTTCGACGGGTGCGGGCGCGGTGAGCGTGACCACCGCCACGGCCTGGCGCGCGGTCGCCGCGTCCACCGTCACAACCTGGCGCGCCGTCACGCCGTCCACCTGCTGGTGACCGGCGGGCCAGGCCGGTGTCCACTCCTCCAGTTCCCGCGCGACGAACCGCTCCAGGAGCCCGCCGCGCGCGTGCTCGCCCTCGTCACGCAGGCGCATCAGGGCGGCCAGGTGGACGTGGAGCGGCAGGCCGTACTCGGGATCGTCGAGATGGGGCGGGGCGGGCAGCGCGGCCCGGCTGGGGGCGAACGCCTTCATGGCGGCGCGGGCGTGCTCCGTCCGCTCGGGCAGGGTGAGCGGGCTGGTGTTGAGCTGGATCGTCGTGGTGTTCAGCCGACGCAGCCAGCCGCCCGCCGCCGTGTCCAGGCGCCGCCACCATCCGGGCTCGCCCGGCTCGCGGGCCACGAGCAGGAGCCGTACGCGGGGGTTGCGGCCATGCTTGGCCAGCCGCCGGATCAGCTCGCCCACCAGGGGAGCGGAGGGTTCGGGATGCTCGACGACGAGCAACGTCGGCCGGACGGCATCCAGCGCGGCACTGACCCGTCCGCCCACCGCCGCGCAGCCGGCATCCACGTCCGGTTCGGGATCCGCGTTCGGCCGGGGGGTCGTGTCCGGTTCGGGGTCCAGGTCGTGGAGCGTGTCCAGGGGGAGCAGGCCGGCGTCCCAGCCGGACCCCGCCAGCTCCGCGCACAGCTCGCCGGCCAAGCGTGACTTGCCGGTTCCCGCGCGGCCGGTCAGCACCGCGATCGACAGCGGGGCCGGTTCGGCGGCCCAGGCGCGCAGCCGAGCCAGCTCCTCCTCCCGCCCCAGGAACGGCACGACGGCGTGACGGGCCGGCAGCAGCGTCCAGCCGGGGCCGTCCGGCGGCGGGTCGTCACGGGCGGGCGCCAGCAGGTCCGCGAGTGGCACGGAGGGTTCGTCGCCGGTCACGGTCTCGAGCCGGCCGGGCGGCACGCCGGCCAGCTCACGAAAACGCGTGTCGCTCAGCAGCGCGGTCACCGGTACGGCGTCCAGCCGCGGGGCGGTACCCGAGGTGATCACGCCGATGAGCTGGCCGGCCGGTTCGGCGAGCAGGGCGGCGCCCGGCAGGCCGCCCCAGAGCGACCCCGGCACCGCGTGGTTCCCGGGGTTCCCCACGGAGACGGTCAGCGCCTTCGACGCCGCGTCGGCCGGGGCGTCCATCACGCCGGCCAGCGTCTCGGCGTCGCGGAACCCGGCCCGCTGCCCCGCGCGCGGAAACCCTCTGGCCAGGCACCGTAGGCCGGGGGCGGCGGCCCTGGCCCAGCGCACGTGTTCGATGCCGGGCAGTTCGGCCCACGGGGAGCCGGGCACCCGCAGCAGCACCGCGCTCGCCGCGCCGCGTCCACGCCACACCTGCTCGGCCGCGATCCACCGGGCCGACCAGGGCGCGCGCACCTGGCACGGCGTGTCGGGCCCGACGACCTGGCCGGAGGCCAGCACCAGGTCGGCGCCGATCACGTATCCGGATCCGGTCACGCCGACGAGATCGTCGTGGCCGGAGTAGACCTCGACGACCCGTTCGAGCGCGAGGCGGTGTGGTGGCGTGTCCATGGGTCCGCCCATTAGGTACGTCGCGACGTGTCGTCCCCCCGACGAGCCTGTGATCTCAACTATCGCACTATGGCTAAGAAATTTCCGCTCTTGTCATGCCTTCGCGGATGTGAGCCACGCCGCCAGACCCAGATAGACCACGCCGCTCCCGACGTCGAGCCGCCGGCGCGCCCTGGCGGACCCGCGGATCCGGCCGGCCAGCGCGGAGGAGAGCATCGCGTACGTGCCGTCCGACGCCATCCCGAGCACCAGCCAGATCGCGCCGAGCAGCAGGATCTGCGGTCCGATCGGCCCGGCCTGCTGATCGGCGAACTGCGGCAGGAACGCCACGAAGAAGACGGCCGTCTTCGGGTTGAGCACGTTGACCACGAACCCCTCCCAGAACAGCCGCCGCTTCGACTGCACGTGCAGTTCGACGGTGTCCGCGCCGTCCTCCCCGTGCATCAGCTTGCGTACGCCGAGCCAGAGAAGGTAGGCCACGCCCACGTATTTGACCACGGTGAACGCCGTGGCCGAGGCCGCCAGCAGGGCGCTGATGCCCAGCGCCGCCGCGCCGATGTGGACCAGCGAGCCCGCGTGCACGCCGAGCACGGAGATCACGCCCGCGGCGCGGCCCTGCGCGACGCTGCGGGTGACGATGTAGACGACCGCCGGTCCGGGCACGAGCAGCAGCCCCAGGACGGCCACGCAGAAGACAGCGAGTGTAGCGATGTCTGGCATGCGGCCATCGTAGGAAGGGCGTCAAAGGCTTTCTCGCAGCGCCTTCACGAGTGCTTCCGTGGCCGGTGGGTGGGGTGGTTCGCCGTAGACGGCGGCGTACACGTGCCGGGTCGAGGCGGGCACCTCGGTCACGTGCACGCCGGGGTGGCGGTGGGCGGTGAGCGCCAGCCCGGGCAGCAGGGTCAGGCCCAGCCCTGCCGCCACGAGGGCCTGCACGGCCACGATGTCGTCGCTGGTGAACGAGATGCGCGGCGTGAATCCGGCCTTGTCGCAGATGTCCAGCAGGTGGCTGCGGCACCGGTCGCAGCCCGCGATCCAGGGCGAGCCGGCATACTCGGCCAGCCCGCTCCCCAGCCCACCGGCCGGGGTGCTGGACACCAGGTAGCTGAGGTCGTCGAAGAGGTGGATCATGTGCAGGCCGTTGTCCTCCGGCGCGGTGTCGTCGTACCGGAACATCACCGCCACGTCCGCCCGGCCCGCCCGCAGCAGCCTGAGCGCCTCCGGCGGCTCGGTCTCCATGAGCTCCAGGCGCAGCCCGGGGTGGGCGGCGCCGAGCAGGCCGGCCGCCTTCGGGATGAACGTGCCGAGCGCGGAGGGGAAGGCGGCCAGCCGCACGCGGCCGGTGCGCAGCCCGACGTGGGCGGCGAGTTCCTCGGACGTGGCGTCGAGGCGGCCGATGATGTCGGCGGCGCGCTCGGCGAGCAGCCGGCCGGCGTCCGTGAGCCGAATGCCGCGCCCGGCGCGCTGGATGAGCTTGGCCCCCGTCTCCGCCTCCAGCTTGGCCAGGTGATGGCTGACCGAGGGCTGGGAGTAGTGGAGTTCTCTGGCTGCAGCGGTGAGCGAACCCGTGCGGGCGACCGCGACCAGGACGTGAAGCCGGGTGACGTCGAGCATCTATTAATCGTATCTATCGATAGACCAGAAGACTTCTGTTGGACCTATCGGTCCAAGTGGGACACGGTAGAAGGGAAGGCGATTTTCCAGGGAGTACGTCATGCGCACCGTCACCGCCGTCCGTCCGGGGCTGGATTCGCTCGTGTCCGGCATCTCCGCGATCGTGGCGCGCGAGCCGGCGCCCCGCGACACCGCGCACGCCGTCGCCGATCTGCTCCGCGACGGCCTCCCCGGGCTCGACATCCTCACGCCGGAGGAGCGCGCGGGCTCACCCGACGGGTACGTGTCCCACGTGCTGCACGCCCAGGAGCGCTTCTCGGTGGTGGCGGTCGTGTGGCGGCCCGGCCAGTTCACGGTGATCCACGACCATGTGGCGTGGTGCACGTTCGGCATCCTCAGCGGCATCGAGTACGAAACCCTCTACCGCGACATGGGCGACCACCTGGTGGAGATCGGGCGCGCGGCCAACCGTCCTGGCGAGGTCAGCGGGTTCGCGCCGCCCGGTGACATCCACATGGTGCGCAACACCAGCGACGAGGTCGGGGTGTCGCTCCACGTGTACGGCGCCGACGTGAGCCGGCTCGGCAGCAGCGTACGCCGCGTCTACGCCCTGCCCGTCCGGTAGGGGAACGACGGCCGGCACGCCCGGGATAGGAAAGGGAATTTGCGCAACTTGTATTGCGCAAATTTCCTTTCGCTTCTACGGTAGAGCCATGGCCGCCGAGAAGGACCACCGCGTCAAGGACATCGACACGCTCAAAGCGCTGGGTCACCCGCTGCGCATCAAGCTCTATCGCGCGCTCTACATGGCGGGCACGGCCACGGCCTCGCAGCTGGCCGACGGGGTCGGCGAGGCCGTGTCGCTGGTCAGCTACCACCTGCGCAAGTTGTCCGCGCACGGCATCATCGAGGAGGCCGAGCCGGGCAGCGGCGACGGCAGGGAGCGGTGGTGGCGGCCGGTCTCCACCGTGGTCAGCACCAGAGACGAGGACTGGCGCGACGCCCCCGAGCGGGTCGCCGTGCACAATGCCGTGTCCCGCGTCTACGCCCGCCAGCGAATCGAGATGTACGAGGAATATCTCGACACCAAGCCGACCTGGACCGACGACTGGCGCGGCGCGGCCTTCAGCTCCGAATTCCTGCTGACGCTCACGGCAGAGGAGCTGCATGACCTCGGCCGTGAGCTCGGCGAGCTGGTCGCGAAGTGGCGCGAACGCGGCACGGCGGCCCGCGAGGCGGGCGACACGCAGGGCCGCGAAAATGTCGCCCTGCACGTCAACGGCTTCCCGTTCCGCGTCTGAAGCGACCCCGTTCCGTGCCCTGAAGCGATCCCGTTCCGTGCCTGAAACGACCCCTGGGAGGGCCGATGAACACCGACCTGTTCCTGTATGTCGAGCGCGTGCGCGCCCTTGAGCTGCGCGCCGAGGCAGAGCACCGCCGCCTGGCCAGGACACCCGCCCACGCCGCCCGCCGCTGGGAGATCCGCCTGGGCTGGGTGCTGATCGAGCTGGGCCTGCGGCTCGTGCACCGCCGCCCCGCGCACTCCTGACCGGCGCCCGCCTCACGCCAGGACATCATGGAGCGCCGGGGCCGGGTGCACGCCGAGATCGGTGAGCAGCGCTTCGACGCGCTCGGCGTGCAGGGGGTCGACGGGCAGGACGTGGCGGGTCCACCAGCGCGCGTGCGCGTGAGCGGGGCCCGGCCGCACGAGGGCGAGATAGTCGCTCAGCGGCGGGTCGTAGATGTAGCCGGGCACCACTCCGCGCCGTTCGAGCGCCCGCACCACCGCGTCCCGCTGCCGGACGAGCAGCGGGACGCGGAGCAGGGGCAGGGCCAGCCCTTCCTTGACGCCGTCGGCGGCCCAGGGCGTCGCCCGCAGCCTCTCGACGCCGACGATCCTGCGCCCGCGCTCACGTTCGGCCGTGCGCAGGCGGGTCAGCTGGTAGCGGCGCAGCCCCGCGGTCTGACGCGTACGCCAGGCGGCCTGGTCGACGCGGAGCCAGCGGTCGAGCGCCGACAGCCGCGCGTTCTCGTCGCTCAAGGGCATGGCCAGCGTGGCGCGCAGCTCGGGCTCGCGCGCGGCCAGGCGGTGCCCCTCCCACCGGGCCAGGCCGGTCGCCTTCATCACCTGCCACACGGGGCGGGTGAGCCCGGCTCGGGTGACGGCTTCGCGGGCCATCGGCCGCAGCAGGTCACGCAGGTGGCCGTGCCAGGTCCCTGGCCGCAGCAGCGTGTCCAGCGTGCCGGCCGCCTCGGCGAGCCGGACGGTGTCGGTGCTGGTCAGGAAGCCGCCCGACATGGCGCGGCCGTGCTTGGCCAGGCTCAGCACCCCGACGTCGCCGAAGGTGCCCAGCGGGCGTCCCGCAACCTGTACGCCCAGCGCGTGGGCGGCGTCGTCGACGAGCACGAGGCCTCGTTCCCTGCAGGCGGCCTCCAGCTCGGCGATCTGGTCGGGCTGGCCGTACAGGTGGGTGGTGACGACGCAGGCAAGCCCCCGGTAGTCGACCCTGACCGGGTCGATGTTGCCGTCGCGGATGCTGATCGGGGCCATCACCGGCTCCAGCCCGGCGGCCAGGGCGGTGAACAGCACGGTCTCGCAGTTGGTCGGCGCGATCAGGACCCGGTCGCCCGGCCGCGTCCAGTGGCGCAACGCCAGGTAGAGACCGAGCCGGGCGGAGGGCACGTGCACGCACGGCTGGCCGAGCCGCCGGGTCATCGCCGCCCGCAGCATCACGCCGCACCCCGCAACCGGCCGAACCAGCGCATCATCCGGTCGGCCCGCCGATACAGCGCGGGTGTCTCCAGGACCAGCCGCCGTAACCGGTTCGCCGGCGCGGCGCGCAGGTGGTGCAGGCGGGCGGTGCCCGTGGGGCGGCGCGCCGCCCCCGACGCGATGGCGCCCGTGGCGTTGCTCAGCGCGTCCTTGTACTCCGAGTCCGCCTTCACGCTGAGGTCGATGGTGCGCACCCCGGCCGCCGCGGCGGCCTCGGCCATCCGTACGTGCTGGATCAGGCCCGGGGAGTAGCGGGCGAGGGCGGGGTCGTACGCGGGGAACCAGCCGACCAGCGTGGTGGCCGTACGGATGCCGAAGTGCCCGGCGACCGGCCGGCCGCCGGCGTACAACATCGTCAGGTGTCCCGCGAAGTCGGGGCCGCCGGCCGCGTGCAGCTGCTCCACGAGCTCGACCACCCACGCCTTCGAGAACCGGTCGGTACGCCCCTTCGCCCGGTACTGCCCGGACTTCCACCGGCGCAGCAGGCTGAACTGCTGCTCGTCGGCCACGTCGAGATCGAGACTCACCACGCCGAGATCCCGGCCCAGCTTCCGCTCCTTGTACAGGGTCGACTTGAGGAACTTGGGAGCCCTTTCCCGCAGCTGCGCCAGATAGGCGGGAAACCCTTCGGACAGGTCGATCGCCGCCGTCTCCATCCGCGCCTCCGCGAACCCGGAGAACCACGGCTGCCGGCCGGTCAGGCAGCCGAACCGCCATACATGCAGGCCGGCGCCCGCCAGCAACCTGTCAGCGTCGACCCCAACCTCCGGCCGGTGCACCACTCCGTGGCAGAGCGACACCCACGGGGCGACCGCGCTGCCGACCCCGCCCCGGCCCCGCTCGAACGGGAAGAACGCGGCGAAGCCCGCCTCGTCCCTGAGCACCGCCACCCGCACGTCGGCTCTGACGTTCCCCGCCGCGATGACGAACTCCGGGCTGAGGAACGGGTTGTCCAGCTGCGGCCGGCCACGCTGCATCGCCCGCCACGCCGCGAGGGCCCCAGCGGTCAGCTCGCCGGGCCGTACGACGTCCAGCGTTCCCACGTGCTCGGTCCAGCGCAGGTGCGAGGGTTCGCCCACGTAGTACAGAGATTGCGTCACGACGATCACTTCCATGCGACGAGCGCCGCCGCCCTCCGACGACGCAGCCGGCGCCGGGGCCGATCAATGGCGCACCACCGGACGGCGGTCGGCAACGGTCACGTTTGATCAACCTACGGAGCGGAGCGCCGGGCGGTCCATGACAGGGAGTCGCGGGGTCCTTGGCTCTGCGTGCATGGTGGGGCGGCTGCGGACCGCCCCCGGGACGGGCCCCGTGCCGTGTCGGCCCAAAGCGAGGTCACGCCTCATTTGCGCACTTTTAAGAGAGCGCGCGGAGAGTGCTGACGAGGCGGGGTAGAGAGGAGGCGAAAGAACGGCGGCGAGTGTGCTCCTGAGCGACTCGACCGCCGCATTCTCGGAGATTGCACGGACGAAGCAGGCGTGCAGGCGCGGCCGCGAACGCGGACCACCTCCCAAGCTCCGCCGTGCGGAGGGAGCCGAGCATGGTAGACCCGCGCCACGCGCACACGCAGCAGCCATCCCGGGATCAGATTCCGGAGCAGGCGACCCCGCCGCGCACGGAGACGGCCCGGACGCAGACGCCACTCGCGGAAGAGGCGCCTCGGCCCACCGGTTGGGTGGGCTGGGTGATCTTCGCCGGCATCGGGATGATCATCCTGGGATGCTTCCAGGCGATGATGGGCCTGGTAGGGATCTTCAACACGGACTTCTACCTCGTCACCGCCGACAACCTGGCGATTCCCGTCAACTACACGGCCTGGGGATGGTTCCACCTGATCATGGGTGTGGTCGTCCTCCTCGCCGGCGCCGCCATCATGTCGGGTAAGACCTGGGGACGGGTGGTCGGGATCGTCCTCGCCTCCCTCCAGGCGCTCGTCAACTTCGCCTGGTTCCCCGCCTACCCGTTCTGGTCGATGATCGTCATCGCCTTCGACGTCGTCATCATCTACGCGCTGGCGGTCCACGGCCGGGAGATGAAGTCCTTCGACAGAAGCGGCCTGTAGGGGGTTTCGCGCCGGGCCCGCAGTTCCGCGGTGCAAGCGCCGAAGTGACGCGGGTGTGCCCAGCGTCACTTCGGCGGCACCGGTTTTGTCGTGCCCGCCGGCGGGGGCGGCTTCTTCGCCGCGGCCTCCAGCACCTCCTGGCGCGTGACGAACGTGTCGACCAGCGAGAGCAGCATCGCCACCAGGGGCACGGCCAGCAGCGCACCGATCGCACCGAACAGCGACGCCCCCAGGATCACTGCCGCGAACGACACCCCGGGATGGATGTCCACCGCCCGTGAGCTGATCTTCGGCTCCAGCGTCAGGTTCTCCACCTGCTGGTACAACAGGCCCCAGCCCAGCGCCGCCAGGCCGATCCAGGGCCGGGGCGAGACCAGCCCCACCACGACCGGCAGGGCGACGGAGATGTAGGTGCCGATGGTGGGCACCAACTGGGCGACCAGACCCGTCCACGCCCCGAGCGCCAGCCAGGACGGCATGCCGAGCGCCAGGAACACCAGGGCAGAGGCGGTGCCGTTGATGGTGGCGAGGACAAGCCGGGAAGAGACGTACCCGCCGGTCTTACTCGTGGACACGTCCCAGACGGTGATGAAGACCTCCTGGAACCGGCCAGGCAGCAACTGTGCGACCCATCGGCGCAGCCGAGGCCCGTCGGCCGAGAAGTAGAACGTCAGCAACAGCAGGGTGAACATGTTGAACACCGCCCCCACCACCGTCCCCAGCAGGCCGAGCACGCCGCTGAGCGCGCCCTGCGCGTACTCGGCCGCCTGCTGCGGGGTCAGGTTGACGGAGGCGAGGATGTCGGAGATGTCATAGCGCGTGCCGAGACGGGTGTTGAGCCATTCCACGACGCCGGTGATGACCCCGGGCAGCGCCTGCAGCAGTACCGCGACCTGCTGCACGAACAGGCTGCCGAACAGGACGAAAAAGATCACCACGGCCAGGATGAACAGCGTCATCATCAGCAGCGTGGCCCTCCCGCGGCTGGTTCGCCGCGACAGGCGGCGCACAGCGGGTTCCATGGCCAGCGAGAGGAACCACGCGATCACCAGCATGGTGATCAGCGACCCCGCGTCAATGAGCACAAAGCGTACGAAGAGCACCACGGCGACGACGGCCGCTATGCCGAGCCCGGTGCGCCAGACGTCCACGGGCGCGATCAGCACCCGCACCGCAGGCGTCTTGTCGCGCGGCTCCACCGGCTTCTCCATGACCCTCCAGGGACTCGGCGCCACACCCCTCTGTGGCCCGCGCGGCAAGACAGTGCTAACGGACGTGGCCGGCCGGGGAGGCACCGGACGTCGACCTCTTGGGCGTGCCCGGCATCGGGGTCGCGGCCCCGGTCACGCCGGATGCTGAGGTGACGTACCCAACGTACAAGGGCCGGCCGCTCAAGCCGGGCATTCGCCGGCTGGTCGGCTCGTCGGCACACGCGGCCCGGCAGCAAGGGCGGCGCGGCCGGCGTTCGCCGCGGGCGCATCCGCTCCAGGGCGGCTACATCGTCACAGGAGCGGGAGAAGGCCGCGCGCGTCCGGGCCGGTGTCGAGGGCCATGACCCGATCGGCCAGGCGTCTCCGGCCCGGCGCGAGACCGTGGAACTTGGCGAGCAGCCGCTCGTCGGAGAGGGGGTTGGTGGGAGAGCCGAGCGGATCGCTCACCCTTGCCCGCCGGACTGCGCCCGTGGTCGTGGTGACGGTCAGGGCCGGCTCGTCGATGCCGCCCATCTCCGGGTCCACCTCCAGGTCGATGCGGTCCATGAGTTCGGTCGCCCGGGGGTCGCCGCGTCGTTCGGGAGAGTAGGCGGCAAGGTCGGCGTCGCCGTACAGGATCCTGGCGGCGATGGCGTACGGCAGGCTCAGCTGTGCGCGGGGCAGGGTGGCGGCGTCACGGCCGCCGCACATGCCGGCCACGAGCGGGCTCAGGCGCACGTGGATGCGGTCGATCTCGCTGACATGCAGGTCCAGGCCGCCGATCGCGTCGATGGAGGAATGAGTGCTGCGGCAGGACGCGTACGGCTTGATGGAGCAGCGCGAGATCCGCCACGCCGTGCCGAGGCCGCGGGTCAGGGCGCCGGGGTCGGCGCCGGCGCCCGCGTAGGTCCGCAGGAAGCCGCCCCACACGTCGTCGAAGATCCGGCCGGGCCCGCTCGTGCCGGACGCGGCAAGCAGCGCGGCGGTCAGCCCGCCCTCGGCGGCGCGGCCCGCGTGCAGCCGCTTGCTCGCCGCGCCGTCATGCACGAAGGCCCACAGGCCACCGGAGAAGCCGGCCGCCAGCCCCAGCGCGTGGGCGGCTCGCGCGCTGTCCAACCCCAGCAGCCTCGCGCTCGCCGCCGCCGCGCCGAACGTGCCGCAGGTGCCCGTCGAGTGCCATCCGGCCTCGTTGTGCGCGGCGTACCCGCCACACGCCTCCAGCGTACGGCGGGCCACGTCATACCCCAGCACGACCGCCTCCAGCAGCTCGGAGCCGCTGACCGGGCGGTCGGCGAGGCTCAGGCAGGCCAGCGCGGCGGGCACCACCACGGCCCCGGAATGATCGCAGCCGCCGGTGTCGTCGAGTTCGAGCGCGTGCGCCGCGACGCCGTTGAGCAGTGCGGCGTCGCGCGGCGCCACGGTCAGGCCGGTCCCCCAGACGGGTGCGTTCCCGGGAGCGGCCAGGCCGGGAGCGGGAGAGGAGGCGCCGGCCAGGGCGGCGCCCAGCGTGTCGAGGAGGTGCCGCTTGGCCCGCTCGATCACGTCGCGTGGCAGCGGCGGGGGCTCGGCGACGAGGGTGGCGAGCGCCCGAAGGGGTGTCACGTGGGCGGCCGGCGTCCTCATGGGGCGGCGGTCCCGTTGAGGGTGACCTCCTTGATGGCGTTGCCCTTGAGGCCCCACTTGTCGAGCAGGCTCGCGTAGGTGCCGTCCTGCTGCAGGGCGCGCAGTGCCTTGACGACCGCGTCGCGCAGGCGCGGGTCCTGCTTGGCGAATCCCATGGCCTGGTTGACCTTGGTGAACGGCTCGCCGATGAGGTGGAACTTGCCGGGGTCCTGCTGAGAGATGTAGGGGAGGGTCTCGCTGCCCTGGACGGCGGCGTCGACCCTGCCCTGGGTGAGCTGGGTACGCGCGTCCGCGGAGCCCTCCGTGCCGACGACCTTGATCGGCTTGCCGGAGCAGTTCTCCTTGCTCCACTTCTTGATCTCGCCGGGGAAGGAGGTGCGGCGGCTGGCCCCCACGGCCTTGCCGCACAGGCTCTTCGGATCGGCGACCTTGCTCGTGGAGAAGAACTGCGCGCCCGAGCTCAGGTAGCCGACGAGGTCGAGCGTCTCGCGGCGCTCGGGCAGGTCGCTCATCCCTGAAAGGATCATGTCGATCCGCCCGGTGGTGACCGCGCTCTGCAACTGTTCGAAGGACGTTTCCTGCCATTTGACCGTGACTCCGAGCTGCTTGCCGACGGCGTTGCCGAGATCGATGTCGAAGCCGGTGAGCTGGTTGGTCGAGGGGTCCTTGAACTCCAGCGGCGGGTAGTTGGGGACGTTGCCGACCACGATGGTCCTGGACTCGGCGATCTTCGGGGGCAGCCCGCCGTCCGACGCGGTCGCGAGGTTCTTCGGCGCCTGCGCGGTGCAGGCGGTGGCGGCCAGGGCGAGGCAGGTGAGCAGAAGCATGGGACGGGACAACGGAACTCCTAGAGAACTGCTGAGAGAAAGGTCTTCGTACGCTCGTGGGAGGGGTTGACCAGGACCTGGTCGGGGGTTCCCGTCTCGATGACGCGGCCGTCGTCCATGAACACGACCTGGTTCGCCACCTCCTTGGCGAAGCCCAGCTCGTGGGTGACGACGACCATGGTCATGCCGGATGCGGCCAGGTCGCGCATGACCGCGAGCACGTCGCCGACGAGCTCCGGGTCGAGCGCCGAGGTGGGTTCGTCGAACAACATGAGCCGCGGCCGCATCGCCAGCGCGCGGGCGATCGCGACCCGCTGCTGCTGCCCGCCGGACAGGGTCGTGGGGTAGGCGCCGGCCTTGTCCTTCAACCCCACCCGCTCCAGGAGCTCCAGCGCCTGCGTCCTGGCGGTGTCGCGCGGTTCGCGCAGCACCCTGATCGGCCCCTCGATCACGTTCTCCAGCGCGGTCATGTGCGGGAACAGGTTGAAGCGCTGGAACACCATCCCGATCGGCCGCCGCTGCCGGGCGATCTGGGCGTCGCTGAGCTGGTGCAGCTTCCCGCCACGCTCGACGTGGCCGAGCAGCTCGCCGTCGACCCAGACGGCGCCCTCGTCGATCGTCTCCAACTGGTTGACGCAGCGCAGGAACGTGCTCTTGCCCGAGCCGGACGGCCCGATGACGCACAGCACCTCACCCGCGGCCACCTCCAGCGAGATGCCCTTGAGCACGTGGTTGGCGCCGAAGCGCTTGTGGACGTCGACTGCCTTGATCATTTCTTCACCCCTCGGGAGAAGCGGCGCTCGATGACCATCTGGCCCAGGCTGAGGATGGTGACCACGATCAGGTACCAGAACGTCGCCACGAACAGCAGCTCCATGACGCGGTTGTTGGCGTAGTAGATGTTCTGGGAGCTGTGCAGCACCTCCTGGTACTGGATCGCGCTGGCCAGAGACGTGAGCTTGACCATGCTGATGAACTCGTTGCCGATCGGAGGCAGGATGACGCGCATGGCCTGCGGCAGCACGATCCTGCGCAGCGTCTGGAAGCGCGTCATCCCGACCGCCTGCGCGGCCTCGGTCTGCCCCTGGTCGACCGAGAGGATGCCGCCGCGCACCACCTCGGAGGTGTAGGCGCCCTGGCAGATGCCCAGCCCGAGCAGCGCGGCCACGAACGGGGTCATCAGATCGACCATGCGCGCCTCGACGATGCCGGGGATGACGACGTAGGGGAAGACCAGCGCCAGGTTGAACCAGAGGAACAGCTGCAGCAGCTGCGGCGTGCCGCGGAAGATCCACGTGTAGAGGTACGAGACGCCGCGGGTGACGGGGTTCCGCGACATCCGCATCACCGCGAACAACACGCCCAGGGCCACCCCGAGGATCATGGCGAGCACGGCCATGACGAACGTGTTGACCACGCCGGTCAGGATGGCCTGCGCGGTCAGATACCGCCCGACCACGCTCCACTCGATCTGCGCGCCGGCGAACGAGGAGACGATCGCCACGAGGACGGCCACGACGACGATCGCCGCCACGTAGCGGCCGTAGTGCTTGCGCGCCACCCGGGGCAGGTGGGCGACATCTGTGGACATGTGGATCTCCTCACGAGCGAGAGGTCAGCGCGGGTGACAACACCCACAGAACTCGGGTGATCTCGTCGCCGGGGTTGGTGAAGGTGTGGGGAGTGTCGCCGGGGAACAGGAACGAGTCGCCCTCGCGCATCTCGATCCGCTCGCCCGAGGCCTCGATCGTGAACAGCCCCTTGAGGATGTGCACGAACTCGATGTCGACGGGAAGCGCGTACGGCTCGTGGCCCGACCCGCCGCCCGGCTCGATCTCGCTGAGCAGGACCAGCAACCTGCGCTCGTCCTTCGGCGTCAGCTGGTACTCGGTCATGCCGCTGCCACCGAACTCGAGCCTGGCCCGGCTCTCCGACCTGACCAGCCGCCCGCTGGAGCCGTCGAACAGGTCGGCCACGTCGAGGTCGAGCGCCTTGCACAGGCGCAGCAGCGAGGCGACCGAGATGGACACCTGGCCGCGCTCGAACCTGGATAGGAAACCCTTGGTGAGTCCCGCCCGCTCGGCCGTCTCGGTCAGGCTGAGCCTGCTCCGGCGGCGCAGTTCGCGGGCCCTCGGTCCGAGGCTGGGGGAGTCCGGGATCGAGATCACGTCTCGGGTCCCCGGTAGGCGCGGGCCCAGGCGCGCTGCCGCGCCAGCAGGTCGGTGAGGCGGTCGATCTGCTCCAGGACCCGGTCCGGCGAGGTGGCGCCGTAGCCGGTGCGCGCGGCGAGGGCCGCCTCGACGGTGAGGTGCGGACGCACGTCCGGGGTCAGCCGCACGTCCACCGCGGCCAGGTCCTCGTCCGGCAGCTCGTGCAGGTCCAGCCCCTTGTCCTCGCACATCCGCACGAGCGCGCCGGTGATCTCGTGGGCCTCGCTGAACGGCACGCCGCGGCGCGAGAGCCAGTCGGCCACCTCGGTGGCCAGCGTGAAGCCCTCGGTCGCCTGCCTGCGCAGCTCATCGACGTTCACCGACAGCGTGCGCACCAGCCCGGCCATCGCGGGCAGCACGATCGTCAGGGTGTCCACGGTGTCGAAGACGGCCGCCTTGTCCTCGGACAGATCCCTGTTGTAGGCCAGCGGCATCGCCTTCAGCGTCGCCATCAGGCCGCCCAGATTGCCGAGCAGGCGGCCCGCCTTGCCCCTGGTGAGCTCGGCGATGTCGGGGTTCTTCTTCTGCGGCATGATCGAGCTGCCGGTGGCGAAGGAGTCGTGCAGCTCCACCCAGCGGAACTGGCGCGAGGCCCAGGTGGAGATCTCCTCGGCCAGCCGCGACAGGTTCACGCCCAGCATCGAGGTGGCGAACAGGAACTCGGCCACGTGGTCGCGACCGGCGACGGCGTCGATGGAGTTCTCGCACGGCCCGTCGTAGCCCAGCTCCGCGGCCGACAGCTCAGGGTGTACGGCTATCGCCGAGCCGGCCAGCGCCGCCGAGCCCAGCGGGGAGCGGGCGGTGCGCCGGTCCCAGTCCTCGAGCCGGTCGGCGTCGCGGGCGAACGCCTGCGCGTGGGCCAGCAGCTGGTGCCCGAACACGATCGGCTGGGCGGGCTGCAGGTGGGTGAAGCCGGGCGCCGCGGTGCGGACGTGCGCGCGGGCCTGCTGCACAAGGCCGTCCTGCAGCTCGGCCAGGGCCAGCACCAGCTTCCTCGCATGATCGCGCAGGTACAGCCGCAGGTCGTTGGCCGTCTGGTCGTTGCGCGAGCGACCGGCGCGCAACTTGCCGCCCACCTCGCCCAGCCGCTCGACGAGGACCCGCTCCAGAAAGGTGTGCACGTCCTCGTCGGAGCCGTTCGGGCCGACCCGCCCGGCGCGTACGTCCTCGTCCAGCGTGTCGATCTCCGCCAGCAGCCGCTCCGCCTCGGCGGCGTCGAGGATCTCGGCTCTGAGCAGCTCACGGACGTGGGAGCGCGAGCCCGCCAGATCGTAGGCGGACATGCGGAAGTAGCTGTCGGGCGCGCGGGAGAGAGCGAGCAGCGACGGATCGGCGGGCGAGCGGAAGCGTCCACCCCAGAGCTGTTCGGACAACGCGGTTGCCTTCCGGTAAACGAAGTTTTCCGACATAGTGGTCTGCGTTGCCAGGGGTGTCAATAGCACCTCTTAAGCAGAAATATGCCGTTAACGAGGGAGTTTCATGTTTCAGGGACCCGTCGACGCCTCGCAGGTCCCACGCTTCGCAGGTCCCGACACCTACGCCCGGTTGCCCCGCCTCGACCAGGTGGAGCGGGCCGATGTCGCGATCGTGGGCGTGCCGTTCGACAGCGGGGTCTCCTACCGTTCCGGCGCCCGCTTCGGCCCGGCCGCGGTACGCCAGGGCAGCAAGCTGATCAGGCCCTACAACCCCGCGCTGGACGTCTCTCCGTTCGCCGACCTGCAGGTCGCCGACGCCGGGGACATCGCCTGCAACCCGTTCGACATCGGCCAGGCCATCGACACGATCGAGCAGGCCGTCGGGGGGTTCGACGCCAAGCTGGTCACCATCGGGGGCGACCACACCATCGCGCTGCCGCTCCTGCGTGATGTGCACCGCAAGCACGGGCCGCCGGCGCTGCTGCACTTCGACGCTCACCTGGACACCTGGGACACCTACTTCGGGGCCGAGTACACGCACGGCACGCCGTTCCGCCGCGCGGTGGAGGAGGGCATTCTCGACACCGAGGCGCTCAGCCACGTCGGCACCAGAGGACCGCTGTACGGCAAGGCCGACCTGGCCGAGGACCGCAGGCTCGGCTTCGGCATCGTCACCGCGGCCGACGTCATGCGGCGCGGCCCCGACGAGATCGCCGACGCCCTGCGCCAGCGGATCGGCGACCGGCCGCTCTACATCTCCGTCGACATCGACGCGCTCGACCCCGCCCACGCCCCGGGCACGGGCACCCCGGAGGCGGGCGGCCTGACCAGCCGCGAACTGCTGGAGATCCTGCGCGGGCTGTCGGGCTGCAACCTGGTCGGCGCCGACGTCGTGGAGGTGGCCCCCGCCTACGACCACGCCGAGATCACCTCGGTCGCCGCCGCGCACGTCGCCTACGACCTGATCAGCCTGTTCGCGCTGGGGAGACGGACATGAGAACCGGGGGAGACCTGGTCGCCGAGACCCTGGCCGCGCTCGGCGCCACCACCGTGTTCGGCGAGCCGGGCCAGCACGCGCTCGCCATGTTCGACGCCCTGCGCCGTTCCCCGCTGCGCTACGTCGGCTGCCGTACCGAACTGGGCGTCGCCTTCGCCGCCGACGGCCATGCCCGCGCCACCGGGACGGTCACCCCGTTCCTGGTCTCCACCGGCCCCGGTGCGCTGGCGACCCTGCCCGCCCTGATGGAGTCGCGCCTGGCCTGCGCCCCCGTGGTCGGGATCTCCAGCCAGATCCCGTCCGACGGGCTGGGCGGCCGCAGGAAGGGATACCTCCACGAGCTCCCCGACCAGGCGGGCTCCTTCCGCGGCGTGGCCACGTCGGTCCAGATTGTGCGGGCGCCCTCGCAGATCCCGTCCGCCCTGGCCCAGGCCTGGGAGGCGGCGCTCAGCGTGCCGCAGGGGCCCGCGTGGGTGGAGATCCCGCAGGACGTCCTGCTCGCGCCCACGGACGTCCCGGTGGTGGCCGACCTGAGCGTGTGCCCGCGTACGCCGCAGCCCCGTGCCGAGCTGGTACGGCAGGCCGTACAGGCGCTCGACTCCGCGTCGAACCCCGTCATCCTGGCCGGCGGCGGGGTCAACCTGTCAGGGGCAGGGCCGGAGCTCCTCGCCCTGGCCGAGCGGCTGCGCGCGCCGGTGGCTACCACGTTCGCCGCAAAAGGTGTCTTCCCCCGCGAGCACCCGCTGTCGCTGCAGTCGTGGCTGGAGGACCGCTTCGTCACCGAGTTCCTCGAGGAGGCGGACGTGCTGCTGGTCGCGGGCTCGGGGCTGGGGGAGCTGTCCAGCAACTACCACACGATGCGCCCTCGGGGGCGCGTCGTCCACATCGAGGCCGATCCAGGAAAGCTGGAGGCCAACACGAGCGGCTCGCTCGCCGTGCACGGAGACGCGAAGGCGACGCTGGGCGCGCTCGCCGCGGCGGTGCGGCCCAGGCAAGGCGACGGGCGCGCGGAAGCGGCCGTGGCGGACGTGCTGCGGCGGGTGCGCGACCGGCTCGCCGGCCACGAGCGGGAGTTCGCGCTGCTGGAGGCGATCCCGTCCGGCGTGCCGGCGTTCTGGGACATGACCATCCTCACCTACTGGGCGTGGTCGGCCTTCCCCGGCCACATGTGGTCGGCGCAGGGCGCGGGCGGCCTCGGGTACGCGCTGCCCGCCGCGGTCGGCGCGGCGGCCTCGGGACAGCGCACGCTGGCGATCTCGGGCGACGGCGGCGCGATGTACGGCCTGGCGGAACTCGCCACCATGCGCCAGCACGGCCTGGACGTCACCTGGCTGATCGTCGACGACGGGGGCTACGGCATCCTGCGGGAGTACATGACCGGCGCGTTCGGCACGCCTACCGGCACGGAGCTGGCCAGGCCGGATTTCGCCGGCCTGGCCGCGTCGTTCGGGGTCGCCGCCCGCGACGCCACGCCCGGCTCCCTGGCCCAGGAGCTCGCCGACGCCCTGGCCGAGCCGGGGCCGAGCGTCGTGGTCCTGCGCGCCCGCCCCCGCATGTTCGCCCCGACCTAGGAACGACCGGCGGGAACCGCTCCTAGACGCCGAGCGCCGACGGGAGGCTCAGCTCGTGCAGGAACAGAGCCTCCGCGGTGGCGACGCGGCGGAGCTCCTCCAGGTCGACCCGCTCGTTGGGCGCGTGGATGGCGGCGTCCTCGTCCTCCGCGCCGAACAGCAGGATCTCCGCCGCGGGGAACTGCTTCAGCAGCGTGTTGACCAGCGGGATCGACCCGCCCGCGCCCACGTCGCGCGGCGGGCGGCCGAAGGCGCGCTCCATCGCCCGGTTGAGCGCCGACCTGGCCTTGCCGCCGGAGTCGGCCTGGAAGCCGGAGCCCACGACGACGTCGCCGAACGCCACCTGCACGCCCCACGGCGCCACCTGCCGCAGGAACTCCGTCACCGCGCTGACCGTCGCCTTCGGGTCGCCGGCCGGCGGGATACGGAGCGTCACCCTGGCCCTGGCGACCGGCTGCACGGCGTTGACCGCGCCCGACACCGTCGGCACGTCCATGCCGGTCACGGTGATCGAGTAGGACGACCACAGGCGGTCGGCCAGCGAGCCGGAGCCCACCAGCGAGACCCCGTCGAGCACCCCGGCGGTCTGCCTGAACTCCTCCTCCGACGGCCCCTGGCCGAAGAAGTTGCCCCTGGGCAGGCCCGGCACCCGGACGTCGCCGTTGTCGCCGTGCAGCGCGGTCAGCATGCGCATCAGGGCCGCCAGCGCGTCGGGGGCGGCGCCGCCGAACGATCCGCTGTGCAGAGCCTCGCGCAGCGTGCGGACCTCGACGGTGAAGGCGGCCATGCCGCGCAGCGACGTCGTGACCGCGGCGTCGCCCACGCGCGGGTTGCCGGTGTCGGCCACCACGATGGCGTCGGCCCGCAGCAGCTCGGGGTTCTGCTCGACGAACGCCTCCAGGCGCTCGCCCGCGTATTCCTCCTGGCCCTCGATGATGACCTTGATGCCCACCGGGAACTGGCCCTGGAAGGCGCGCAGGGCGGTGACGTGCGAGATGATGCCGGACTTGTCGTCGGCGCAGCCGCGCCCGTACAGGCGGCCGTCGATCAGGGTGGGCTCGAACGGCGGGGTGCGCCACGCCTTCAGGTCGCCCGCGGGCTGTACGTCGTAGTGCGCGTAGAGCAGGACGGTGGGCGCGCCGGGCGGCGCGGGCGCCTCGCCGTAGACCGCGGGGAAGCTCCCCTCCACCTGCAGCTGCTGGACGCGCGGCAGACCCGCGGAACGCAGCAGTTCCTCCGTCAGCGCGGCGGCGGCGCGCACCGGCTCCTCCGGATGCCCGGGGAAGGCCACGGAGGGGATGGCCGCGAGCCGCTTGAGCTCCTCGACGCCTTGGGGCATCGCGGCGGCGACAGCGCTTTCGATCTGGTCAGGAGTCACGGACGGTTCCCCCGGGGGTCGTTCTCACAGAGATTCTCGAACAGTTCTACAGGGTGACAGGCGCTTTGCCGTCATGGAGGAGGATACGAGGTTCCGTGACACGCTGACCGCGCTGAGCCACTGCGGCAGGCGTGCGGATTTCGTTGCCGTTACAGAGCGGTTCTGCGGATCTCGATTTTCTTGCAGAGTGTCGCGACCGATTCGCTTGGCAAGCCTCAAGTGAACAGGCAAACTGTGGGAAGTCAGACACGAGGGAAGATAGCCATGACGCAGCCGGAAAACGACGTCCTCAAGGCCGCGCAAGACCATCTGTGGTTGCACTTCACCAGGCACAGCTCCTACCAGCAGTCCGAGATCCCGACCATCGTCCGCGGTGAGGGCTCCTACATCTACGACATCCACGGCAAGCGCTATCTCGACGGTCTGGCCGGGCTTTTCGTGGTCCAGGCCGGGCACGGGCGCCAGGAGCTCGCCGAGGCCGCCGCCAAGCAGGCCCAGGAGCTCGCGTTCTTCCCGCTGTGGTCCTACGCCCACCCCAAGGCGGCGGAGCTGGCCCAGCGCCTGGCCTCCCACACCCCCGGCGAGCTCAACCGCGTCTTCTTCACCACCGGGGGCGGCGAAGCGGTCGAATCCGCGTGGAAGCTGGCCAAGCAGTACTTCAAGCTCGTCGGCAAGCCGCTCAAGCACAAGGTCATCAGCCGCCAGATCGCCTACCACGGCACCCCGCAGGGCGCCCTGTCGATCACCGGCATCCCGGCGTTCAAGGAGATGTTCGAGCCGCTCGTGCCCGGCTCCATCAGGGTGCCCAACACCAACCACTACCGCGCCGACGAGATCACCGGCGTCAAGGGCATGACCCCCGAGGAGTACGGCTTCTGGGCCGCCGAGCGCGTGGCCCGCGCCATCGAGATGGAGGGGCCCGACACGGTGGCCGCCGTCTTCGCGGAGCCCGTGCAGAACGCCGGCGGCTGCTTCCCTCCCGCCCCCGGCTACTTCCAGCGCCTGCGCGAGATCTGCGACGCGTACGACGTGCTGCTCGTCTCCGACGAGGTCATCTGCGCGTTCGGCCGGCTCGGCACCATGTTCGGCGGCCAGAAGTTCGACTACGTGCCGGACATCATCACCTGCGCCAAGGGCCTGACCAGCGGCTACTCGCCCATCGGCGCCATGATCGCGCACGAGCGGCTGTTCGAGCCGTTCAAGGGCGGCGACACCATGTTCGCGCACGGCTACACGTTCGGCGGCCACCCCGTCTCCGCTGCCGTCGCGCTGGCCAACCTCGACATCTTCGAACGCGAAGACCTGCTCGGCCACGTCACCAGGAACGAGCCGCTGTTCAAGGAGACCCTCGAAGGGCTGCGCGACCTCCCCATCGTCGGCGACGTGCGCGGCTCCGGCTATTTCTGGGGCATCGAACTGGTCAAGGACAAGACCACCAAGGAGACGTTCGACGCCGAGGAGTCGGAGCGGCTGCTGCGCGGCTTCCTGTCCAAGGCGCTGTACGAAGCCGGCCTCTACTGCCGCGCCGACGACCGCGGCGACCCCGTCATCCAGCTGGCGCCCCCGCTGATCGCGGGACCCGAGGAGTTCGCCGAGATCGGGTCTATCCTCCGCAACGTGCTCACCGAAGCATGGGCGCGCCTCTAGGGGCCGCTCGCCGTCACACCATCCGGTACGACGTGCCGGCGCGCGAAAGGATCCACGGATGAAGATCGGCGTTCCCGCCGAGGTCAAGAACCACGAATATCGGGTCGCGGCGACCCCCTCGGGCGTTCACGAACTCGTGCGCAACGGCCACGAGGTCACCGTCCAGCAGGGTGCGGGTCTGGGCTCGTCCATCACGGACGAGGAATATCTGGCGGCGGGCGCCAAGATCGTCGACAGCGCCGACGAGGTGTGGGGCGAGGCGAGCCTGGTGCTCAAGGTGAAGGAGCCGATCGCCGAGGAGTACCACCGGCTGCGCGACGGGCTGGTGCTGTTCACGTACCTGCACCTGGCCGCCTCCCGCCCGTGCACCGACGCCCTGCTCGAGGCGAGGACCACGGGCATCGCGTACGAGACGGTGCAGGTCGGCGGGGCGCTGCCGCTGCTCGCCCCGATGTCCGAGGTCGCCGGCCGCCTCGCGCCGCAGGTGGGCGCGTACAACCTGATGCGCTTCAACGGCGGCCGCGGCGTCCTGCCGGGCGGCGTGCCCGGCGTGGCCCCGGCCAAGGTGGTCGTGATCGGCGGCGGTGTGTCGGGGCTGAACGCCGCGCAGATCGCCGTCGGCATGGGCGCCGACGTGACCGTGCTCGACACCAACGTCGACCGGCTGCGCTTCATCGACGCCATCTACCAGGGCCGGCTCAAGACGCTGGTCTCGACGTCGTACGCGATCGAGCGGGAGGTCCTGCATGCCGATCTGGTCATCGGTGCGGTGCTGATCCCCGGCGCCAAGGCACCGACGCTGGTCTCCAACGACCTCGTGTCCCGCATGAAACCGGGCTCGGTGCTCGTCGACATCGCCATCGACCAGGGCGGCTGCTTCGAGGACTCGCGCCCGACCACGCACGCGGAGCCCACCTACCGGGTGCACGACTCGGTCTTCTACTGCGTGGCCAACATGCCGGGCTCCGTCGCCAACACCTCCACCCACGCCCTCACCAACGCGACCCTCCCGTACGCGGTCAAGCTGGCGAACATGGGCTGGCGGGAGGCCGTCAAGGCCGACGCGGGGCTCGCGGGCGGGCTCAACACGCAGGGCGGCCGGCTGACGAACCAGCCGGTGGCCGAGGCGCTCGGGCTGGCGTACACGCCGCTGACCGAAGTCGTCTAGTCGTCCACGCGGCGGGGTGGGCTGCGGCCCAGCGGCCGGTCAGCGCACCCCCAACCGCCTGCGCAGGTCGCGTGCGGTGGCCAGGACATGCCGGAGCTCGCCCGGGCTCGGCCACGGCGCGCTGCCGGGACGCAGCAGCGTGCCGCGCACCGAGGCCAGATGCTCGATCGCGCTCACGTGCACCCCGCTCCGCTCCACCAGCCACCCGACCACCTCGGAATGGTCGTGCAGCGGCCTGGTCACCAGATCCCACGTGCCGAGCACCTCCGCCAGGTCCGCCACGTCCAGCGGCACTCCGCCCCTGCGCCCGGTCGCGGCGGAGGCCAGTTCCGCCCTCGCCGTCAGCTCCGGCTCGGCGGAGCGGCCCCAGGCGGGCGGCGGCGGGTCGGACAGCCACTCGCGCGCCTCGCCGTGCTCTCCCGCCACCGACAGCAGCCCGCCCAGCTCGACCGCGGCCGCGTGGTGCCCGGCCAGCGCCGCCTGCCTGAACCAGTGTTGCCCGCCCGCCAGATCGCCGAACTCGGCGATGAGCAGCAGCGCGTAGTCGTAGGCCGACTCGGGGTCGCCGCCCGCCGCCGCCCGGCCGAACCAGTGGCTGGCCGCCGCGCTGTCGCCCAGCTCCACGCAGACGAACCCGGCCATCCGCTGGTCCTCCACCCGCCCGGCGCCCGCCGCCCGCTCGAACCAGGCGCGGGCCGTACGCAGGTCGCCCCTGGACAGCGCGAGACCGCCGAGCCGGGACGAGGAGCCGGCGTGCTCGTGCTTGGCGGCCAGCCGGTAGTAGCCCTCCGCCCCCTCAGGGTCGCGGCTGGCGTGCAGGTAAAGACCCATGCAGTGCGCCGACTCGGCGTGGCCGCCCCTGGCCCCGCGCTCCCACCAGTGCACGGTCTCCTCATCGTCGCCCGCGGAATAGGCCAGGAACCCCAGGTCGTGCGCCGAGGCCACGTCGCCGCCGGCGGCCGCCTGGCGGTGCCATTCGCGGGCGGCAGCCAGCTCGCCCGCGTCCTCGCACAGCAGGGCGAGCCTGCGGGCGGCCGCCCTCGACCCGTTGCGCGCCGCGGCCTCGAACCAGCCCCTGGCGGCCTCCGCGTCGCCGCGCTGTTCGAGCAGCAGCGTCGCCAGATTGGCCGCGGCCTCGGCGTCGCCGGTGCTCGCGGCCAGCTCGTACCAGGAGACGGCCTCCTCCAGGCTGCCGTGCTTCTCGTGCCAGATGCCCAGGTTGTAGGCGCTGTCGACGTTGCCGCCCGCGGCGGCCCGCTCCCACCAGTGCTTGGCGGCCGCGCGGTCACCGTGCTGGGCGTAGAGCTTGCCGAGCCGGTGCGCGGCCTGCGCGTCGCCCGCCCGCGCCGCGGCCAGCAGCTCGTGCTCGTCTCCCACGCGTGGCGCCGGTACGGCCGGCGCCGTCACCTCTCCTTGCCAGGCCATGGCGACAGAGTGGCACGTGATCACGCGATCGCGAACCGTAATCGCCGACATGTGCTCCAGGGGGAACGCCGGGCCGGGCAGTTTCCGCTCTCGCGCCCTTGTGTCCGCTGAAAGTCCTCATGATGCCCTGGCCCGGTCCGTCCGGGCGCATGACGATGAAGATCGCACAGAGTAACGCCGCTCGCTCCTGGAGCTCGACGCGGGAGCACAACCGAAGGAGAGAAAGACGATGATGCGCAAGAGAACTGTCACGGGCCTCCTCGCTACCGTCGTGGCTGCGACCGGGCTGTGCCTGGCCTTCCCCGGAACCGCCGCCGCGGCAGCTTGCGACGGAGTGGCGCCAGCCGGGCTGTCATCGCCATCCGTGTGGTGGTGCGAGGGCTACTACATGACCTGGCAGGAGTGCCGCGACGCGGGGGTGGCGTACGTGGGTGCTCAAGGCGCGAGGGCGTGGGCTTGTGATGAGGTGGGTCCCCCGAACTACCCCTGGGGGCTCAGCATCCTGGACTGAAGCAGCGCCGGTGATCATCGCTCGTCACTGCCCGGGTGAGGAGAAGGTGAGGATCCCTGAGTACATGCCCATCCCGCAGACGTAGCGCAGGCTTCCCGGCCGTTGCGGCGGCAGGCGTACGGTGGCCGGCAGCGCGACGTCGCGGCCGTCGATCACGACGGTGTCCGTGCAGCCGTGCTCGGCCACCTTGAAGACGACCTCGACGGGCACGCCCGCGCGGGCCGAGACGATGGCCGGGCGGTAGCCGTCGCGGGTGGCCCAGACCGTGACGGTCTGGCCTCCGGGCCCGGTGACCGCCTGCGCGGGATCGGGGGCGGGCAGCCAGCCGCCGAGGCTGACCCCCGAGCCGGCGGTCCAGAGCCCGGCGGCGATCGCGGCGACCCCGGTGAGCCTGGCCAGCCGGGTGCGGGAGACGCGCCGGAGCACGTAGCCGAGCAGCGCGAACGCCGGCGCCGTACCGATGACGAACCCCGCCATGGCCGCCGCCCCCGCCACCGGGGACCCGCTGGAGACCGCGACCAGCTCCACGCCGAGCGTCACGCCGCAGGGCACCAGAATGGTGGCCGCGCCCAGCAGCGGCGCCTTGTACCTGGACAGAACCCCGAACGGAGACTTCGGCGAAGCCTCGGACGGCGGCTCCGGCGGAGCCCCCGGCGGAGCCGCCGCGCAACCGGCGTGCCCGCGCCGTATGAGGCGGACCGCGAAGACGATCACCGTGGCGCCGGCGATGACGAGCAGCACGGCCCGTGCCCGCGGCGGCAGGGTGACGGCCGAGCCGAGCAGCCCCAGCAGCGCGCCGGCGATCGTGTGGGAGGCCAGCCGGCCGGCGAGGAACCACGCCACGAGCGCGGGATCACGCCCGTGGCGGCCGCCGGCCAGTCCCATGAGCAGCCCGCCCTGTGCGGCGGTGCACGAGGCGGTGCCGGCCACGAGCCCGGCGGCGACCCCACCGGCGAGCAGGGCGGCGGCGTTCACGCTCAGCGGGCGTGCGCGGCGCGGCCGGCGAGCGTACGGCGGAAATCGGTGATGGACCGCATTCTTGTCCCCACTCTCTACGAAGCCCGTACACGCAACGTAACCCGGCCAGCCGCATGCGGCGAGTGACAGTTGTCGCACCGACGGTGATGTTTGGGTGGAAGCGACGCAAGGCCCGGGTTGCGGAGGTTCGGGCCACTGCGGGGTGGGGTCGCGCTCGGCACACGAACCGCCGCTTGAGCGACACCGGGAATCGCCGGATCTCAGGCCGGGGAGCAAGTCACGATGCCCCGCCCTTGAGGACGGAGAGCTTCTCGTAGTATTCGTCGTCGCCCATCTCGCCGCGGGCGTACCGCTCGGCGAGAATCCGCTCCGCGGACGCGGTGGGCGACCCGGCGGGCCCGGCATATCCGGCAGGCCCGGCGTGGTGAGCCGGCCGAGGGCCCCACCAGCCCTTGCGCCGGGCGGTGATGGCGAGCGCCACGACGCCGACCCAGAACAGGCCCCAGAACAGCGGGATGATCGGCCAGAACGCGCCGGAGCCGCCCCAGTGGGGCGCCAGCAGTGCGATGGTGTTCATGTATCCTCCTTGACGGTTGCCTCCAGAATCGGCCAAGGGGCCGTCCGGTGAATCGCACGCCGGGTCCTGTTTCCCCTGCGCCCGAGGGAGTGCTCAGGGCAGGCCGGTGTACGCCCGCAGAGGTAGGCGCGGCGCCTGACCTCGTCCGCTCGTCCGCCCGCGGAGTCGCCTCGTCCGTACGTCCGCGATCTGCGGAGGTCGGCGCGGTGCTTCGCCTGGTCCGTTGTCCGCGACCCGATGAGGGAAACGTGGCGCTCCGCCGTCCGCGAGCCCGGGATCAGAACACGCAGAACTCGTTGCCCTCCGGGTCGGCCATGACCACCCAGTCGTCGCGGGTGGCCACCACCGTGGCGCCGAGCCCGGTGAGGCGGGCGATCTCGGCGTCGGGGTCGCCCGCGTCGATGTCGAGGTGGAGCCGGTTCTTGACCACCTTGTGCTCCGGCACGTGCTGGAACCACAGCCGGGGCGGCCCGCCCTCGACCAGCACCGTCGGGTCGTCCTCCGGGTCGTCGATCCCGTTGGCGCGCAGCCGCGCGAGCTCGGCCTCGTCGTAGGGGGCCACCGCGTAGCCGTCGAGCGTCGCCGCCCAGAACCTCGCCAGTGAGGCCGGGTGCCGGCAGTCGACCACCACGTCACGCAACCTGGCCATCATGTTTCCTCGCCTCGATCAGGAACCTGGCGGAGTGGGCCACGAACGGCCCTTCGCGTTCGATCCGGTCGTGCAGCGCGCGCAACCTCTCCTGGTGGCGCTCGACCGAGAAGCCCGGCACGATCCAGATGACCTTGCGCAGGAAGTAGACGACCGCGCCGATGTCGCGGAACTCCATGCGCAACCGCTCGGACCGCAGGTCGACCACCTCCAGCCCGGCGGACTCGGCCTCCCGCCTCGCCTGCTCGGGGTCGCGGGCCGAGCCGTCGAGCGGGCCGAGGAAGAACTCCGCGAGCTCGAACACGCTCCTGGGCCCGACCTGCTGGGAGAGGTAGGAGCCGCCGGGCCGCAGCACGCGGGCGATCTCCTTCCACCACGTCTGCACGGGGTGACGGCTGGTCACCAGGTCGAAGACGTTGCTCGTGAACGGCAGGCGCGGCTCCTCGTCGTCGGCCACCACCCAGGCGCCGCGCCGGCGCAGCCGGGAGGCGGCCAGCGTGAGGTTGGGCGGCCACGACTCGGTGGCCACGGTCACCGGAGGCAGCGTGGAAACCCCGGCCAGGATCTCGCCGCCGCCCGTTTGGATGTCGAGCGCGGACCCGACCGTGGCCAGCCGCTCGCCGAGCAGCCTGGCGTAGCCCCATGACGGGCGCTCCTCGGTGGCCCGGCCGTCGAGCCAGGAGAAGTCCCAGCCGTCCACGGAGACGCCGGCCGCGTCCTGGACGAGGTCGTCATACGTGCGCCGCATCCTCCGACCCTGTCAGGGGCGGAGCCCGGCGTTCAACCATATTTCGTCATGCGAGGCGGCCGCGTACCGTCGCGCACCTGGTTCACCCCTTAGAGCGCGTACATGGTTTCGAGGTCCAGGAGGTGCACCTGCCCGTCCGAAGCGGCCGTCTCCAGGTCGGAGGAGAATCCGTCCCGCGAGAAGAGCACAAATGAGGCGTCTCCAGCATCCCAGCCGAGCGACAAGAGCAGCTCGCGTATGTGCCGCAATCTGTGGAGGTCGGCCATCGTACGGGTCTTGTTGGTGCACTTGGCTTCACCGATCAGGGTGATGCGCGCGCTTTTCGACCGGGGCAGCGCCGTCCGGCTGACGGCCATGATGTCCACCTCGTGGCCACGGTGTTCCCTGCAGGCGACCTCCGTCGTGCCGACGTGGCCGATGTCGTCCAGCCCTGTCTCCGCGCCGTGCCAGCGCACCCATGTGCGGGCTGCTTCCTCGAAATGCGGGCCGAGGATCTTGTCGGAGAAGGTCTTGCGCGAACGGTCCCACACCACCCGGGCCTGGCGCATCTCCAGGGCGCTGACGTTCGGCTGGACGATCAGGTTGTGGAATCTCACTGTCGGGTCGGCGATGGTGATCGTGGGGCGGCGCTGCCGTAGGAGGTCCTGCTCGTGCCGGAGGAAGCCGCCGTCCTTCATGACGTTCAGGTGGTACGTCAGAGCCTTGGCGTCCATGCCGACCAGGCCGCCGATCTGGGTGGGGGAGGTCGCTCCCATGGCGACCGCCCACCAGATGGCGTTGTAGATGGCGCGGTCACGGATGCGCGGGTCCTCCGCGAGGAGGTAGTCGGGTTCGGTGAACAGAACGTGTGATGGGTTGAGTATGGTCCGCTCCAGCCAGTGGAAAAGCCCTTCCGCGCCAGGTTCCGGCGGATCGCCCACGATGTCGCGGTAGCCCGGCGCGCCTCCCAGCACGGCGTCGATGAGAAAGGCGGTCCGCGGGTCGGTTTCCCAGTATTTCGCGGCGTCTCGGAAGCGGAACTGGCCGATGCGCAGGTCGAGGACCGCTCTTCCCCGCAGCGCCTGATCACCCGCGAGCAGGGAGGACATGATGGAGATCGCCGAGCCGCACAGGATGAGCTTGAAGGGCGGATGGCCCTTGCGAGGTCCGCGTTTGTCGTAGAGAGCCTGGATGGCGGAGGGCAGCTCCGGTGAATGATCCGCCAGATACGGAAACTCGTCCATGACCAGCAGCGGCGGACGGCCTGTTGTTCTGCTGGACAGGGCGTCCACAGCGGTGTCGAGCGCTGTCACCCAGTCAGGAAAGGCGCCGAGGCGATAACCGAGGGCTTGTGACAGGGAATCGGAGAACCGTGTCAGCGCCGCGGCTCTGCTCTGCCTGAGAGCCACGGTGTAGACCCCGTTCGCCGCTTCACACAGGTGTTCCAGGAGGAACGACTTGCCGTGACGGCGGCGTCCGCGTACGACGCCGATGCGCAGACCTGGTGTGGGATCGGTGGCGAAGTGGGCTAGATCGTTCCATTCGTCGACCCGATCGAACACCGCGCTCGGTTTGGTGACCTCCATGGAAGTGATGTTAGCCAAAACTGAGTTAGCCTAACTCGATTTCAGCTAGCCGTTCTCAGGCCCAGCCTGGCTTCACCAGGCCTGACTCGTAGGCGATGACGACGAGCTGGGCGCGGTCGCGGGCGTGCAGCTTCATCATGGCCCGGCTCACGTGCGTCTTGGCCGTGGCCGGCGACATGAACAGCTTGGCCGCGATCTCGTCGTTGGTCATGCCGGTGCCGACCAGGGCGAGCACCTCCCGCTCGCGCTCGGTGAGCTGGTCGAGCCCGTCGACGGCGACCGGGGCCTTGGCGCGGGTGGCGTACTCCGCGATCAGGCGGCGGGTCACGCTGGGCGACAGCAGCGCCTCGCCGGCCGCGACCACCCGGACGGCCTGGATCAGCTCGGCCGGCTCGGTGTCCTTGACGAGGAAGCCGCTGGCGCCGCCGCGCAGCGCCTCGAAGACGTACTCGTCCAGCTCGAACGTCGTCAGGATGATGATGTGCGGCCCCGGCGGCATCTGGCGGGTGGCGGTCAGCCCGTCGGTGCCCGGCATGCGGATGTCCATCAGCACCACGTCGGGCTGGTGCTCGCCCGCCAGCCGCACCGCCTGCGCGCCGTCGGAGGCCTCGGCCACCACGGTCATGTCGGGCTGGGCGTCGAGCAGCGCCTTGAAGCCCGCGCGCACCAGTGCCTGGTCGTCGGCCAGCAGCACCTTGATCATGTGGTCTCCTCAGGTAGGGGGAGCCGGGCCTCGACCTGGAAGCCGGTGCCTGACGGGCCTGCGACCAGCGTGCCGCCGAGGGCGGAGGCCCGCTCGCGCATGCCGGGGATGCCGTTGCCGCTGCCGGCCTCGGACAGGAGGGGGACGTCCGTCGCGCCCGTGTCGGCCACCTCGACGACCAGCTCGTGCTCGCCGTATTCCAGGCGCACGGTGACGTCGGAGCCGGGGGCGTGCCGGGCGGCGTTGGTGAGCGACTCCTGCACGATCCGGTACGCGGCCCGCTCCACCTGGGACGGCAGCGGACGGGAGCCGACGCGTTCGAGCGTCACCTTCACTCCGGAGCGCTCCACCAGGTCGTCGAGGCGGTCGAGCCCGGAGGTGGGGGCACGGGGGGCGCCCTCGCGCAGGACGTTCAGCACCGAGCGCATCTCGCCGAGGACCTCCTTCGACGCCGTCTTGATGGTGGACAGGGCGGTCCGCGCCTGCTCGGGGTTGGCGTCGATGAGGTGCAGCGCGGTGGAGGCCTGGACGTGGATGAGGGAGATGTTGTGCGCGAGCACGTCGTGCAGCTCCTGCGCCATGGTCAGCCGCTCCTCGCTGGCCTGCCGCCTGGCCTCTTCCTCGGCCGTGCGCTCGCGTTCGGCCCGGCGTTCCCTGACGATCCTGACCAGCTCGGCCAGCACCATGAGCAACATGATGAAGGTCAGGATCCACACGCTGTGGAGAAGGTCGCGGTTGCCCATCAGCCAGGCGTAGGCGAGGAACGACACCAGCGTCGCCCCCGCCATGATCCAGGCCATCAGCCGCCGGCCCCGCGTGACGAGCAGGAACAGCAGGACGGCCGGGCTGATGAAGCTGGGGCCGTAGGCGTACCCGGCGATCAGGAACAGGTCGTTGGCGGCCAGCGTGACGGCGGTCGTGAGCAGCGGGAAACGCCGGTGCAGCAGGATCGCAAGCGGCCCGACCAGCAGCAGCCCGTAGGCGTAGGGGTCGAGCGGCTCCCTGAAGGACCGCTGCCCCCAGGACGCGCCCTTGGCGATCACGAACTGGGCGGCGGCCACGATCAGGGCGAGGTAGGGGTCGAATCCGTACTTCCTGCGCACGTCATACACGCTAGATCAACGTTTTGACCAGCGCATCATCCCTGTGTGTGAGGGGGCCCTACCATGACGGGCGTACCTGGGTCATCGTGGACACCATGCGCCGAGCGATCGTTCCCGCAGCAACAGTCCTCGTCCTGCTCGTGCCGGCGGCGCCCGCGCCGGCACAGCCCCCGCAGAAGGCGCCGGTCGCGGAGGGGTACGGCGGCGCCGTGGCCACCGTCGACCTCGACGCCTCCAAGGCCGCCGTCTCCGTGCTCAGGAAGGGCGGCAACGCCATGGACGCCGCCGTCGCCGCCGGCGCGGTGCTGGGCGTCACGGAGCCGTACTCCTCGGGCCTGGCCGGCGGCGGCTTCATGGTCTACTACGACGCCAGGAAGCGGAAGGTCTTCACGATCGACGGCCGCGAGACCGCGCCCCGGGCGATGACCGCGACGACGCTGGAGGGCATCCCGTTCGAGGAGGGCGTCACCAGCGGCCTGTCCGCCGGAGTGCCGGGCACGGTCGCGAACTGGGACCTCGCCCTGCGGAGGTTCGGCACGATGTCGCTCGGCAAGGCGCTGCGCCCGGCCATCGAGGTGGCGTCGAAGGGCTTCGTCGTCGACCAGACCTTCCACGACCAGACCGCCGCCAACGCCGGCCGCTTCAAGGACTTCACCTCCACAGCCAAGCTGTACCTCCCGAACGGCGCCCCGCCGCCCGTCGGCTCGGTCTTCAGGAACCCGGAGCTCGCGGCCACGTACCGCGAGCTGGCCAGGCGCGGCCCCCGCTGGTTGTACGGCGGGCAGCTCGGCAAGGAGATCGTGGCCACCGTCAAGCGCCCGCCGGTCGCCCCCGGCAGCACCCGCAACGTCCGGCCCGGCCTGATGGAGCTGTCCGACCTGCGCGCCTACCGGGCGCTGCTGCGCGAGCCCACGAAGGTCTCCTACAGGGGCATGGACGTGTACGGCATGGCCCCGCCGTCCTCCGGCGGCTCCACGGTCGGGGAGGCGCTCAACATCCTGGAGGCCCTGCCCGAGGTCGGCCTGCACGAATATCTGGAGGCGTCCAGGCTGGCCTTCGCCGACCGCGGCGCGTACGTCGGCGACATCCCCGGCGTGCCGCTCAAGCAGTTGTTGTCCGACGGCTTCGCCAAGGAGCGGGCCTGCCAGATCGGCGACACGGCCATGGCGCACCCGGCCGCGCCCGGCAACCCTGACGGCTCGTACGAGCCGTGCCCGCAACCTACGGGCAGCGCCGCGCCGATCGCGAAGGAAGGCCCCGAGACCACCCATCTGGTCGTCGCCGACCGCTGGGGCAACGTGGTGGCCTACAACCTGACCATCGAGTCGACCGGCGGCAACGGCATCGTCGTGCCGGGGCGTGGCGTGCTGCTCAACAACGAGCTGACCGACTTCACGTTCGGCCCGGCGCCCGGCGACCCGAACCTGCCGGGCCCCGGCAAGCGGCCGCGCTCGTCGATGGCGCCGACGCTGGTGTTCGACCACGGCAGGCCGGTGCTGGCGGCCGGCTCGCCGGGCGGCTCGACCATCATCACGACCGTGCTGCAGATCCTGGTCAACCGGTACGAGTTCGGCATGAGCCTGCCGGACGCGCTGGCCGCGCCGCGCGCCACCCAGCGCAACACCGAGCAGACGCAGGCCGAGCAGGCGTTCCTGGACGAGCACGGGGCCGAGCTGGAGGCCAGGGGGCACGGCTTCGCCCTCAACCCGGAGATCGGCGCCGCCACGGCGCTGGAGTTCCTCGGCAGGGGCCGCATCCAGGCCGTGGCCGAGCCGAGCCGCCGGGGCGGCGGCAGCGCGATGGTCGTGCAGCCGGCTAGAAGATGAGCTGGTAGGCGCCGGGTTTCACCTTCCGCGTACGTGCCCAGTACTCGAAGGTGAAGCCCGGCCAGATCGTCCTGTTCACTCCGTGCTCGTCCAGATACCAGGATCGGCAGCCGCCCGCGTTCCACACGAGCGGGTCGAGCCGTTGGCGCAGCCTCCGGTCGAACGCCCGCTGCGCCTGCGGCCTGACGTCGAGGGCTCTGGCCCGGGTCCTGGACAGCAGGCGCAGGCAGTCGATCACGTAGCGGACCTGCGACTCGATCATGAAGGCGACGGAGTTGTGCCCGAGGCCGGTGTTGGGGCCGAGCAGGAAGAACAGGTTGGGGAAGCCGGAGGTGGTGATGCCGTAGTAGGTCTGGATGCCGTGCTGCCAGGCTTCCTGGATCTTCACGCCGCCCCTGCCGACGATGTGCTGCTCGGCGAGCGAGTCCAGCACCCGGAAGCCGGTGCCGTAGATGATCGCGTCGGCGGGGTGCTCGTGGCCGGCGGCGTCCACGATCGAGTGCGGCCTGATCTGCGTGATCTCGTCGGTGACCAGGTTGACGTCGTCCCTCATCAGGGCCGGGTAGTAGTCGCTGGAGATCAGGATGCGCTTGCAGCCGATGAGGTAGCCGGGGGTGAGCCTGCGGCGCAGGTCGGGGTCGGGGACCTGGGCGGCCAGGTGCCTGAGCGCCAGCTTCTCGTGCGCCTTCATCAGGCGCGGGTCGACGGCGAATCCGAGCGCGCGCGACTCCAGGGCCCAGTAGAGGGCGGTGCGCAGCGTCCTCGCCATGCCGGGCAGGCGCAGGACGTCGCGCGCGCGGGGCGGGATGGTGAGGTCGGGTTTGGGGTGCAGCCAGGGCGCCGTGCGCTGGAAGACGGTGAGCTCGCGGGTGATGGGGGCGATCTGGGGGACGAACTGCACGGCGGAGGCGCCGGTGCCGATGACGGCGACCCGCTTGCCGGTCAGGTCGACGGCACGGTCCCAGGCGGCGGAGTGCATGGCGGGTCCGGCGAACGACTCGCGTCCCGAAATTTCGGGATATTTGGGGATGTGCAGGGCACCGATCGCGGAGACCACGGCGTTAGCCCGCAGCGTGGCGCCGTCGTCCGTGGTGACCGTCCAGTCGCGGCGGGCGTCGTCGTACTCGAGGGCGGTGACGTGCCTGCCGTACCGGATGTGCGGGGTCACGCCGTGCCTGTCCGCGCATGACCGCAGGTAGTCGTGGATCTCCTGCTGCGGCGCGAACATCCGCGACCAGTCCGGATTGAGGTCGAACGAGTAGGAGTACATGTGCGACGGCACGTCGCACGCGCACCCGGGATAGGTGTTGTCGCGCCAGGTGCCGCCCAGGTCGCCGGCCTTCTCCAGGATGACGAAGTCGTGGTGGCCGGCTTCTTTGAGTTTGATGGCCATGCAGACGCCGGCGAGGCCGGCGCCGACGATCACTATTCCAGCCATGTGACCTCCGCGGCGCACCTATTGGACGGTAAGTCCAATGTACGGAGCGATCGACGATCGGGTCCAGGGTGAAAACATCACAGGAACGACGAAAACCCGCCACGGCCTCCGCGGCGGGTCGTCCTGGCCGGATGCCTACTGGAGCAGGAGGAAGGCGACGACGCCGACGATCACGACCGCGACGACGACGGCGATGATGGGAACGATGGGCGACTTCTTCGGCGGGACCTTGGCTTCCTGCTCGCGCCGCTGTGCGAACGCGCGGAACTGCTGGGTGTTGCCCGCCGGGTCGATATGCTGGTCAGACATGAGCAGCAGCTTAGCGTGAGCGCCTGTGACATTTGCGGAGTTTGGCGGGATCTGTAGGGGTGGGCACGCCCTGCCGCAGGGGCGGCCTGATTAGGGGACCACCCCACCCGGCGGATAGTTTTGACACCATGCTGAGGACCCTGCTCTCCCCGCGCATGCTGGGGCTGCACCTGCTGACCATCGGGGTCCTCATCGCGTTCATCCTGCTCGGCCGCTGGCAGCTCGGCGTCTTTCACGACTCGGGGAAGCCGCGCGCCTCCACCGACCCCGCGCCTGTCGCGGTCACCACGCTCACCCAGGTGAGCTCCCAGCTGAACGGCGAGGCCGTCGGCCGCAGGGTCACGGCGGAGGGCTCCTACGACGCCGGCCGCCAGCTCCTGGTGGCCGACCGGCGGCCCGACGTCGACGCCCCCGGCGGCAACGTCTCCCGCGACCACGGCTACTGGGTGCTCACGCCGCTCCGGCTCGACGACGGCACGCTGATGCCGGTGGTGCGCGGCTGGGTGAAGACGCCGGGCGACCCCGCGGTGGCGGCCGTTCCCGAGGGCCGGATCGCGGTGTCGGGGAGGCTGCGCCCGCAGCAGGGCACCGACAGCGTGCAGCGCCGCGGCGAGGGGCTGCCGGCCGGTCAGGTGCAGACGGTGTCCACGGGCGAGCTGATCAACCTGTGGACGGGGCAGAAGGTGCGCGCCGGCTATGTCGTGGCGCAACCGCCGTCGGGCTCGCTGGCACAGGTCAAGGTCGCCCCGCCCGTGGTCGGCGGCACGCTCACCTGGCGTAACCTCGCTTACGCCGCCAACTGGTGGATCTTTGCCGGATTCGCCGTTTTCATGTGGTTCCACTTCGTGCGCGACGCCGTACGAGCGGATCGGGAACGTGGCAAGTCCCCTGAGATGGCTCTGGAAGGTTAAATCGTGGAATCGGCTC
The DNA here is from genome assembly GCF_039880665.1 of Nonomuraea sp. B5E05. NCBI lineage: Bacteria > Bacillati > Actinomycetota > Actinomycetes > Streptosporangiales > Streptosporangiaceae > Nonomuraea > Nonomuraea sp. B5E05. Next base: position 185,603 of record NZ_JBDPMJ010000008.1, read on the forward strand.
TGAAGCCCTTCCGGGTGCTGGCATACGTGGTCGGCGTCATGCTGCTGGTGTTGTGCGTCGGCATGGTGCTGCGTTACGGCTTCGACGAGGCGGCCCTGTCGAAGATCATTGCCCCCATCCACGGCGGGCTCTACATGATCTATCTCGTCACCGTCATGAACCTGGGCATGAAGGCACGCTGGACGTGGCCGTACATGCTCGGTGTCATGCTGGGCGGCACGGTGCCGTTCCTGTCGTTCTACGTCGAGCGCAGGGTGACCCAGCGGGTGCAGGCGGCGCTGACCACGGCGGAGGCCTGAGGCCTCCGCCGGGCGGGCTCAGCGGCCGATGCCGCGCTTGCGCGCCCTTTTGAGGCGCTCGCGCTGCGACGGGTCGAGCATCAGGTAACCGATCACCGGAGCTGCGACCACGCCGAGGACGACCAGCAGGGTGACAAAGCCGGCGCCAAAGATCATCAGTGACAGCAGGACCGCGGCGCCCGCACCGATGGCGTACTTCTGGACTGGCGACATCCTCAACATCCTCCGAACGCGGAGCGCGCGCCCCGCCTCTTCCACATTGTGCGTCGCCTGTCCAACGAGTGGGGCCGCCGTCGTTGTTCCGCTCGCGATGTATCGCAATCGTTGCGCAGGCTTTCACCCCTGTTGAGCCATGATCGCGAGAAGGTCGGAGCGGAGCTCGTCGGGGGTCGGACGGTCCTGCGGATGCCCCGCCAGCAGCCGTAACAGGACAGGCGCCAGCGCTCCCGCCCTCGTCAGCCGCGCACCAGGGGCGGGGGGAGCACCCTCGACCGCGGTGAAGAGCGTCGCGCCCAGCGACCACAGATCGGCCTCCTGGCTCTGGGCGGCCTCGGGGGCGGTGTAGGCGGGGAGCGTGCCCGCGCGCAGCAGCGGCAGGAGCCGCGCCCGCCCGCCGCCGTCGATCATGACGTTGCCCGGCTGCACCCCGCCGTGGAACTCGCCGACGGCCAGCAGGCGGTCGAGCAGGGCCACCCCGATCGCGGCCGCGCCCGGGGGCGGCAGCGGGCCCGAGGCCGCGAGCACCGCGTCGAGCGGGCGGTCCACGGCCAGCCGGTCGAGCGTCTCGCGTACCACGTCCATCGGCGGTGCCCCCGCCGGGTGCAACATCGCCCTGACCAGGGACCTGAGCGGGTCGGCGCCCTCCGCGGGCATCTGGCCGGGCGGGCGGCCCTCGATCGCGAAGTGCAGCGTGGCGGCCATCGACCACAGGTCGGCGGACGGCAGCATGCTGAGGCTGGGAAAGCCGAACCCCGTGAGCACCGCCCGGCCCGTCGTGGTGAGCAGCACGTTGCCGGGATCGACCCGCCCGTGCACGACGCCCGCCTCGTGCGCGGTGGCCAGCGCCGACAGGACGCACACCCCGACCCTCGCCGCCTGCTGGACGGGCAGCGGCCGGCGGGAACGCACGGCCTGCTCCAGCGAGGCGCCCGAGACGAACTCCATCACCAGCCACGGCGTGCGATCCTCGATCACGACGTCCAGCACCCGCACGATCGAGGCGTGCCGCAGCGTGGTGGCCCGGCGGGCCTCGTGCAGCGCGGCGTCGCGCAGCTCGGCGGGCACGCGCAGCCGCCTGACCGCGACGTCACGATGGCGCACCTCGTCGAAGGCCAGGAGGACGGACCCCGCGCCCAGGGGGTTGAGCAGCCGGTAGCGGCCGGCCAGCCTGCTGGTCTCACCCATCTCGAGGTGCACGATAGCGCCCGTGCGCACGCGTGGCCATCACGCGTGATCGCCCGCCAGCCAGGCCCTGTGCGCCTCGTCGATCTTGCGCCAGAGCTTCTCCTTCTCCTGGGTGCTCACGTCGTCGAGCGGCAGCGCGAACACGTCCGCCAGGGCCGCGAAATAGTCGCGGGCCGTGTCCAGGATGATCGTGTGTGCGCCCGTCCCCACGCGGCGCAGCTCCAGCCCGCGCAGAAGGTCGACGCCCGAGCCGTCGCGCCGTTGCACGACGGCGACCCGGACGAACCCGGACGTCGGGGACGTCGTCAAATGGTCATGCATGCTGACGAAGGCCGACATATCCGTGGGCGCCGGATCAAAGTCCATACCTTCGAACGAACCACTCGGATCGTGGTCGAACCGCCAGCCGCCGGGCGCGACCTCCGAGGGGCGCAGCCCGTACGTGAAAGGGCCCTGCCGGTAGGAGCCGGCGACCAGCGGGAGCGGCTCGTGCAGGCCGTCGCCGAGCCCGACGTCGACCAGCCACTCGCCGCCCGGGTTGCCGTCAGAGGGCAGGCCGCGCACGGTGAGCACCAGGTGGTTGCCGGTGATGCCCGGCTCGGCGCCCCGGTTCTGGACGCCGCCGACATGCCGGGTCACGTCGTAGCCGAGCGCCTCGATCAGCCCGGAGAACGCGCCGTTGAGGTGGTAGCAGTAGCCGCCCCGGCCGCGGATGATCCGCTCGGCCGACTCGGCGGGATCGACGGTGGTGGGGCGGCCCAGCCAGATCTCCAGGACCTCGTACGAGACCCGTTCGACGTGCGCGGCGTGCAGAGCCCGCAGATTCTCAACGCTGACGGGAGCGCCGAGCAGGCCGGGCAGGCCGAGGCGGCGCAGATATGCGGCGGTGTTCACCCGCCCAGTCTGCACCGGATGTGCACAGATTCAGCAGTGTCGTCTGCACAGCGCGCTTCTAGGCTTCCGTACGTGGCAGAGCAGCGGCGCATCCTCGTGGTCGAGGACGATGTGACGATCGCCCTGGCCGTCAGGAACAGGCTGGCGGCCGAGGGCTTCGACGTCAGGGCGGCGGGCGACGGGCAGGACGCCCTCGTCCAGTACGGCAGGGCCGAACCCGACCTGGTGATCCTCGACCGGCTGCTGCCCGGTCTCGACGGATTGGAGGTGTGCCGCCGGATGCAGGCGGCCAGGCCGGTGCCCGTGCTCATGCTGACCGCGCTCGGCGACGAGACCGACGTGCTCGTCGGGCTCGGCGTCGGGGCGGACGACTACCTGGCCAAGCCGTTCAGCATGCGCGAGCTGGTCGCGCGGATCCACGCGCTGCTGCGCAGGGTCGAACGCGCCTCCCAGCTCGCCGTCGAGGACACCGTGATCAGGGTCGGCGAGGTCGAGATCGACACCGCGGCCCGCAGGGTGTTCGTGCGCGGCGCGGAGGCGCAGCTCACCAGGACGGAGTTCGACCTGCTGCGGCGCCTGGCCGAGCGGCCGGGACAGGTCTTCGAGCGCGACCGGCTGCTGTCCGACGTGTGGGGCTTCTCCGAAGCCGCCGCGACCAGGACCGTCGACAGCCACGTACGGGCGCTGCGCCGCAAGCTCGGCTCCGACGTGGTGCGCACCGTCCACGGCGTCGGCTACGCGCTGGTGCGCCAATGAGGCCGCTCGACTTCCTCGGCCGGATCAAGGTCAAGCTCGGCATCGTCATCGTGCTGGCCGTGGGCACGGCGTTCGTGGTGAACGAGGTCGGCATCGCCTCCGGCCTGGCCGGCGAGGTGCGCATCGCGGTCGCCGTCGTCCTGGCGTTGATCATGGTGCAGGTGCTGGCCATGGGCATGACCAAGCCGCTGCGCCAGATGGCCAGCGCCGCCCAGACGATCGCCAAGGGCAGCTACACGCTGCGCGTCAGCGCCACCTCGCGCGACGAGGTGGGGGAGCTGGCCAGGGCGTTCAACGCGATGGCGGCCGACCTCGGCGAGGTCGACCGGCAGCGGCGCGAGCTCGTCGCGAACGTCAGCCACGAGCTCCGCACGCCCATCACCGGGCTCCGCGCCATCCTCGAGAACGTCGTGGACGGCGTCTCCGCGCCCGACCCCGTCACCATGTCCACCGCGCTCGCCCAGACCGAGCGGCTCGGACGGCTCGTCGCCCAGCTGCTCGACCTGTCGCGGCTGGACTCCGGGGTACGCCTCATCGAGCCCGAGCCCGTCGAACTGGCGCGGCTCGTCGAGCAGGCGGTCCGCGAGGCGTCGCTGGCCCGCGACGACGTCACCATCCGGTCGGCGGTCCCGGGCCGGCTGGGGGTGCGCGCCGACCCCGACCTGCTCGCCCAGGTCCTGTCCAACCTCCTCGACAACGCCGTACGCCACAGCCCGCCGGGCGGCGTGGTCACCGTCAGCGGCGCCGAAGAGGGCGACGCGGTACGGCTCGCCGTCACCGACCCGGGGCCCGGCATCCCGGCGGCGGCCAGGGAACGCGTCTTCGAACGCTTCTCCCGGCTGGACGCGGGACGCACCGCCGACGCGGGGGGCGCGGGACTGGGGCTGGCCATCGTGAAGGAGATCGTCGAGCTGCACGGGGGTTCCATCCGCATCGACGACTGGCCGGGGTGCCGGATGGTCGTCGAATTACCAGGGAGGACGACGATGGCGGACACGCCATTGGAACACGAACGAAGCACGGGGGACGAACGGTCGCCGGCCGTTGAGAGCAGGGCGCTGGAAAGGGTTGTCGCCGATCCTGGCGCGGACGCCGCATCGGCGCCCGAGGCCGGTCCCGCACCGGGGGGCGCCCCGACACCTGCGGCCGCTTCCGCACCGGGAGCCGTTCCTGCATCGGGGGCCGTTCCGGGGATCGTCGCGGGACGGGGGAACGACGTTGTGGAGGGCGCGGTCGCCACGGCGGACGACGGAAGGGCACAGCCGGGATCGCAGGGGACTCAGGCCGCTCCCGCCGGTGCCGGTGCCGTGATGAGCGTCGCGACCGCCCCAGGTGACAGCGGGGAGCCGGCGTCTGCCGAAGGCGCCACGGCATGGTCCGCACCGGAGGCCGGTCGTGGTGACGGGGCTGCTCCGCTCGCGTCGGCTCGTGATGATGGTGCTGCTCCGGTCGTGTCGGCCGGCCGTGGTGTCGGGGCTGGTTCGCCGGCGGGGGCAGGGACGGCCGGCCGTGGTGTCGAGGGCGTTACTGCGGCGGACGCCGGTGCCGTCGCGGCGGCCTCGGCGGGTCATGCGGCCGGTGGCGTCGTGGCGACGGCTGGGGGGAGAGCCGTGGACGCGACCGTGCCCGGCGGGTCACCGCCCGTCGGCGCGAGCTACGCCAGGATGATCGGCGGCGGGGTCGTCGGGGTGCTGGTCGGCTTCGCGGTGGGGCTGTTCGCCGCCGTGTTCGCCAGCATTGCCGTGGGAGCCGGATTCGCCCTGGTCACGCTCGTCGTGAGCGTGGTCCTCATGGGTGCCGTGGGCGTGGCCATGGGGGCGGGGTCAGCGCGGCGCACAGCTGAGGCGGCGTACCGGGTGGGTCCCTACCAGGGGCAGGCAGGAGTCGCGGGCTGGCAGGCGGGGGCGATGACCGGCCACGGCGGCGCGGCGGCCGGACCGGCACGTCCCGCAGGCGGCCAGGCCGGACCAGGCGTCCCCGCGGGGCCGGGTGCCTACGTGGGGACGGGGGGTGGGCCGGTGGGGCCGCCGCCGTACGTGCCGCCGCCGCTGTTCCCCAAGCCCGACCTGCCCGACGCGCCCCGCTGGTTGTTGCCCGCGGCGGTGGGGGCCGGGGTGTTCGCGGCGGTGGCGTTGCCGCAGGCCCAGGTGGGCCTGGGGTTCGTGCTGGTGGCGCTGGTGCTGGGCGCGGGGGCGTTCCCGGCGGTGACGCGGCGGATGACGCCGTGGACGGTGGCGTTCGGGGTGCTGGCGTACTTCCTGATCTCCATGGCGGCGGTGCGCGACGCCGACTGGCTGGTCGGGATCCTGCTCGTGGCGGGGGCCGGGCTGGGCGCGCTGGCGGTCTCCGGGGCGGGCACGGGCTGGCTGGGCGTGATCAGAGGCGGCGTGTCCGTGGTGCTCGCGCTGGGCCCCGTGCACTGGTTCCTGGCCGGGCCGCTGAAGAAGCTGACGGCCAGGCGGCGTGTCATGCCGACGCTGGCCGCCCTGGGCATCACGGCGGTGCTGCTGGTGGTGTTCGGGTTGCTGTTCGCCTCGGCGGACGCGGTGTTCGCCGCCTACCTGGAGCGGGTGACCGCCACGCCGGACTGGGCGGAGTCCGCGCCGTTGCGGATCTTCCTGTTCGGGCTCTTCGCCGTGCTGCTGGCCGCCGTGGTGCTGGTCGCGCTGCGGCCGGTGAACGATCCCGTGGGGCCGCAGAAGAAGTTCAAGGTGAGCAGCGCCATCTGGCTGGTGCCGCTCACGGCGGTGAACCTGCTGTTCGCGTCGTTCGTGGCGGTGCAGATCACGGCGCTGTTCGGGGGCGATGCCTGGGTGCTGAGGACGGCGGGGCTGACCTATGCCGAGTACGCCAGGCAGGGGTTCTTCCAGCTGGTCGTGGTCAGCGTGTTCGTGCTGGGCATCGTGGCCGTGGCGGGCGGGCTGCTCAGGGCCGAGCGGCGCGAGCGCTGGGTGCTGGCGGGGCTGCTCGCGATGTTGTGCGGGCTGACGATGGTGGTGCTGATCTCGGCGCTGCACCGCATGAACCTCTACACCGACGCCTACGGCCTGTCCAGGCTGCGGTTGTCGGTGCAGGCCACGGTCTGGTGGCTGGGGGCGTTGTTCGTGCTGGTGCTGCTGGCCGGGGCGGTACGGTTCGCGGGGCGCGGCTCCGGCTGGCTGCCGCGTACGGTCGTGCTGGTCACCGCGCTCGGCCTGGGCGCGTTCGCGGTGGTGAACCCGGACCTGCAGGTCGCGTACTCGCAGCTGGAGGTGCGCGGCGGCACCCAGCTGGACTCCGACTATCTGGGCGATCTCGGCGCGGAGGCCGTGCCGGCCCTGGACCGGCTGCCCGAGCCGCAGCGCAGTTGCGTGCTCGCCGACGTGGTCGAGGCCAACGGGCTGGACCGCCCCGATCCGTGGAACGGCTGGAACCTCGCCCGCTCGCAGGCCCGCGACCTGCTGGCCGAACATCCGGTCAACGAGTCCGTGGAGTGCGGCCCGAAGCCGTACCGCGGCTCTGATTGAATCCTTGGGTGAGGTTCGACGTAGTCATCAGCGGCGGCAGGGTGCTCGACGGCACGGGCGCCCCGCCGTTCCGGGCGGATGTGGCGGTCTCCGGCGACAGGATCGCGGCGGTCGGCAGGCTGGACGATGCGCAGGCCGAGACCGTGATCGACGCGTCGGGCCGGTTCGTCGCACCCGGCTTCGTGGACTGCCATGCCCACGGCGACGCGGCCGTGTTCGACCCGGTCGTGCAGCGGGCGGCGCTCCGGCAGGGGGTGACCACGTTCGTGCTCGGGCAGGACGGCCTGTCCTTCGCGCCCGGCTCGGCCGCGACCGTCGCCTACGCCGCCCGCTATTTCGCCGCCGTCAACGGGCCACTGTCCAACGGCGCGCCGCAGGACGGGTCCCCGTCCGGCCGGGCGCCGCAGGGCGGGCCGCTGACCGTGGGGGAGCTGCTCGACGGCTACGACCGGGCGGTGGCGCTGAACACCGCCTACCTCCTGCCGCACGGCACCATCCGCTACGACGTCATGGGCCCGTCGCCCGCTCCCGCCTCGGCGGGCGACCTCGCGGCGATGGTGCGGCACGTCGAGCGCGGGCTCTCCGAGGGCGCGGCGGGCCTGTCGAGCGGGCTCGAATACCTGCCGGGCCGCTACGCCTCCGCCGAGGAGTTGGCGGCGCTGTGCGCCCCGCTCGGCGGCCTCCCGTACGTCACCCACATGCGCGCCTACGGTCCGCAGGCCGGGGTCGGCATGGCCGAGGTCGTGGACATCGCCCGGCGCTCCGGCGCCGCGGTGCACGTCTCCCACCTGCACGGCCCCGCCGGCGTGCTGCTGCCGCTGGTCGAGCAGGCGCTCGGCGAGGGCGTCGACCTGACCTTCGACACCTACCCCTACCTGCGCGGCAACACGATCCTGGCCATAGTCGTGCTGCCGCCGTCCGTGCCCGGGGCCGAGACCGACCGCGCCCTGGAGATGATCGCCTCTGACGGGCTGGACGATTGGTGGCCGACGCTGGCCGGCACCTGGCCGAGGCTGACCGTCTCGCACGCGCCCGGGCTGGAGTGGGCGGAGGGCCTGACCATGGTGGCGGCGGCCGAGCGGGCGGGGCTGGAGCCGGCCGCGTTCTGCCGCCGCCTCCTGAGCGAGACGCGGCTGGAGGCGGGCGTGGTGTCCGCCCGCCCCGACGAAGGCCCCGAGGGCGAGGAGTCCGTACGCCGGATGTTGCGCCATCCGTCCCAGACCGGCGGCTCCGACGGAATCTATGTGGGCGGTCATCCGCATCCGCGCGGGTTCGGGGCGTTCGCCCGGTTCCTTGGCCGGCATGTCAGGGAGCTCGGCGACTGGACGTGGGAGCAGGCCGCGGTGCATCTGGCCGCGCATCCGGCCCGGCGGTTCGGGCTGGCCGACCGGGGGCTGGTGCGGGGCGGGTTCGCGGCCGACGTGGTGGTGTTCGATCCCGGCACGGTGGCCGACCTGGCGACGTACGCCGCTCCGCGCACGCTCGCGTCCGGCGTGGACGACGTGCTCGTGTCAGGGGTGCGCGTGCTGGCCGGGGGAGAGCTGACCGGCGCCACACCCGGGCGGGCGCTCAAGCCGTGATGCCGGGATGGGCCGGGATGTCAGAGATGTCAGGATGGCGTCGGACGCTGAGGGAAAGGGAGCTTGTGCAGGAGACGCTCGGGCGGTCGATCTTCGACGGAGCGCTCGGTTTCCCGCTGATGGTGGTGCGCCAGGACGCGCTCGAGCACAACGTGGCGACGATGGCGGCCTTCGCCCGCGACCACGGCATGGAGCTCGCGCCGCACGTCAAGACGCACATGTCCGCTGAGATCGCCGCGCTCCAGCTCAAAGCGGGCGCCTGGGGGCTGACCGTCGCCACGTCGCGCCAGGCCGAGGCGGCCAGGGGGTTCGGGGCGAGCCGGATCATGGTCGCCAACCAGATCGTCGACCCGGCGGGGCTGGCCTGGGCGGCCGGCGAGCTGGAGCGCGATCCCGCGTTCGAGTTCCTGAGCTTCGCCGACTCGGTGGCCGGGATCGGCATCCTGGCCCGCCACGCGGGGTCGCGGCCGTTCCGGGTGCTGGTGGAGCTGGGGCACGAAGGCGGGCGTGCCGGGTGCCGTTCGCTGGACGACCTGCTGGCGGTGGTGGCCTGCGCGCAGGAGACGCCCGGGGTCGAGCCGGCGGGGATCGCGGGGTACGAGGGCGCGCTCAAGACCGCCGACGATGTCCGGAAATATCTGGGCTCGTTGCAGGAGGCGCTCGCCTACCTCCGCGTCCGCGACCCGATCCTGACCGTGGGCGGCAGCCAGTGGTTCGACGTGATCGGGCGCGAACTCGTCGCCACCCAGGCCCGCATCCTGCTGCGCAGCGGTGCCTACGTCACCCACGACGACGGCTACTACCGCGAGCGCACGCCGTTCACCCGCATCCAGGGCGAGCTGCGGCCGGCGCTGGAGGTGTGGGCGCACGTGCTCTCCACGCCCGAGCCGGGGCTGGCGGTCGTCGGCATGGGCAAGCGTGACGCACCGTACGACGAAGGGCTGCCCATCCCGCGGCGAGCCGGCGTCACCGTCACGAAGATGCAGGACCAGCACACGCTGGTGCGCGGCGACGGGCTGGAGGTCGGTGACCTGATGGCCTTCGGCATCTCGCACCCCTGCACCGCGTTCGACAAGTGGCGCGAGCTGCCTCTGGTGGACCAGGACTACCGTGTCGTTGGCACGATACACACCAACTTCTAGGGAGAAATCGTGAAGAAGGAGCTCAGGACCACCGAGGGCGCCGCCCCGATCGGCGCCTACTCCCAGGGGCTCGTGGTGGGCGACTTCGTCTACACCTCCGGCATGGGGCCGATCGACCCGCAGACCGGCGAGGTCGACGGCGACGACGTCGCCACCCAGACCCACCGGGTCATGCGCAACCTCGGCGCCATCCTCGCCGCGCACGGCCTCGGCTTCGACGACGTGGTCAAGGCCACGGTCCACCTGCAGCACCTCAAGCGCGACTTCGCCGCGTACAACGAGGTGTACAAGTCGTACTTCAACCCGCCCTTCCCCGTACGCACCACCGTGGGGTCCGAGCTGATGGACATCCTGGTGGAGATCGACTTCGTCGCGCACAAGAGCGCTTAAGGTCTGTTTGTGGACAGTTCGGTATACGCCTTCGTCGAGGACCTGCGCGGCGAGGGCGTCGAGCGGGTGCTCGACACCATCAGCGCGTACGGCGTGCGCGGCGTCACCGTCGGCGCCGTGCACCACGCCTCACGCGACGTCACCCCGCACGGACTGTCCCGGCTGACCATCCGCCACGACGGTGCCCACTTCACCCCGCCACCCGACCTGTTCGCCGGGCTCCGGCTCGCTCCCGTGCCGGGCTACCAGGATGCTTTCGATGGGCTTCGCGAAGCCTGTGCGCAACGCTCCATGAAGCTCCACGGATGGACAGTCTTCCTGCGTAACGCCACGCTCGGTGTGAAACATCCGGACGTGACGGTCCGCGACTGCTTCGGCGACCGTGGCTCGCTCACCGACTTGTGCCCCGCCCACCCCGACGTACGCGAATACGCGGTCGCGCTGGCCAGGGCGGTGGCCAGGCTCGGAGTCGACAGCGTGGTGGCCGAGTCGCTGCACTTCAGGCCGCTCAGGCCGCAGCGCTCGTTCGTGCCGCTCGGGCCGATGGACACCTACCTGTTCGGGCTCTGCTTCTGCGACTACTGCATGCGCAGGGCCACCGACCTGGGCGTGAACGCCGACGGGGCGCGCGACGAGTGCGCGAGGATCGTGGGCGGCGTGCTCGACGGCGACCCGGCCGCGCAGGGCGAGGTGACCAGGGCGGCGCTGACCGCGTACGCGGGGCCGGAGGTCGTGGCCTACGCCAGGGCCCGGTCGGAGACCGTGACCACGCTGGTGTCCGAGGTGGCCTCCGCCGTGGCGGACGAGGGCTCCAAGCTGGTGTTCATCGACTCCACGGGCGCGGTCAAGGGCTGCACCGACGGGCTGCCCACGCCGGGGCCGGCCGCCCATGACGCCTGGCAGCTCGGCGTCGACCTGGTGGCGCTCGGCGACCTGGTGCCCGCCTTCGGGGTGCTGGCCTACGCGCGCGACGCGGCCAGGGTGGCCGACGACGTGGGAGCCTACCTGCGGTCCGTGGGCAAGGATCGTGAGGTGCGTGCCGTGCTGCGGCCGGGCCATCCCGACAGCGACTCGGCCGACCGGCTGGTGGCCAAGGCCCGCGGCGCCAAGGCGGCGGGGGCGCTCGCGGTCGACTTCTACGCGTACGGGCTGGCGCCCCGCCCTGTGCTCGACCGCATCCCGGCGGCGCTGGCCCTCTGAATCGCCGTACCCGTCTCGCGGCGCGGCTCCGGCATCGGTACGGATCATCTTCTTCCGGCGAACGCGGTGGCCACTCCCAGACCGAGGTAGACGACGCCGCTGACGTACCGGAGCGCCCTGGCCCTGCGGCGCAGGCGGCGGCCCAGCGCGCCGGCGGCGAACGCGTACACGACGTCCGACACCAGCCCCAGGAGCAGCGCCGTGAGCCCGAACACCACCACCTGCACGGTCGGGGAGCCCGCGCCGGGGTCGACGAACTGCGGCAGGAACGCCAGGAAGAACAGCGCCACCTTGGGGTTGAGCACGTTGACCAGCACGCCTTCGAGGAACACCTTGCGCAGCGGCTGCCGAAGCGGTGTCCCGGTCTCGGCGTCCTTGCCCATGAACGCGCGGATGCCCAGGTAGACGAGGTAGGCGACGCCCGCCCACTTGACGATCGCGAAGAGCGTCGCCGACTGCGAGATCACGTACGACAGGCCCGCGGCGGCCGCCGCGATGTGCACGAGTGTGCCGATCTCGACGCCGAGCGCGCTGGCCAGGCCGGCCGCCCGGCCCTGGGCGAGGCCTCTGGCGGTGATGTAGAGGTGGTTCGGTCCCGGGATGAGGATCAGGGCGAGCGAGGCGGCCACGAAGAGGGCATACGTTGTTGGAGGAATCACGAATGAGCAGCGTAAAATGCTTTTGGTAGGGAGATCAGGGCCAATCGGAGGCCGTTTCCCCGGACCAATAAAGTGTCGGAGGGGCGTGGCATCGTTTCTGGCGTGAAAGGTCTCCTCGTCGGGCGCTCTGCTGAGCTGGCCAGGCTCGTGCGGGTGGTGCGGTCGGCCGCCGACGGCACGGCGGGCGTCGCCCTCGTCGGCGGCGACGCCGGCATCGGCAAGACCCGGCTGGTCACCGAGCTGGTCGCCGAGGCCCGCGATTGGGGTTTCCACGTGCTGGCCGGCCAGTGCGCCGAGCTGGGCGACGCGCTGCCCTACCTGCCGCTGGCCGACGCGCTGCGCGGCGCGGAGCCGAAGGTGCGCGAGGCCGCCGCCGCCCATCCGATGCTGGGCCAGCTGCTCCCCGGCATGGAGAGCGCGCAGTCGGCGGGGCTCACCCAGCAGCGGCTGTTCGGGTCGCTGCTCGGGCTGCTGGCCGACGTGCAGCCGGTGCTGTTCGTCATCGAAGACCTGCACTGGGCCGACCGGTCCACCCGTGACCTGCTGGTCTTCCTCAGCCGCATGGTGCAGACCGAGCGGGTCTGCGTCGTCGGCACCTATCGCACCGACGATCTCCATCGCCGCCATCCGCTGCGCTCGGTGCTGGCGGAGCTGAAGCGGCTCCCGACGGTGACGCACGTCGAGCTGGGGCCGCTGAGCGAGGGTGACATGTCTGACTATGTCGCCACGATGGGTGAGGTGGGCGTTCGGGAGCTCGGGCTCATCGTGTCCAGGGCCGACGGCAACCCGTTCTACGCGGAGGAGCTCTTCGCGGCCATGGCCGAGGGCGACGAGCTGCCCGATGAGCTCGCCAGCCTGCTGATGTCCAGGGTCGAGGTGCTGTCGGAGGCCGGGCAGCGCGTGTTGCGGGCCGCCGCCGTGGCGGTGCGCAGGGTGGAGGACGAGCTGCTGCGGGAGGTGTCCGGGCTGCCGCTGGCGGAGTTCGAGGAGGCGGTGCGGGAGATCGTCTCGCGCGGGCTGCTCAGGGTCGACGGCTACGGCTACACCTTCCGCCACGCTCTGCTGCAGGAGGCCGTCTACACCGACCTGCTGCCCGGCGAGCGCACCAGGCTGCACGCCGCCTTCGCCCGGCTGCTCTCCTCTCCCGCCGAGCTGGCCCACCACCATCTCGCCGGCCACGACCTGACCGGGGCGCTGGCGGCCTCCGTCGAGGCGGGCCGCCAGGCCGCGCTCCTCGGAGCCCCCGCCGAGGCTCACGACCACTACGACCGGGCGCTCGGCCTGTGGGAGCGGGTCGACGGCGCGGCGGAGCTGGCCGGGGAGAGCCGAGAGGAGCTGGCGTTCCGCAGCGCCGTCATGGCGGCCGGCGCCGGCGACAACCACCGCGCGATCAACCGGCTCAGGGCCCTGCCGCAGACCTCCGAGGTGCTCGAGCGGCTCGGCTACTACCTCTACGACGCCGACGACCAGGCGGCCGCGATCGCGGCCGCCGAGCGCGCGGTCCAGACCGCGCACGACCGGCCGCAGCTCGCCCGTGCCCTCGCCACCCAGGCCCGCACGCTGCTCTGGAGCCCGCGCCGCCGCGAGATCGAGGGCCTGACCGCCCGCGCGCTCGACGTCGCCCGCGCCTGCGGGGCCAGGGACGCCGAGGTCGGGGCGCTTCTCACGCTGGCCACCTACGCCGAATACCGGGGTGACGTCGGCCGGGCCCACGAGCTGATCAAAACCGCTGCCGCCGAGGCCTCAGGCGACCTGGCGATGGACCTTCGCGCCCGCTTCCACCACGCCCGCATCCACTACGAGGGCGGCCTGCTCGGCCACGCGGCGGAGGTGGCCGACGAAGGCATCCGCATGGCGTTCGAGACCGGCCTCAAGTGGAGCACCTACGGCACCGACCTGCGCTTCCTGCGTTTCCTCATCCACTACGTCGCGGGCGAGTGGGACCAGGCGGAGACGGTCGCGGCCGGCTTCCCCGCCCGGGTGGGCACCGTGCCCGAGGCGATCCTGTCGTCGTTCGCGCTGTTCGTCGAGGTGGCGCGCGGTCTGCCGACGGTGGAGAGCCGGCTGGGCTGGTTGCGGCCGTTCTGGTCCGACGAGCTGGCCGCCTACATGTCCCGGGGCCTGGCCGCCGAGCACGCCCTGTGGAACGGCGACCCCCGGGCCGCGCTCGACCACGTGCACGCGGTCATGGACCGGCTGGTCGAGGGCGAGTCGGGCAACGTACGCATGGCCGCCGTCGGGCTGTGGGCGCTGGCGGAGCTCGGCAGCACCGACGGCGCCGACGAGCTGCGCCGCCGCTCCCGTGCCGCTCTCGACGTCGGCCCCGCCGGCGAGGGCGGCCACCTGGGCCCCGAAGGCCAGGCGTGGGGGCTGCGCGTGGAGGCCGAGTGGCACCGCGTGCACGGCCGGCTCGACGTGGACCTGTGGCGGCAGGTGGTGGAGACCTTCGACTACGGGTTCGTCTACGAGACCGCGCGTGCCCGCTGGCGGCTGGCCGAGGCACTGCTCGCCGCCGGTGACCGCGAGGCCGCCCAGGCGGAGTGGGATCTCGCCAGGGAGACGGCGGGCAAGCTGCGCGCCGCGCCGCTGGAGAACGCGCTGCACGAGTTCGGCCGCAGGGCCCGCTTCGGCGACGGAGGGCGTGGGGGTCGTTCCGGCGGTCAGGGACGCGGGGGTCGTTCCGGCGGTGGCCACGGGGCGGGCGACGGAGGGCTCACGGCCCGCGAGTCCGAGGTGCTGCGCCTGGTCGCGGAGGGGCTCACCAACCGGGAGATCGCTGAGCGGCTGTTCATCGCGCAGAAGACGGTGAGCGTGCACGTCTCCAACATCCTGGCCAAGCTGGAGGTGTCCACCCGCACCCAGGCCGCGGCGGCGGCCCGCCGCCGAGGGATGCTCGACTGAGCGTGTGGTCGATCAGGAATCCGCCCCTGCGCCGCCTCCCAGCCCTCCGACTCCACCGGCTCGCGGGTCCTTGTGAGAGCTCGGCCGGCGGCTCGGGCTTGTGGGTGGTCGTGAGGGCTCGGCCGGCGGATCCTGGCTGGCCGGTTATCGTGAGGCGTCCACCAGCAGGCCGGGGTCGCCGAAGTTGCCTGACTTGAGCAGCAGTGCGAGACCGGAGGTCGTGTGGATCCAGGGCACGCCGCGCGCCGCCTCCGCACCGATCAGCCCGCCCGGCACGCCGAGCGCGCTCACGACGGCCCCCGAGGTCTCGCCGCCGGCCGAGATCACGCGGCTGACACCACGCTCGACCAGCCCCTGCGCGACGCGGCCCAGCGCCGACTCCAGGATCGCGGCCGACCGCTCCGCGCCCACGATCTCCTGCACGCGGCGCAACACCGCGGGTTCGGCTGAGGCGTAGACGAGGGGCGCTCCGGCCTCGACGTCCAGCGTGTCGTACCAGGCGAGCGCGTCCCGGGCGAGCGACTCGGGGTCCTGGTCGGCCAGCGCGTCCAGCCGGTAGGCCGGCCTGCCCGCCTCGATCATGGCGGCGACCTGCTCCAGCGTACGGGCCGAGCAGCTGCCCGCCAGCACCGCCGCGGCACCCTGCGGCGCGGGGGCGGGCGGGTTGTCGTGCCCGGACCGCGCGAGCGCCGCGGCGAGCCCGCCGGCGAGCCCGGCCGCGCCCGCGACCAGCGGCGCGTCCGCCAGCGCCCGCCCCGCGGTCACGAGATCGGCGTCGTCCACGGCGTCGACGAGGGCGTAACGCACGCCCTCCGCCCGCAGCTCGGCCAGCCGCCGCCCGATGGCCCCTTCCCGGACCTGCGCCAGCGTCACGACGGCCGCCCGGTGCGCGCTCTGGCCCTCCATCAGGCGCGGCAGGTACGAGTCGGTCATCGGGGTCAGGGGATGGTGCCGCATGTGCGACTCGCTGAGCAGCACGTCACCGACGAAGAGATAGCCGTTGTACTGCGTGCGCCCGTGCTCGGGCGAGCTGGGCGTCATGGCGACCACGGGCACGTCCACGGCACCGGCCAGGGCGTCGAGGACCGGCCCGATGTTCCCCTCGGCCGTGGAGTCGAACGTGGAGCAGTATTTGACGTAGACCTGGCGGACGCCGCGCGAGCGCAGCCGGCCGAGCGCGGCCAGCGACTGCGCGACCGCGTCCGCCCTGGGGGCGGTCCGGGTCTTCAGCGCGATCACGACCGCGTCGTGCTCGGGTGGTTCCGCCGCCTCCGGCGGAAGCCCGAAGAACAGCACGGTACGGATGCCACGGCGGCGCAGGGCCACCGCGACGTCGGCCGCACCGGTGAAGTCGTCCGCGATGGCGCCGATCATCGAAGCCCCGTGGCCTGGTGTGAGTCGAACATGATGCTGACGCTATCGGCGTGCGCCGCCGCCGCTGACCGGGGGTCTCGGACGGCACGGTGTGCCGCCGTGGTCGCCGACCACCGGCTCGGCCCGGGGACTCACAGGTCGCGGAAGAGGAAGTAGTTCTTGTGGTCGGCCTGCAGGTAGTGGTGGAACTTCGTGGCCTTGGCACGGGCCGTCCTGTCGGCGGTGACGACCGTGACGACGACGTACTTCTCGACCGCTCCTGAGCGGATCTTCCCGTAGACGAACTTGTCGAGCGCCTGGTCCCGGCGCCACTTCACGGCCTTGGAGGAGAGCTTGGCCAGGCGCGTCGCGGCGGTCTTGGCGGCAGCCTCGCTCGGGAACGACATGATGACCTGGACCGCCCTGAGGTGTCCCGAGTAGGCCGAGTAGGCGAGCTCGACGGCGCGCTCGCACTTGTTCCTGGCCAGCTCGCCCTGCCCGTCCAGCGTGGCGCAGGTGTCGTACGTCCAGCCGCCCACCTTGTCGGCGGTGAAGCTCACGCCCTCCAGGCTGAACTTCCAGTCAGGGAACTCACCGTGCGTGATCGGCGAACCCGGCTCAGGGTTGTTCGACTCGCCGGGGTTGGTGCTCGGTCGCGCTGAGGGTTCCGACGTGGGATCGGCGCTGGGCTCGGATGTGGGGCTGGAGGTGGGCTCGCCGGACGCGGAACTCGACGGCGCATCCGACTGCGACGGGGAAGGGGTCTGCAGGGCGACGGTGGGGACCGGGTCCGGGGCGCCCATGTACGCGTACACGCCGTACCCGCCGCCGGCCAGCAGGATCACCGCCAAGGCCGCGGCCACGCCGATGATCAGCACCTTGTTGGGCTGCTCGGGCGGGGAACCGTACGGGATCGGGCCGGAGTAGCCGGGCGGGCCGTACGGTGAGGACGGGACCGTCGGCGGGTCGTAACCGCCGCCCTGAGGAGATCCGTAGCCGCCCTGGCTCGGAGGAGGCCCGTACTCGCCCTGACCGGGCGGGGGACCGTAGCCGGGCTGTGGTTCCTGAGGCTGCGGAGGAAATCCCATCACCCCATTGTGGTGGCATTCATCCCTTCTGTACCAGCTGCCCCGGCAATGTGTGCCCGGTCAGACGCCGGTCGGCTCGCGGACCAGGCTGACCCGGACGGCCGAGGGGTCGTCGCCGGTGAGGGGGACGGCGAAGACCGCCGTCCGCTCGCGTGCCCCGTAGACGACGAAGCGCAGGCCGTCCTCGTCCCAGGTGTCCTGGACGTCCGTGGTGAGCTGCGCGGACGCCGAGCAGTACGCGGGGCTGCGGTAGAGCAGGTGCAGCGAGGTGGCCAGCGGGACCTGCGCCGGCGGGGGAGCGGTGAGGGGGCGGCGCAGCCGTACCAGGAGGCGCCGCAAGGGGACGAGCCAGTGGCGGTCCAGCTCCGCCGAGAGGGCCAGCACGACGGCGGCCTGCGCGAGGACGAGCGCCGCGAGCGGCGGGCCGGGGTCGGTGGGGATCGCGAGGAGGCTCGCGACGAGCAGGAACGCCGCGCGGGCGAAGGCGCGCAGGTCCACGGGGCGGGAGTGGGCGCCGAGGCACCCGCACGACGCGGTGGGCGCGGCGACGTGCGCGTAGGCCAGGTACGCGAGGAAGCCGGCGCAGAGCGCCGCGGCGGCCGCGGCCTCCAGCGGAAGGAGGGGTGGGAGCAGGAGCGCGGCGGCCACCGCGAGTTCTGCGAGCGCCACGAGCCGGAACGCGGGGACCGCGCGCGCCGGGCCGACCAGCCGGGCCAGGGCGGTGTGCCCGGCCCCCGCCCGCATCCGCCGGCTGAGCAGTTTCATCAGGCCCGCCCAGACCAGGAAGAGGGCGATCACGTACGGCTGCGACGCGGCGATCCCGTGCATGTGGACGCTCCTAGTGCGGGGAGAAGACGGTGGCGATGTCGACTTCGTTCGTGTCCGGCCGCCAGGCGCCCAGGATCTGCACGTGCTGGCTCACTTTCAGCATCGACAGGTCCGCGGACGGAGGCGCGTCGGACCGGATGGCGACCGACTTCCCGGCCACGACGTGGCAGAGCACTTCCTTGCCGTGGTGGTCGAGGTGGAGGGTCTGGTCCTTGATGTTGGTGATGTGGCCCTTGATGTTCACGATGTTGAGCCACACGGACTCGGCGGCGAGCTCGCCGTCCGGCATGCGCACGCCGCGGGCGTAGAGGCCGTCACCGGGCTTGGCCTCGTCGAACGGTACGGGGCCTAGCTTCCACAGGCTCGTGCCGTCGACGACCCTGATGCGGTGGAACACCGCGTTCGAGCCCAGGACGAGGAGCGTGTTGTCCTTGATCGAGCGGATGCGGCCCTCGGCGAAGTCGGGGTCGGGGGCGCCGGGTTCGAGGTCGGGGCCTGACGTGGTGGCGAAGGCGGCCTCGGGGCCGAGCGAGCCCAGCGCGGTGGCGGCGACGACGCCGGCGCCGCCGCCGAGCACGGCGGACTTGAGCAGGTCTCTTCTGCTTCTCATCGTCGGCCCCCTACCCGGTCGCGATCTCACACGGCCGCAGGCCGGTGGACAGGCTGGCGATGCGGCTGTAGGCCGCCGGGGTGAGGTCGATCAGCCGGTTGTTCGCGCAGGTCGAGCCGCAGCAGCTGCGCTCGCCGCAGAACAGGTCGGTCTGCGGGCCGCAGTCGGCGATCGCGGTGACGACGCTGGCGCCGCCGCACAGGGACGTGGTGCGGTGCCGGAATCCGCAGGTCCTGCGGGAGAGGCTGACGCCGCATCTGTCGGGACGGGTGATCGACCAGCAGGCGTCGGAGGCGTTCGGCCAGGCGTGCTGCAGGCTTCCCGAGTTGCAGGTGCCGCAGGCGCCCTTTCCTGTGCTGCTGCACGGTCCCCATGCGGTTCCGCAGCAGAACCAGGAGACTTCTCCTTGGACGGGGCCGAGTAAGTCGGCGGGCGGGTCGGTGGATGGGTTACGCGCCATGCGCGTCCTCCTAGGGGGTGGGCTCCGGACGAACCTTGAGGAGGTACTGAAACTTTCCGACTCGATCTATGAGTACCATGTAAGGATTTTTCGTCAATATCCCAATTGAGTCGGGATTCACCCGGTATGGCCCGCCTCCGGCGTTACACCGCGTCCCAGGAGCCCTGCCGGGGAGCGGTCGGGCTGAAGACCACCGGCAGCGTCTCCAGGTTCCGCATCCACATCGACCGCCGCCAGCGCAGCGCGTCCGGCGAGACCGCGAGGTCCACATCGGGCAGCCGGTCGAGGAGCACCTCGACCGCGGTCTCGGCGATGACCTCGCCGATCTCCGGCGCGGGATAGGGGCAGCTGTACTCGCCGTGCCCGAAGGACATGTGGGCCCGGTTGGCGCCGGGATCCGACTCGTCGGCCGGCTGCACCTGCGGGTCGGCGTTGGCGGCGGCCAGGCCGAGCACCAGCAGGTCGCCCTTGCGGATGCGGCGCCCGCCCAGCTCGCAGTCCTGGGTCGCCCAGCGCCCCGACGAGTTGCGCAGGGGCGGATCCCGCCACAACACCTCGTTCATGGCCTGCCCGACGCTGCTGCGGCCGCCCTGCAGGGTGATCGAGAACCGGTCGTTGACCAGCATGAGGCGGAGCGTGTTGCTGATCCAGCCCGCGGTCGGGGTGTTGGCCACGACGAGCAGCACCCCGAGATCCATGTCCGCCTCCTCGTCGCCGAGCTGCGCCGGGTGGGCGAGCAGCCGCGAGGCGATGTCGTCGCCGGGGACCTCACGCTTGGCGGCCATGAGCGTGCTCATCCTGTCGCTGAGCCAGGTGTAGGCGGCGTAGGCCTCGCTGGTGGCGTCGAGCACCGCGTTGATGTTCGTGACCACGTCGTCCATGTCGGCCTCGGGCATCCCCATGAGCCGGGCGATGACCTGGGCCGGGATCCGTCTGGCGTACTGGGTGACCAGGTCGGCACTGCCGTCGCCGGCGAAGCCGTCGATCAGCTGGTCGGACACCTGCTCCGCCAGCTGAGCCAGCTCCGTGCGGTCGACGCCGTCCATCGCGTCGCCGATCGCGCCCGTACGCCGCTGCCGCTCCGCGCCCTCGGCGAACAACACCGACGGCTGCCAGCGGAAGGTCGCCATCAGGGGCCCGTCAGGGGGCACGTGCTCCCACACGTTCCAGCGCCTGGAGTCGCGGCCGAACAGGTGCGGCATGCCGAACACGTGGTGCAGCTCGCGGTAGCCGATCACGAACCACGCGGGCACGCCGTCGTCGAGCAGCACCGGCACCACGGCGCCGTGCTCGCGCCGGAGCCGCTGGTAGAGCTCGTCCGGCTCCTCGTCGAGGGCCGGCCCGTAGAGCGGCACGGCGTCGGCGTGGTCGGGATAGCCGGACAGCGCGGCCTTCTCCGTCATGACAGGGTCTCCTGGGCGGGGGCGTACCAGGTGGTGAGGTGGCGCAGCAGCGTGACCAGCACGTCCTTGCAGGAGTGCCGGAGCCGGGCGTCGCAGTCGACGAGCGGCACCGAGGGCGGCAGCGACAGGGCATCGCGTACGGCGTCCACGCCCGGCCCTTCCGTGAACCGGTTGACGGCCACGACGAAGGGCATCCGGTGGTGTTCGAGCCGGTCGATGGAATACCACGAGTCCTGCAGCCTGCGGGTGTCCACCAGGACGACCGCGCCGAGGCTGCCCGAGAAGAGCTGGTCCCAGACGTACCAGAAGCGCTGCTGGCCGGGCGCCCCGAACAGGTAGAGCACCTTGCTCTCCGTCAGCGTGATCCGGCCGAAGTCGAAGGCCACCGTGGTGGTGGTCTTGCCGCGCACCGGGCGGGTGTCGTCGATGCCGGCGCCCGCCTCGGTCATGACCTCCTCGGTGCTGAGCGGGCGGATCTCGCTCACCGCGCCGACCATGGTCGTCTTGCCCACTCCCAAGCCGCCCACGATCACGATCTTCAGCGCGTCCGCGGCGGTCGCGCGCAGTGGTGCGCGCTCAGATGTTCTGGAGGGCAACCAGCACCTCCTTCAGCAGCTCAGGACTCGGCGGGCCGGCCGACCGCAGCGCGGACGGATGGCGTACGGTGATCCGGCCCGTGTCCAGCAGATCGCACAGCAGGATCTTCACCACGCTGACCGGCAGCCGCAGTTGCGCGGAGAGCTCCACCACCGCCATGGGCCGCCGTGTCAGCCGAAGGATCTTCACGTGCTCCGACTGCATGCCCGGGGCGGGCTCGCACTCGCTGACGATGAGCGACACCGAATCGAAGGTGCTCTCGTCGGCGCGGGTGCGTCCCCCGGTGACCATGTAGAGCCGGTCCGGTGCCTCGTCGTCGACGGGCCGCTGCCTCATCTGGAACCGCCGGCCGCCGGCCGCGGCGCCGCGCTGAGGTAGGTGCCGATCTGCTCGACCAGCTCGTTCATGTTGTGGCCGACCAGGCCGACGTCGGCGTCCTCCGCGGCGATCACGGCCAGATGGGCGCCCGCGCCCGCGGGCACGATCAGCAGCAGGCCGCCGGGGAACTCCACCATCGCCTGCCCCGACCCGATGGCGGTGCCGAACTCGGCCGACGCGCTCACGGACAGGCTCTGGATCCCGGAGGCCAGCGCGGAGAGCTGGTCGGCGCGGTCCTGTTCGAGCCCGGAGGTGTGGCAGAGCTTGAGCCCGTCCCTGGTCAGGACCAGCACGTGGGCGATGCCCGGGGTCTTCTCCCTGAGGTTCTCCAGCAGCCAGTCGAGGCTGCTGTCCGTGGTCGTCAAGGCGTCCGTAGAGTTCATCGGGAAAGATGGGGGCGCGCGTCCCGCACGTCGGCCCCTGCCTCCTATCTGTGAATCGAAAAGCCGGTCAGGAGTCGGGGCTCGCGGTGCGCCCGCGCCCGCCGGCCTGGCGGAACGCGGCGAACCTGGCGGCCGGGTCGCCGCCGTCGCGTATGGGCTCGGCGGCCGGGGCGGGTCTGTCCCTGGTCGCCTCGGCGAGGGTCTGGCCGCGGCGCCGCTTGGGCAGCGGACCCTGGGTCTCGTCATCCGGTTCGGGCGCCGGCGGCGCGGGGGCGGACTCGGCGGGCCCCGCGGCAGGCTCGACGCCCGGCGCGACGCCCGGCGGCTCGTCGTCCGGGCGCGGCCGGGTGATCAGGCGGCGCGGGATCAGCACCACGACGCCGGTGCCGCCTCTGGCCGACGGCCGGAAGCTGACCATCAGACCATATTTGTCGACCAGGCGGCCCACCACGGCCAGGCCCAGCCTGGTGCCCGACAACATGCGCAGGTCGAGCGGCTCGGACACCAGCTTGGCCGCGCGGTGCCGCTCCCGGGAACGCATGCCGAGGCCGCTGTCCTCGATGGTGACCACGACGCCGTTGTCCTCTTCCTCGACGTAGACGTGGACCTCGGTGCCGTGGGCGGAGAAGGCGGCCGCGTTGTCCATCAGCTCGGCCAGCGCGTGCATCACGCCCTCGGCGGCGTACCCGGCGACCGCGACCGTGCTGGTCGAGTGGAGCCGGACGCGCCGGTAGGCGCCGATGCGGCCCATGGCGCCGCGCAGCACGCTCTCCATCGTGATCGGCCTGGTCCACCTGCGTCCGGAACGGCCGCCGCTCAGCAGGGCGATGTTGTCGGCCAGCCGACCCATCTGGGAGACCCGGTGGTCCAGGTCGAGCAGGTCGGCGAAGACGTCCTCCTGGTCGCCGTACCGTTCCTCCAGCTCGCGCAGCCGGGCCAGCAGGCTGGTCGCCTGGGCCTGGACGCGGGCGGCGGCGCCGGCGCAGGCACGCATCGCCGCCGTGCCCTTACGCTCGCCCTCGCCGATCTGCCGCGCCGTCTCGCTCAGCAGCCCGCGCAGCGGGCCGTGCACCGGCTGGCGCACCTCCTTCAGGGCGGCGTCCACCGGCTGGTGGCCCGTCTGTACCCGTTTGACCAGCTCGGGCAGCGCCTCGTCGGCCAGCCTGACGACCTCGGCCTCCAGCGACGCGCCTGCCGCGCGGGCGGCGGCGGCCTCGCGGGCGAGCAGGTCGAGTTCGTGGCCGGCCGCCTTGACCAGCCGCTGGAGCAGGTCGTCGGACGGTTGCGCCACCTTGGCGAGCGCGTCGACCGTGGGCACGCCCTCGCGTACCTGGCCGCCGAGCTCCGGCAGGGTCTTCTCGGTCAGTCGCAGGGCCTCCCGCTCCAGCAGGGCGACCCGCCGGCCGTCCCGGTCCGCCTGCTCGCGGAGCGCGCGGGTGGCCGCCTGCTGGTGAGCGAGCGCGGCGGCGGCGCAGGACAGCAGGACCGCCGCCACTCCGCCGACGGCCGCCACGAGTCCCGTGGCGCCGGAAGGGGCCAGCGAGAGCACCCAGAGCCAGGCCGGCACCGTGACGACCAGTCCCCCGAGTAACGCGAGGGCGGCGTGGTGCCGCGGGGTGAACGTTCGCGGAGCGGGGGGAGGGGCAAGTGCTGACATCGGTGGTCCTCAAGGCCGTGACGGCCAGGCGAGCGAGTCGAACCAGGTGTTCCCGCGGGGGAACGCTGTGTTGCCGCCTCGCGACTGATCGCGTAGCAGGCTGGGGACAAACCGTAGCATCGGTGCACCATTAAGAACAGACAGCAACGCCGTAACCTCACGCCTCACCCGTATCACCGCAAAGATCAATATTTCTCCGTATGGGGTGAAGAGCGCGGTGTGCCCGGCGTGGACAGGGTGTTGACGAAGGGCTGCAGACGAGGTGGTGGAGGAGGACGGCAGCCTGCGGCAGAACATCTGGCTGACGAACCTCGGCCCCGGCTACATCGCCGACGCCTTCCGCTGGGCCCACACCCAGGCCGACTACTACCGCCGGGCGCTCACCGACTGCCTGAACGTCGAGGCCTGCAAGGAATTCACCGTCTGGGCTTCACCGGCCGCCACTCGTGGGTGCCGGGGACGGCGAGGGCGTGAAGGAGATGACGCACGCGAACGCCACCGCCCACACGGCCCTGGGCTGGCGGAACGGGCTGCCCGCCGCGGTGGCCTGCGTCATCCGGCCGCTCCCTGGGCCGGCGGTGTGGCGCCGAGGGCGCGGGTGGTGAGCCGTTCGAGGGCGGGCAGGGCGGCGGCGATGGCGGCGCGGTCGGCTTCCGAGAGCTCGGCGAGCAGCTCGGCCAGCCGCTTGGCCTGCGTGCCCCGCCGCCTGGCCAGCTCGGCCCGCCCGTGCTCGGTGATGGCGACGACCACGACCCGCCCGTCCGCGGGGTCGGCCCGCCGCTCGGCCAGCGCCTCGCGCTCCAGCCGGGAGACGAGCTGGGTCATGGCGGGCTGGGTGACGCCTTCGAGCGCGGCCAGGTCGGTGAGGCGGCGAGCGCCCAGGCGTTCGAGGTTGGCCAGCGTGGACAGCGCGGTGATCGACAGATCTCTGGGCACGTCGATCAGGCGCATCATCGTCCTGACCCGACCGAGCCCGGCGGCCAGCTCCAGGTGGCTCATGGGTGCGGAATCCATAAGCCTTTTATATCATCTGCTTATATATCTCCGGCTCGCCGTTCTCTCGCGAACACCGCCACCTTCGCCTCCGGGCCGGTCAGGCGCTCCCAGCCGAGTCGTTCGTACACCCTGATCGCGCCGGAGGCCTGGGGCGAGGTCAGCAACCAGCAGCGCTCCGCGCCCTCGCACAGCAGGTCGAGGATCCGGCCGGCCAGTCCTCGTCCGCGCGCGTGCGGGCCGACCGCCAGCTCGTCGACCTCCAAAGCGCCGACCAGACGCCGTTCGGCCTGGTCGCCGAGCTCGGCGCGCACCCTGTCGTACGCGCGGCCGGCGGGGAAGGGGCCGCGCGTGGGCCACGCCGTGCCGAAGCCCATCGGCCTGCCGTCCTGTACGGCCAGCACCGCGACGAACCCCGGACGTTCGGTGTCGGTGGCCAGGCGCCGGGCGAAGTCCGCGACGCCGGATCCGTCCTCGTTCCACGGCGGTTCGCTGAAGGCGACGCCGTAGATGTCCATCAGCTCGGCGGCACGGGCCCGCGCCTGCTCGCCGGTCAGCCGTTCCAGCCTCACCTGTCCGGCCGTCATGGCTCGCGGCCGAGCCCGGCCAGGACGGCCTCCTCGGCGATCTTGGACGCTTCCGGGTGCGTCTCGTCCCATCCTGTGGCCTGATCGCCGTCACGCATGGAATCTCACGCCTTCATCGACCTGGGGCTGGACTGATCATCGTACGGGAGCGCCGTTATCGGCATATGTCCGGGCTGGTGCTCTTCCTCGCCCCGCCGATGCCCTCAGGGCCTGCCGATCGCACCGCGACTTTGCCAATTTTACTTGACTGAGTTACTTTTTACCCATCCAAGTAATCATTCAAGGGCGGGAGCCATGTCATGACAAGAACGGGAACGAAGGGGCGCAAGAGAGCCGCGTGGACACTGGTCGCGCTGGCGCCGATCTGCGCGGAGATGACGTTCGGCGCGCTTCCGCTGAGCATGATCTGGCTGCTGCCGCTCCTGGTGCCGATGTACGGCGCGGGCGTGCTGCTGATCAGGGAGGCGGTGCGCCGCACCGGCGGCGGCTGGCCGAGCCTGCTCGTCCTCGCCCTGGTGTACGAACTCGCCGAGGACGGCATCGGGCTGCAGGCGCTGACCAGCCCCAACCTCTACCACGCCGCCGAGTGGGGGCCGCGCGTGTTCGGCCTCAACACGACCTACTGGGAGTCGCAGATCGGCTACCACGCCGTGTTCAGCGTGCTGATCCCGATCATGCTCACGGATCTCCTGCACCCGGCCCACCGCGACCGCCCCTACCTGCGGCGGGGCGGACTGATCGGCGTCGGCGTCGTCGCGCTCCTCGGTGTGGCCATGTTGCGGGTGCTCATCCCGCCGGTCATGGATCCGGGCTACCAGGCGCCGCTGCCGGCGCTGGCCGCGTTCGTCGTGGCGGGCGTGGTGCTCTCCGTACTCGCCCTGAAGGTGCTTCCCGGCCGTACGCCGGCGCCCCCGGCCGGCGCGAGGGCGCCGAAGCCCGCCGTCGTGGGCCTGCTGGCCGCGCTCGCCACCGTCGCCTTTCTCGGCCTGCTCATCCCGATCGTCCCGGCGGTCGGTGGCAGGGGCTGGTGGGCGGTCCTGGGGATGATCCCGGCCGCCGCCGTCGCCGTCGCCGCCGTCGTGCTGCTCCATCGCTGGTCCGGCGCGGGCTGGACGGACACGCACCGGGTCTGGCTGGCCGGAGGGGCGCTGGTGTCCCACACCCTGTTCGGCGCCGCCGTCATGGCCACGACCACCTTCGACCGCGTGGGTCTGGTCGGCTGCGCCGTGCTCATGGCGCTGCTGCTGGCCCTGCTCGGGCTGCGCGCCGAACGCCGCCTCGTGCCGTCAGGCTGACCGGGGGTGCCGCCCGCGCCCGCGGCGCCGGGCGCCCGATTCCGAGCGGTCGTGTCGTCGGTGTAGGCAAATGTCCTGACTCAGTGTGCTATCGGTCGGTAACATGGAACTTCGCTTGATGTGAACTTCTCGCGGGGTGGCAACCGGTGGCTGATCTCTGGTTCGGCGTCCTCGGCCCGCTGGACGTGCGGGCCGGCGGGCGGAAGATCGCGAGACCCCAGGTGACGCAGGCACCGGCGACCCCTTCGCCGCGCCCCTGACCGCCCGGCGTCAGCGGAGTGCCTCCTGCGGGGTGTCCGCGCGCAGCGGCCTGAGTGCCCGTGACCAGCTGATGACTTCGTCGAGCAGTTCGACGAGGGTCTCCTCCTGGTGGGGGCCGGGGGTGATCACGCCCGGGTCGGTGGGGCCGGTGAGTTCGAAGTCGGTGAACGCCGACAGCGCGACCTGGGTGCGGACGTTGGCGACCTGGAGCTCGGTCATGGACAGCCGGAGGTGCTCCACGGCTCGGGTGCCGCCGTGCACGCCGTGGCTGACGAACCCGGCCGCCTTGTTGCTCCATTCGGCGAACAGGTAGTCGATCGCGTTCTTCAGCGCGGCGGGCGTGCCGTGGTTGTACTCCGGCGTGACGAAGACGAATCCGTCCAGGGACGCGATGGTCCGCGCCCAGCGCCGGGTGTGCGGGTGGCGATAGTCGCCGAACATCGCGGGCACGGGCTCGTCCAGCAGGGGCAGCCCGTGCTCGGCCAGATCGACGACGTCGAATGAGGCCTGGCCCGCCGTGACGGCGGTGTGTCGCGCGGCGACCTCGGCGACCCACTGGGCCGCGACGGCCGTCCTGCGGTGCGGGCGGGTGCTGCCGACGATGATGCCAATTCTGATCATGGGTCTCTCCTGTCGGTGCCTTATGCAGGGTAAAGTACAACGTGTATGGCAACATGTAAAACGATGACTGTAATTGAGGTGAAATGACCAGCGATAACAGGGCGAAACGTCGCCCCCACGGAGGCCTGGCCGACAAACGCAGGGCCATCGTCGCGGGCGCTCTGACCGTGTTCGCCCGCGACGGCTACACCCGTGCCGGCATCGACGCGATCGCGGCGGCGGCCGGGGTGTCCACGCGGACGATCTACAACCACTTCACCGACAAGGCCGAGCTCTTCCAGACCGTCATCAAGGAAAGCGCGGGCCGGGCGGCCGACGCCCAGATCGCCGTCATCGACCGGCACCTGCACAGGATCACCGATCTGGAGGCCGATCTCGTGGAGTTCGGCCGAGCCCTCACCGCCCCGATGGCCACCGAGCACGCGGAGCACTTCGCGCTCGTCCGCCAGGTCAACGCCGAGGCCGGGCACATCCCCCAGGCCGCCATCGACGCCTGGCAGGAGCTCGGTCCCCGGCGCGTCCTGCGCCGGCTCGCCGAGCACCTGCGGCAGTGGACGGCCAGGGGCCTGCTCCATGCGGACGACCCCGAGCGTGCGGCCGTCCAGCTCATGGTGCTCATCTCAGCCGCCGGTCCGTCCCACCACGCTCCCACCCCCAGCCGGCGGGAGGCCGACCAGATGATCGCCTCCGGCGTCCACGTCTTCCTGTACGGCTACGGCGCTGACCGCGTCACCCCTGACGAAAGTCAGGGATGAGGCTGGTCTTTCGGGCATGCCGGGCAGGGCGCCGCTCTTCCTACGCTGCTACGCATGATCAGTGCCATCCGCGTCTCCGCGGCCGCCGTGCTCACCCTGACCCTGCCGCTGTCGGCGCCGCCGCCCGCCGCGGCGGCCGCCGCGGACGGTTCCCCGGCCCGCATCGCCATCCCCGCCCCCACCGGTCGCCACAAGGTCGGCCGCGACGTCCTGCACCTCGTCGACCGCGAGCGCCGCGACCCGTGGAAGCCCGAGGCGGGCGCGCGGGAGCTGATGGTGTCGGTGTACTACCCGGCCCGCGGCGGCGGGAGCGCCGCCCCGTACATGACCATCGGCGAGGCCCGTCTCCTGCTCAAGGGCCAGAAGCTCGACACCCGCTTCGAGGCGGAACTGCTCGCCGGGGTCCGTACGAACGCCCGCGCCGGCGCCGCCCCCGCCGGCGGCCGCCACCCCCTGGTGGTGCTCTCCCCGGGCTTCACGCTCAACCGCGCCACCCTGACCACGCTCGCCGAGGAGCTCGCCTCGAAGGGGTACGTCGTCGCGCTCGTGGACCACGCCTACGAGTCGTACGGCACCAGCTTTCCTGGCGGACGCATGCTCACCTGCGTCGCGTGCGAGAAGGTGGAGAGCGCACCCTCCGACGCGGTGAGCAAGAAGCTGCTCGCCAAGGCCGCCGCCGGCCGGGCGGCGGACCTGTCCTTCGTCATCGACGAGCTGACCCGCACGGCCTGGAAGCGCTCGAAGATGATCGACCCGCGGCGGATCGGCGCCGCCGGCCACTCGCTCGGCGGCAACGCCGCGGCGAGCGTCATGGCCCGGGACCGCCGCGTCCGCGCCGGGGCGAACATGGACGGCACGTTCTTCGCGCCGGTGCCGAAGGCCGGCCTCGGCGAACGGCCGTTCCTCATGCTCGGCACCGAGGCCCACTCGCCCGGCGGCGACGACACGAGCTGGCCTCGGGACTGGCGGCGGCTGGACGGCTGGAAACGCTGGCTGACCGTGGCCGGTTCCGGCCATTTCACCTTCATCGACCTGCCCGTCCTGGGCGGCCAGGTCGGGATGACCGACCCCTCAGCGCCGCTGCCGGGCAAACGTTCGGGCGAGATCACCACGGCGTACGTGGGCGCCTTCTTCGACCGGCATCTGCGCGGCAGGCACCGGCCGCTGCTGGACGGCCCGTCCGCCGCCAACCCGGAGGTCACCTTCCACAACCGTTCACCTCAGTGATCAGCCAGTGCCGGGCGAGGGGCTCCGCCTGACCGCATCCTCACGGCCGGTCGGCCTGGGCTTCGCTGCCGTGGACGATGAGCGCGTACAGCACGAGGACGTCGACCGCGATGACGGCCAGCGACCACCAGGGGTTGACGGCGATCCAGGTCAGTTGTGTGAGGGCGTTCAGCATCACCAGGATGACGCCGACCACTCGGGCCCAGCTCTGGCCGACGGTGACGGCGATGCCCGTGGCCAGGACGAGCACGCCCAGGAAGAGATGGAGCCAGCCCCAGGTGGTGACGTCGAAGAGCAGCAGCCGGTTGGGCGTCTGCACGTAGATCCGGTTGGCGAGGACGGCGGACAGACCGGTGATGATGTTGAACAGTCCGGCCAGGACCATCATCATGCCGCCGAACCAGATCCAGCCGACCCAGCCGGTCACCTGCCGCGCATGGTGGTAGGTCATCGAGAACCCTCCCTCTGAGCTCTGGTTTCCGTGTGGATGGTGATGTTGCTTCCCTCGCCGATCGGGTAATCACGACATAAAGGGACGTAACGGCATGTAGGGGGATGAGGTTGGGGGCAAATTTCCCTCGCCTTGGAGAAAGGCCATCGTGTCCAGGGCAACCGACCGGTCGCGGACCTGCGCGAGCCTCCGAGGCGACGTGCCCATCCACCGCCTGCCCGACAATCCCGACACCCAACGGCTCCGCACGCAGGCCAAGACCCTCCTCCAGCAGAGCACGAGTGACCGCGAGGAGGACCGCGCGGCCGATCTCCGGCCGCGCGGTCGCGGGCGAACGCCCGCTCACGAGATCGGGCGGATCTCCACGATCGGGCAGGCCGGCCACGAGCGGACCAGCTCCAGCGCCTCGTCCAGGTCGGCCACCTCGACCTCGGCGAACCCGCTGACCACCTCCTTGCCCTCCACGAACGGCCCGTCCGTGACCACCGGCTCACCGGGGCCGAGCCGCACCGTCGTCGCGGTGTGCACCGGCGCCAGGTGGGTGTGGTGGGTGATCTTTCCGGCGTGCTCGGCGAACCAGCGGCCCACCGCCTCGAAGGCGGCCTGCCGCTCCCCCTCGCCCATGTCCTCCAACTGCTTGGCGAACTCCTCGGTCTCCACGAACATCAGCACGTACTTCACGCGTGTCCTCCTCGAAACTTCGTCGGGTGGCGGGTTCCGGCGACCTCGCCGCAGCGCGAACCCTCACTGAACAAGACGATCGGGACGTACGCCCATACGACGTCTCGACGGCAGAAGCCGAATCGTATGCCCACGCGGGACGCTCCGGCGGATCACGGGCGTCCCGCGTGGGTAGGGCTACCGCAGCCGGTCGCCGAGGGCCGCCGTGGCGCAACAGACTCCGCCGGTCACGATCACCGACGTCAACCCCGTCACCCAGCTCCAGCCGCCCATCTCGACGACCCACAGGTACGTCGGAGCTCCGAGCAGCGTGCCCAAGCTACCCGCCTGCGTCACCGCCCCGACCCCCCAGGCGATACGATCGCCGGTCACCGCGGGAAGCGCCGCGAACACCGCCGAGACGGCCAGCCCGTTGACCGCCAGGACCCCCGCCGCACAGACGGTCGCCACCGCCACCGGAGCCTGCAGGAAGACCCCGGCCGTCAGGGGCATCATGAGCAGGGCCGCGATGATCAGCGGCCCCGGCCGGGTCCCCGCGCGCAGTGCCGCTCCGGCCGCCAGGCTGCCCAGCACGCTGGCCGCGGACACCAGCCCGGCCAGCGGGCTCGCCTGCGACCCCGGCACGCCCAGCTCGGCCGTCAGATACGCCGGGAGCACGGTCACCACGCTGACCCCCACCAGTGCGATCATCGCGAACCCTGCCGCAAGGGCGGCCACCGGCCACGTCGTGCCCGGTCCGCGACGCGAGCCGACCCGGCCGTCCTCTCGGCGGGCTTCCTGGTCGCTGCCCCGGCCGTTCGTCCGGGCGGCGCAGGAACCGACCTTCCGGCCGGGGCGGGCGTCGCGCGGCAACGTCCAGGCCAGCGCAGCCACCACCACGGTGATCGCGCCCACTCCCGCGACCTCGGCGCGCCAGCCGGGGACCAGCCCGCCGCCGGCGCCGGCCAGCGCCAGCCCGGACGGGACGCACAGCCCCCACAGCGCCAGGGCCGTCTGCCGTGACCTGCCCTCCAGCAAGCGAGCCAGCAGGCTCGGCCCTGTGATCACCACGAGCGCGTAGCCGGCGGCCTGGATGGCCCGCAAGGCGAACAGCGCCGCCGCCCCTCCGGCGAACGGCGCCGCCAGCCCCGCCACCGCCAGAGCCACCAGACCGGCCACGAAGACCCCGCGCAGCGGGTAGCGATCAACCCATAACCCCAGCGGCAGGCAGGTGAGCCCGGCGACCAGCGTGATGGCCGAGGACAGCAGGCCCACGGCGGTGAGCGACAGATCGAACTCCACGCTCACAGAGGTCAGGAACGGGACGAATTCCCCCAAGGCCATACTGGCCGCTCCACCTGCCGCCACCACGGTGACGACCGTACGAATGCTCATCGGGCACGCACCTCCCACAAGTCGGGAGACGCGACCGGCGAGCCGGCCCGATCCTCAAGCCCGGATGGGCGACGCCTCGACGAGGATCCTCGGAGATGAAGTGGCGCAAACCACCGGACGACACCCTATCCCGCAGGCTTCGCGGGATCCAATGCCCGCCGGCCAGGTGGTGAGGCGATCCGGCAGGAGGGTAGAGGGCTCCTGTGCAGGCCAGGTCCGCCCTTCTCGCGAGGGCCACCCGGGCGGTCCGTCTGCGCGGGCGTGTCCTCGCCCTGGCGGCGGGGGCCTGCCTGGCGGCGGCGTTTCCCTCCGTCGGCGCCTGGTGGTGGGCGTGGGCCGGGCTGGTTCCGCTCGTCGTCCTCGCCGCGAGGGCGGGATCGTACGTCGAAGCGGCATGGCGCGGCTGGTTCGCGGCCGTGGGCTTCTTCGCGGTCCTGAACCACTGGGTGCTCCACTCCCTGGGGGTGTTCGCGCCGCTCGTGCTGGGGATCGCGGGCCTGTCCTGGGTGCCGTTCGGGCTTGTCGCGTACGGCCTGCTCCGCCGGGTCTCCGTGGCCCGGGTCGTCGCGGCGCTGCTGGTGTTGCCCTCCACCTGGGTGGTCGTCGAGGTCCTGCGTTCGTGGGAACATCTGGCCGGTGCGTGGGGGGTGCTCGGCTCGAGTCAGTGGCGCGTGCCGTCCGTCCTCGCGCCGGCCGCGCTCGGCGGCGTGTGGCTGCTGAGCTTCGTGCTGGTCGCTGTCAACGCCGGGCTCTCCGCCGCCGTGCTGCCCGGCTCCGGGCCGCGAACCCGGCTGGTGGGCGCGGGCGCCGCCGTCGCGCTGGCCGTGCTCGCCGTCGGCTACGGGCTCGTACGGCCGGAGCCCGCCGTGACGGGCACCATGCGCGTTGCCGGTGTGCAGACAGGCGATGTGCCCGGCCCGGCCCGGCGCCTGGCCGCCAATCTGCGCCTGACCCGCGAGCTCGCCGGCCGCGATCACGACGTCGTCGTCTGGGGGCAGAGCAGCGTCGCGTTCGACCCGGCGCGGCGGCCCGACGTGGATCGCCGGCTGCGGACGGCCGCCGCCGAGGTGGGCAGCGATCTGCTGGTCAACGTGGACGCCAGGGACTCGTCCGGGCAGATCACCAAGACGACGTACCAGTACACCCCGGATGGCGTAGTGAACAGGTATGTCAAGCAGCGGCTGGTGCCGTTCGGCGAGTACATCCCGCTGCGGCCGCTGCTCGGCTGGCTGGCCGATCACACCGACGCGGCCACGGAGGACCGGCTCACCGGCGGCCGGCTCACCGTCCTGGACGTCGCAGGTCACCGGGTCGGCCCGCTCATCTCCTACGAGTCCGCCTTTCCCGACATGCGGCGCCGGCTGGCCGTCATGGGCGTGGACCTCACGCTCGTGCAGGGCTCGCTCACGACGTTTCACGGCAGCTGGGCGCACGCGCAGCAGGCCGGCCTCGAAGCCGTGCGCGCGGTCGAATCCGGCCGTCCGGCCGTGCTCGTGGAAGCCGACGGGACCTCGGCCGCGTTCGACGCCCGGGGCAGGCCGCTGGCCTGGTACGGCCCCGGGTACCGGGGCGCCTTCGTGATCGACGTGCCGCTTTCTCTGGAGGTCACACCGTACGTCCGGCTGGGGGACTGGGTGCCCGTCATGGCCGCCGGGATCCTGGCCGCGAGCGGCGTCGGGCTCGCCGTCCGGCGGGCCCTTCGGAGGAGGGACACGCTCGACGGGGACGCGACAGGCGCACGCGGTGACGGCGCGGCGTGATCGCGGAGTCGCCGCCTCCCCTACGGGGGTGACGCTTCGATCAGCCGCCGGTGCCGAAGCCAGCAGGCCCTTCGGCAGGTCGTCGGGGGCGCACCAGCGGGCCTTCAGGGTCTCCATCGGGTTCAGCCGCATCGTGCCGCCGCCGGCGTACGCGGCCGCGCCGTCGTCTCCGGCGTAAGCGGGGCGAGAAGCCGCTTCCTTCAGGGAGCGGAGGAGTCACGAACTTGTCCTGCGACAGGTGCAGACGCCACGTCACCGGCGCCCTCCGTCGTCCTTGACGGGGAAGCGTACTGGGGCGCCGCCGAGGCCGCGTATCCATGGGCGGCTGCGCCGCTTCAGACAGCACGGCGGCCGGCTCGGAGCGCACCGCTCGGGGCCGGCCTTCGTCGTGGAACAACCCGCCGCACGACGATGCCGGACACCGCCTACTGGCCCGGCCGGGACAGGGAGGCGCCGGTCGACGCTCTGATGATGAGCTCCGGCTGGAAGACGATCTCTTGGTGCCAGTGGCCCGCGTCGCCCCTGGAGTCGGTGAGCAGCAGCTCCGCGGCGGCGTGACCGAGCTGGTGCTTCGGCTGGCGGATGGAGGTCAGCGACGGTGACAGCGCGGCCGCGAACTCCACGTCGTCATAACCCATGACCGCCATGTCGTGCGGGACGCTGATGCCGCGCTGCTCCAGCCCGCGCAGCGCGCCCAGCGCCACCGTGTCGTTGACGCAGAACAGCGCCGTCGGCCCCTCGCGCAGGGGCAGCCGCTCCAGCGCGGCCTCGCCCTCGCGCGGGGTGAGCGCGGGCAGGGTGACCTCGGTGACCACCTCGCCGGGGTCGAGCCCGGCCGCGCGCACCGCGTTGTCCAGCCCTTTGCGCCGGTCGGCGCACTGGCGCACGATCGGCGGCCCGTTGAGGAACCCGATGCGCCGGTGGCCGAGCGAAAGCAGATGGGCGCCGGCCAGCTCGCCGCCCCTGACGTTGTCGACCGCGACGGCGCAGAGCTGGGAGTCGGCGCCCGGCCGGTCGAGCAGCACCATGCCGATGCCGCGCCGGCGCAGCTCCACCAGGTGGGAGATGTCGTCGCCCGCGGGCGTGATGAGGATGCCGGGCACCCGGTGCTGCTCCAGGATCTGCAGGTAGTAGGCCTCTTTCTCGACCGAGTCGCTGGAACTGCAGAGCACGAGCAGCAACTCCTCCTGCGACAGCCTGGTCTCGATGCCGGGCAGCACCTCGGTGAAGAACGGGTTGCCGATGTCGCGCACCATGACGCCCACGGACCGGCTCGCACCGCCGCGCAGCTGCCGGGCGGGAGCGTTGGGCACGAACCCCAGCGCCTTGATGGAGGCGCGCACCCGGCGCAGCGTCGGCTTGGCGACCAGCTCAGGCCGGTTGAGCACGTTGGAGACCGTTCCCACGGACACGCCGGCGTGGGCGGCGACGTCGACCATGCTGAGCCGGCGGCGCTCGGCCGGCTTGTGGATGTCGGTCACCGGCGGACAGCCCTTCTGGTCACCTGTCAGGAGCACCCAGTGTAGCCATTGAAATGTTTCATCTGTGTGACGTCAACGCATCAGGTATCGGGGCAGGCATTGACGCGAGTACCTCCACCTGCTTACGGTGCGCGGGATTGAAATGTTTCAAATAGTTGGGAGCCCTTGCATGCAGCTGGCCGTGACCGATCCCCGGGTCGAAGGGCTGGCCGAGCCCCTGGGCCTGGACACGAGCGCTCCACTGTTCTCGTGGCAGATCACCGGTGACGGGCGCGGGCGCGCGCAGAGCGCGTACCGGGTGATCGTGGCGCGGGAGGGCGATCCGGCCGGCGAGAGGGCCGAGCTGGTCTGGGACAGCGATGCCGTGACCTCGGCTGCCACGTACGACATCCCGTACGGCGGGGCGGAGCTGCGGCCGCGGACCCGCTACGGGTGGCGCGTCAAGGTGGCCGACGAGAGCGGCACGTGGTCGGAGTGGGGTCCCGCCCGCTGGTTCGAGACCGGGCTCGGCGACGCCGCCGGCTGGACGGCGGGCTGGATCGGCACGCCCGTGGTGCCCGGCTCGGAGCGGTTGCCGTCGCTGGAGAACGTGCCGCGCATGTGGGCCGCCGGCCGGCTCGGGCCGTCCCCTTCGCCGGTCGGGGCGTTCCGCACGCGGTTCGAGGTGCCGGGCGGGGCGCGGCCGCTGTCGGCGTGGCTGGTGATAGGCGGCGGCTCCGAGGTGAGGGCGTACGTCAACGGCGTGCCGGTCGCCGGCGAGACGCGGGACGGCGCGTTCGTGGCCGACGCGGGTGACCTGGTGGCCTCGGGCGAGAACGTGCTGGCGATCAGAGCCGGCGGGTCCGGGCTGTGCGTGCGGCTGGAGGTCGTGGTCGAGGGGCGGCCGGTGCTGGCGCAGCTCGTGCCCGTGGCGGCGGCGGGCGGGGTGACCGTCACGTCCGGCGGCAGGTGGCGGGCCGACGATTCACCAGGCGACGGGTTCGAGCAGCCCGGCTTCGACGACTCGGCGTGGTCGCTGGCAGAGGAGGTGGGCCTGCACGGCGACCCGCCGCACGGCCGCGAGCCGATCACCGACCGGCCCAGCCCCTACCTGCGGCGCGAGTTCGACGTGCCGTCGCCGGTGCGCAGGGCCAGGCTCTACGCCACCGCGCTCGGCGTCTACGAGGTGCACGTGAACGGCAGCCGGGTGGGCGCCGACCACCTGGCGCCCGGCTGGACCGACTACCGCCACCGGATCACGTACCAGACCTATGACGTCACAGAGCTGCTGTCGGAGGGGCGCAACGCGATCGGCGCGATCCTGGCCGACGGCTGGTACGCCGGCCACATCAGCTGGTTCGGCCCCTTCCAGTACGGCCGCAGGCCGGCCTTCCGCGCCGAGCTGGAGATCCTGCACGACGACGGCAGCGTGACCCGGCTGTGCACGGACCCCGGGTGGCGGGCGGCTACCGGCGCGATCCGCTACGCCGACCTGCAGAACGGCGAGCGGCAGGACCTCGCCGCGGAGCCGCTCGGCTGGACGGAGGCCGGGTTCGACGACTCCCGCTGGGCGCCCGCTGTGCGCGTGAGCCCGCCCGCCGGCCGGTTGACCGCCGCCGTCGCGCCGCCGATCCGGGTGCACGAGGAGCTGGAGCCGGTCGCGGTGTGGGAGCGGAGCCCCGGCCGGTGGATCGCCGACTTCGGGCAGAACCTGGTCGGCTGGGTCCGGCTCACCGGCCGCGCCGGCCGGGACCGCCCGGTGGTGCTGCGCCACGCCGAGGTCCTCGACCACGAGGGCGGGCCGCACCTGGCCAACCTGCGCTCGGCCCGCGCGATGGACGAGTTCCTGCCGAGCGGAGACGGGACCGAGACGTTCGAGCCGCGCTTCACCTTCCACGGCTTCCGCTACGTCGAGGTGTCGGGGCTGCGCGCGGCCCCGGAGCGGATCACGGCCAGGGTCGCCCATGCCGCGATGGAGCCGGCCGGCGAGTTCACCTGCTCCGACGAGCGGCTCGACCGGCTGCAGCGCAACATAGTGTGGGGGCAGCGGGGTAACTTCCTGGCGGTCCCCACCGACTGCCCGCAGCGTGACGAGCGGCTCGGCTGGACGGGCGACATCTGGGCGTTCGCGCCCACGGCGCTGTTCAACTACGACGTCGCCCGGTTCCTGCGCAGCTGGCTGGACGACGTGGTGGCCGCGCAGGGCGACGACGGCGCCGTCACGCACGTGGTGCCCGACGTGCTGTCCGGTCGCGGGCTGTCGCCCGCCGCCAAGGAGGCGGGCTCGCCCGGCTGGGGCGACGCGCTGGTGATGCTGCCGTGGGCGCTGCACCGGCTGCGTGGCGACACGGGTGTGGTGGCGGCCTGCTTCGAGCCGATGACGCGCTGGCTGGCGTACCTGGACAAACGCTCCGACGGCGGGATCTTCCCGGAGGAGGGGTTCGGCGACTGGCTGTCGATCGGCGCCGAGACGTCCAGACGGCTCGTCGGCACCGCGATCTTCGCGCTGTCCGCCCGGCAGCTCGCCGGGCTCGCCGCCGCGCTCGGCCGCGACGCGGACGAGCAAGCCTGCCTGGAGCTGTACGGCCGCGTACGGGAGGCGTTCCGCGCGGCCTTCGTCGAGGGCCCCGGCGTGCTGGCGGAGGGCACGCAGACCGCCTACGTGCTGGCCGTCACGGCAGGGCTGTTCGAGGAGCACGAGCTGCCCAGGGCGGCCGCCCGGCTGGCCGGCGACATCGAGGCCCGCGGCGGCCACCTGTCGACGGGATTCCTCGGCACGCCGTTCCTGCTGGACGCGCTCACGTCGACAGGGCGGCTGGACGTGGCCTACCGGCTGCTGGCGCAGGACACCTTCCCGTCCTGGCTCTACCCGGTCGTCCACGGCGGGGCGACGACCATGTGGGAGCGCTGGGACTCATGGAGCCACCACCGGGGGTTGCAGGACCCGGGCATGAACTCCTTCAACCACTACGCGTACGGCGCCGTCGGCGACTGGATGTACCGGACGGTCGGCGGGCTCGCCCCGGGGTCGCCCGGCTACGCCGACGTCGTGGTGCGGCCGCGGCCCGGCGGCGGGATCACCTGGGCGACGACCGCGCACCGCACCCGGCACGGCCGGGTGGAGGTCGCCTGGCGGCTGGAGGGCGACCGCTTCGCGCTGGACGTCGTCGTCCCGCCCAACACCCGCGCCGAGGTGCACGTGCCCGCGCCGCCCGAGCGGGTGACCGAGGGCGGCGTGCCGGCCGGCCAGGCGGAGTGCGTGACCTTCGACCGGCTGGACGGCGGGGGAGCGGTCTACCGGGTCGGCTCGGGCTCGTACGCGTTCCGGGCGCAGGACACGGCGAGCTGAGAGGCAGTTCGATCGTGACCAGTACAAAGGTGCGCCGCCGGCCCCCGTGGGGCGTCTACCTCGTCCTCCTCCCCACGTTCGCCCTGCTCGCGGCGTTCGCGTACTATCCGGCGCTGAACGGCATGGTCCACTCGCTCTTCGAGTGGCGGCCGGGCTTCGAGTCGCCCTTCGTCGGCTTCGAGAACTATCTGACGATGCTCGGCGACGACCTGTGGTGGGCCTCGTTCCGCAACATCGGGATCATCTTCGTCTGGGCGGTGACGCTCATGTGGGTGTTCCCCCTGCTGGCGGCCGAGCTGGTGATGTCGCTGTCGAGCGAGCGGCTGCGCTTCGTGTTCCGCACGCTGCTCATCCTCCCGCTGGCCTTCCCCGCGGTGGTCAACGTGCTGCTGTGGCAGTTCATGTACGACCCGCGCGACGGCGTCATCAACAGCGCGCTGCGCGCGATGGGGCTGGACGGGCTGGCGGGCAACTGGATCGGCGACCCCGACACCGCGCTCGTCGCGCTGATGACGATCGGCTTCCCGTGGGTGGCGAGCCTGCCCTTCCTCGTCTTCCTGTCGGCGCTGCAGAACGTGCCGGCGGAGATCTACCAGGCCGCCGAGGTCGACGGAGCGGGCCGGCTGCGCCGCTTCTGGACCATCGACCTGCCGATGATGTTCCGCGACGTCAAGCTGCTGTTCGTGCTGGCGGTGATCTCGGTGCTGCAGTACGGCATGCAGGCGCACATCATGACCGGGGGCGGGCCCGACAACGCCACGCAGGTGCCGGTGCTGCGCATGCTCGACTCGGCCTTCGTGGACACGAGCTGGGGTTACGCGGCGGCGCTCGGCACCGTGCTGTTCGTGCTGACCCTCGCGGTGAGCCTGGTCGCGCTGACGCTGGGCAGGAAGGCGGACGCATGAGCCGCACGCGCAGGACCGACCTGGTGGCGGGGGCCGTGCTGGCGGTGCTGGCGTTCGCGGGGCTGTTCCCCTACCTGTTCATGCTGGCGGCCTCGGTCAAGGACAACGAGCAGTTCTTCGCCGGCTACTGGTCGCCCGCCTGGCCGTTGCACCTGGACAACTACGCGGTGGCCTGGGAGCAGGTGAGCCCTTACCTGTTCACCTCGTTCGTGGTGGCGGGGCTGGCCATCGCCGGCACGCTGGTGCTGGCCCCGGCCGCGGCTTTCGTCTTCGCCCGCTTCCGCTTCCCCGGTCGCGGCGCGTTGTTCGGGCTGATCGCGGCGCTGCTCATGGTGCCCTCGATCACCAGCCTGGTCCCGCTCTTCGTGCTGATGCGGGATCTGGGCATCCTGGACAGCCGGCTGGTGCTGATCGTCCCGCACGTCACCGCGAACACGGTGTTCGGGATCGTCGTCATGCGCACCTACATGGCGCAGATCCCTGAGGAGATCTTCGAGGCGGCCCGGGTCGACGGCGCGGGCGGGACCCGGTTGTTCCTGACCTTCATGCTGCCGCTGTCCCGGCCCGTCATCGGCACCGTGGCGCTGATGACGGTGCTGGGCGTGTGGAACGACTACTTCTGGCCGCTGCTCACGGTGCAGACCGATGCGTACCGGACGATCCCCGCCGGGCTGGCGTTCTTCGCCAACCAGAACGCGCAGCAGTGGGGTCCGCTGTTCGCGGGCTATGTTCTGGCCAGCCTTCCGCTGGTGGTGCTGTTCACGTTCCTGTCCAGGTGGTTCCTGGCCGGCATCCAGGGCGGCATCGTCTCCGGCAGGTGAGGGCCGCCGTTCGTTGAAACGTATCAACCAAGAAAGGAACCGGCTCCCCATGAGAACACCCCCCAAGCGCGGGCTGGCGGCCTCGGCCCTGCTGCTCGCGCTGACCGGCTGCGGCCTGCTGGGCACCGGCGACACGTCGGCGACCGGCGCCGGCGGCAGGGTCACCATCACCCTGGCCGGCCCCAACCAGTGGAACGCCAGCGGCAGCAGCTTCGGCCCGGCCTGGGAGGCGCTCGTCGACTCCTTCGAGAAGCGCGAGCCGGGCATCGAGGTCAAGACCCAGGTGCTGCCCCTCGACGGATTCTCCCAGACGATCACCACCCAGCTCGCCGCCGGCACCGCGCCCGAGCTGGTCTTCAACCAGCCGCCGCACAAGGCGCACGAGGTGCACGCGCTCGACGCCGAGCTGCAGAAGCCCAACCCGTACGTGCCGGGCAACCAGCGCTGGATCGACGTGTTCAGGAAGGAGTACTACGGTCCCGGCGTCTCCAAGGCCCTCAGCAAGGAGAGCGGCAAGCTGGAGTACATCCCGTTCAACCTGGTCGCGATCGGCCTGTTCTACAACAAGGACGCCTTCGCCAAGGCGGGCATCGAGCAGCCGCCGGCCACCTGGGAGGACTTCAGGTCCGCCTGCGCCAAGCTGAAGGACGCCGGATTCGACCCGGTCGCGCTCGACAAGGGCGGTCTGGCCGCGGGCTGGACGTGGGAGGCGGTCAGCACCCAGCTCATCGACAAGTACTACGACGAGTGGAACCAGTTCGACGCCGCCGGCGAGCCCGGCAGGGCGCCGACCGTGACCGAGAAGTCGATGAGCAAGGTGATCAAGGAGGGCACGCTCACCACCAGGACGCCCGAGGTGGCCGAGTCGCTCAAGATCTACAAGGAGTTCTTCGACTGCGGCACGCCCAACTGGACGGGCGTGGCCGACGGCGGCGCGACGGTCGGCTACCGCGACTTCGTCTCCGGCAAGGCGGCCATGTCGTGGGGCACCGACTTCGCCGTCGAAGCGCTGAAGGCGGACGCGAAGTTCCCGCTCGGCACGATGCCGTTCCCGACGATCACCAAGGCCACCACGCCGCTGTCGACGGACGCCCCCGCCCGTTACGGCGCGTCGATCGGCGGCACCAGCTACATGATCCCGTCGACGGTCAAGGACGAGAAGTACGCGGCGGCGATCAAGTTCCTGCAGTACATGAGTTCGCCGGCGATCAAGCCGTGGCTGGACGCGACCGGCGGCCTGCCCGCTGTCGAGGGCGTCGAGCCGTCGGCCGAGACCGCGGGGCTCCTGGAGGGCGAGTGGGGCAGGCCGTTCCGGGTGACCGCGCTGCCCGGCGGCCCCGAGGGCACCTCGTTCCGCGACGTGTTCGACGGTTACCTGCTGGGCGAGCGCTCGCTGGAGGAGGAGCTGACCGACCTGGCGAAGTGGTGGGAGCGGGGCATCGAGGCCGGAATCAAGAAGAACGCCTGGGGCGACGAGGACTGGGCCAAGTAGGAGGTAGCTGACAATGCGGTTATTGATCGCCCTGGCGCTGGCCGTACCGGCCATGTTCGTGAGCCTGCCCGCGCACGCGGCAACCCCAGACGAGATGACCGGCGGGGTGACCGGCGTCGAGGTCGGCGAGAACGCGGTCACCATCACGGGCACCGCGTCCGTGCCGGCCGAGCTGTACGCGCTCGACACGTGGCAGGACACGCACACCGGGGAGACGCCGGTCGCGACCGTCGAGGCGGGAGAGTTCCGTGTCGAGGTGCCGCGCATGGACGGGGACCAGGACCGGCTCTACGACAAGTTCCTCGCGGTGGGCGCGCAGGGGCCGCTGGGCGAGGTGCACTACGCCGACCGGCTGGGCTTCGCGTCCACCAGCCAAGCCCCATACCCAGA
This sequence comes from Nonomuraea sp. B5E05, assembly GCF_039880665.1. Lineage (NCBI taxonomy): Bacteria > Bacillati > Actinomycetota > Actinomycetes > Streptosporangiales > Streptosporangiaceae > Nonomuraea > Nonomuraea sp. B5E05. Next base: position 227,513 of record NZ_JBDPMJ010000008.1, read on the forward strand.
AATGTCGGGCAAAAAGGGTCTGCAAGTGCAGATGTCCGACGACGCCGAGGAGATCGGCGTCCAGCACGCCGGCATCAACCTCGCCCTCGACTCGGTCATGATGGCCGGGCCCGGCGACCCAGGCAACACCATCGAGTTCGTCTCCCAGGGCACGACCTACTACTTCGACCGCGGCGCCGTCGCCGGGCTGGACGCCCAGGTCAAGCCGCTGTCGGACAACGGGATGCTGGTCAACCTGATCGTCCTCGTCTACAACAGCACCGCTCCCAACTCCGCCGCCCGCACCCTCATCCACCCCGAGGCCGAGCTCGGCAAGGGCACGGTCTACGCGTTCAACACCAGGACGGCCGAGGGCGAGGCGCACTTCACGGCCGCGATGGAGTTCTTCGCCCAGCGCTACAGCCGGGCCGACGGCCGGTACGGAAGGGCATGGGGCTGGATCGTCGGCAACGAGATCGACGCCCAGCAGTTCTGGTACAACATGGGCCCGCAGGAGCGGGACGTCTTCCTGGAGCAGTACACCCGGGCGATGCGGCTGACCTGGCAGGCCGTGCGCAAGGCCGACGCTGCCGCGCGCGTCTACACCTCGCTGACGCACTTTTGGACCGGCACGGCCAACGACGACCCGAAATACACCTACAAGGGCCGCGACGTGGTCGACGGGCTCAACGCGCTCACCAAACGCCAGGGCGACTTCGACTGGAACATCGCCTACCACCCGTACCCGGAGAACCTGTTCAACGCCGCGTTCTGGAACGACAAGACCGCCACGGACAGCTTCGACACGATGCGGATCACTTTCAAGAACATCGAGCTGCTGCCGCGCTACCTCGCCCAGGACCACCTGACGTACGGCGGCGAGCGGCGGCGGGTGATCCTCTCCGAGCAGGGGCTGAACTCGCAGGACTACTCCGACGAGGAGCTCAGGCTCCAGGCCGCGGCCTACGCGTACGCCTACTACAAGGTGGCCTTCGCCGACGGCATCGACTCCTTCATCCTGCACCGGCACGTCGACCACAAGCAGGAGGGCGGGCTCCGGCTCGGCCTCTGGACGTGGGACGAGGAGCACCAGGCCGCGTCCAACGCCGGCGAGCGCAAGCCGGTGCACGAGGTGTTCGCCGGGATCGACACCGAACGGTCGCTGGAGGTGACCGAGTTCGCCAAGGAGATCATCGGGATCTCCGACTGGAAGGACGTCATCCCCGGCTTCGACCCGGCCGAGCTCGCCGTCAGGAAGCCGCCCGCCACCGTCGGGGTGCGACTCGGCGCCAAGCCGGTGGCCGAGCGGGTGATCTCCGGCTTCGAGACGGACACCGGCGGCTGGCGGCCCTCGGACAACGCCGCCGCCGTGGAGCGGGTGGCCGCCGGCGACGGGCACGCGCTGCGCGTCCGCTTCGACCGCGACCTGCCCGGCTGGTCGCAGTACGCCAAGTCGTACAAGGGCGCCGACGTGGTGTTCGGCGAGCCGCTCGACGCCACGCGCACGTCGCGGCTCTCGGTCTCGATCAGGGTGCCGGAGAACGCCGACGACGGCTTCAAGCCGGGCAACGCCTTCTCCGCCAAGATCCGCGTGTACGGGCGCGACGGCGCGGTGGCGGAGGGCGTGGGCGCGATCGACCCCGCGCTCGGCTGGAACCGGCTCACGCTCGACCTGTCCCGCTGGGCTCCGCGGGCGGCGATCTCCAGGGTCAAGGTGTGGGTGCGCGGCTCGGTGGGCTCCGACTGGGCGGGTTCGTACGAGATCGACCGGCTCAGTTTGGCCGTGGCCGCGCTGCCCGGCCCGGACCGGCGCAACATCGACGTGACCGCCGTCACCGGCGAGCGCGGCCAGGTCGGCTCCACAGTCACCTTCACCGTGACCAACCGGGACGTGCTGCCCATGGCGGGCAAGGTCCGGCTCAGCTCCTGCGACGGCGTGACCGTCGACCCGGACGCGCTGCGCGTGACCGGCCTGCGCACCGGCGAGAGCCGCACGTTCGAGACCAAGCTGACCGCGTACGAGCCGGCGGACCAGGAGTATCCGGTCGTGTGCGCGTCCTACTCGCGCCAGGAGCAACGGGTGACGTTCCGGCTGCCGCCGGAGGCCGGGTCCGTTCCGCCCGCCCCTGACGCCTTCGCCAACCTGGAGCTCGACGACACCTTCGACAGCGCCGGCGACTACCCGGTGCACCGGGCGGAGCCGGAGAACAAGGAGCTGCCGCAAGTGACGTACGCGGACGGCGCGCTGTCGGCCGCCCACCCGTCGGCGGACTGGTTCGGGCTGATGCCGTCGAGCGTGTCGCCGCGTAACCCGGCGTTCAGCACGGCGATCACCATCAGGAAGTTCCAGGGCGACTCCACCGACATGGACACCGTCTACACGGGCCTGGTCAAGGACGGCAGGACGGACGTGGTGGCGTTCTACGTGAACACCCAGAAGTCCGTGGGTTTCGAGGTGCGCGGACCCCAGGTGCCAGGCGGGCTCGCGGTCTTCGGTGTCAAGCAGGGCGTGAGCATCCCCGACGGCGGCCGGTTCGCGCTGTCGCTGGTGGGCGACCGCGCCGCCGTCTACGCCGACACCGGGTCAGGCTGGGAACTCGTCACCGCCGCCACGCTGGAGCACCTGCCCGCGCTGTCGGACCCGGAGGTGAGGGCCGGCTACCGGTACGGATTCGGCGTGCGCGGCGACGCGGGGGCCGGCCCGCTGGAGCTTGACGCGGTGGAAGGACGCAGCATCTCGTGAGGTCCGCGGCCTCGGGACCGGCCTACGTCCGCTCTTCGGCGGACAGCCGGTCGAAGAGGGCGCAGACGCCGACGTCATCGTGGCCGTCACGCTGGCCTCCCGCGTCTTCCGTTGGGAGCCCCGCCGGTGACGTACCGCCGTTCCCGCAGGTCCGGTAGGGGCGGTATACCCTTTCCCCATGACCCGGCAGGACCTCTCCACCCTCGTGCACCTGAGGCGGGCTCGGGATCTGATCGACCGCGAATACACCCGCCCGCTCGACGTGCCGACGCTGGCCCGCCACGCGCTCATGTCGCCGGCGCACTTCTCGCGGCAGTTCCGGGCGGCCTACGGCGAGACGCCGTACAACTACCTCATGACCCGCCGCGTCGAACGCGCGATGGCGCTGCTGCGCGCGGGGGTCAGCGTGACCGACGCGTGCATGGCGGTGGGCTGCACCTCGCTCGGCTCGTTCAGCTCCAAATTCACCCAGCTCGTGGGGGAGACGCCGAGCGCCTACCGGGCGCGGGAGCATCGCGCCGTGACGGAGATGCCCCCGTGCGTGGCGAAGGTGCACACCCGGCCGACCAAGGACGCGCCGAGCAGGATCGAAGAAGCGGACAGCGAGCCGGTTGCCTAGCGTTGTCCGCATGACCATCTCACTTCACAACTGCCACATCACCGTCCACGACGTCGACGAGGCGCTCGCCTTCTACCGCGACGCGCTCGGCCTCGAAGTACGCAACGACGTGCCCTCCGGCGAGGGCCGCTGGGTCACACTCGGCAGCCCCGGCCTGCCGGCGCCCGAATACGTGCTCTCCACCCCGCACTCCGGCCGGTCGAAGGCCGACGGCGACGACCTTCACGACCTGCTCGTCAAGGGAGCGCTGCCGATGATCGTCTTCGGTGCCGACGATCTCGACGCGACCTTCGAAAAGGTCCGCGCATCCGGCGCCGAGGTGCTGCAGGAGCCCATCGACCACCCCTGGGGCACGCGCGACTGCGCGTTCCGCGACCCGTCGGGCACCATGGTGCGCATCGCGCAGGCCCCGAAGGCCTGAGCGCTGTTTCCTGGATCAGGAGGAGTGTGCCGTCACCGCCCCCGGACCGCGTAGGTCAGGTGGGTCACCCGCTGCGTCGGCTCCGCGCGGACCGGCTCCAGGGCCACGCGGCCCGCGTCCACGCCCTCGAACAGGCGGATTCCGGAGCCGAACAGCACGGGTGAGAGCGCGATCGAGAACTCGTCGACCAGGCCGGCGTTCACGTACTCCAGGATCGTCGCGCCGCCGCCCGCGATGCGGACGTCCCGGTCGCCGGCGGCCTCGCGGGCCTGGTCGAGCGCGCTCTCGATGCCGTCGTTGACGAAGTGGAACGTGGTGCCACCCGGCCGCTCCCAGGGGTCACGCTTCTCGTGCGTCACGACGAAGACCGGCGTGTGGAACGGCGCCTCCTCCGGCCACATCTGCTCGCCGGCGTCGAACATGCGCTTGCCCATCACGCTCGCGCCGGTGCGCTCGAACGTCTCCCGCACGATGTCGTTGTCGCGCCCTTCCTCGCCGCCCCCGCCGAGCTTCAGGTTCTCCCGGAAGAACCGCTGCGGGAAGATCCACCGCTGCAGTTCCATCCACTGCCGCCCCATCAAGTCCCCGAGGGACTCGGGCGCGATGAAACGGCTGAACCTTATGTGGAGACTTTTCCGCGCCAATGCCCGCTGGAACGGCGGAAAGCCTCAAGCCGTATCACTCCTCCTCCTTGAGTCGTTCGAAGACGAGCTGGGTGCGGCGGACGGCGCGCACGCCGTACACCTCGGCGATCAGGTCGGGGGTGAGGACCTGGCCGGGCGGGCCGCCGGCGAGGACGCGGCCGGCGCTCATGACGTACAGGCGGTCGCAGAACGCGGCGGCCTGGTTGAGGTCGTGCAGCACGGCCAGCGTGGCGACGCCCAGCTCGCGCACCAGGTGCAGGATCTCCAGCTGGTGGCGGATGTCCAGGTGGGAGGTGGGCTCGTCGAGCAGGAGCAGGCGGGTCTCCTGGACCAGGGCGCGGGCGATGAGCGCGCGCTGCTTCTCGCCGCCGGACAGGGTGGCGTAGACGCGTTCCTCCGCGCCCGCGAGCCCGACGCGGTCGAGGGCCCGCGCGCACCGCTCCTCGTCGGCGGCGGTGACCCGTTCGTACGGCGTGCGCCCCATCAGCACGACCTCGCCGACGGTGAAGTCCAGCTCGGAGGGCGTCTCCTGGGCCACCACGGCGGTGCGCCGGGCGGACTCGCGCCAGGACAGGCCGTGCACGTCGTCGCCGTCCACGCTGATGAGCCCGGCCGAGGGACGCAGCGCCCGGTAGATCGTGCGCAGCAGGGTGGACTTGCCGCATCCGTTCGGACCGACGAGGGCGACGAACTCGCCGGCGTCGACCAGGAGATCGGCCTCGTGCACGATCGGGCGGCCGTCGAGGCGTACGGAGACGCCGCGCAGGTCGAGCATCATGCGACGGTCACCGCCCGGTCGACCGAGCGCCGGCGCAGCAGCCACAGGAAGAACGGCACCCCGAACAGCGCGGTGACGATGCTGAGCGCCAGTTCCTGCGGCGCGTTGACGGTCCGCGCGGCGACGTCCACGAGCTGCAGGAACGCCGCGCCGAGCAGCGCCGTGACCGGGAGCACCCTGCGGTGGTCGGCGCCGACGAGCAGGCGGGCCGCGTGCGGCACGATCAGCCCGACGAACGCGATCGCGCCGCTGGTGGCCACCAGGACGCCGACCAGCAGGGAGGTGAGGACGAAGAGTGTGATCCGCAGGCGGTGCACGTTCACGCCGAGCGAGACGGCGGTCTCCTCGCCGGCGGTGAGCGCGTTCAGCTGGCGGTGCTGCAGCAGCAGGTAGACCAGGCCCGCGACCAGGACGACGGTCGGCAGCGGCAACATGTGCCAGCGGGCCCCGCCCAGGCTGCCCATGAGCCAGAACAGCACCTGCTGCGCCGCCCGTCCGCTCTGCGCCTGCTGCAGCACGAAGCTGTAGAGGGCCTGGAAGAGGTACGCCAGCGCGACCCCGGCCAGCACCAGCCGTGACGGGGTGAGCCGGCCCGAGCGCTGGGCCAGCGCGTACACCAGGCCCAGGGCCAGGAGCGCGCCCGCGAAGGCGGCGCCCGACAACGACAGCCCGCCCAGCGTGGAGGCGCCCAGAATGAGCACGAGCACCGCGCCGAAGGACGCGCCGGACGAGATGCCGAGCAGGAACGGGTCGGCCAGCGGGTTGCGCACCAGCGCCTGCAGCACCGCTCCGACCACCGCCAGCCCCGCCCCGACCAGGAGCGCCAGCAGCGCGCGCGGCAGGCGGAACTCCCACACGATCTGCGCCTGCACCGGCGTCCACGTGCGCGGGACAAGGCCGGGCACCAGCCGGTCGGCGACGATGCCCCACGCCTGCGGCAGCGCGACGTGCACGGCGCCGATGCTCACCGCCAGCCACGTCGCGGCGACCACGGCCACGGCCAGCGCGACGACGAGCGCCGCGAACCGGCCGCCGCGCCGGCGATGCGTTCCGGCGTTCGCGGCCCTGGCCGGCGCCTGCCGTGTCTCGCTGGTCAAGAGGGGAACGCGTCGGGGTGGAGGAAGCGGGCGATGTCGGTGATGGCCAGAAGGTTGCGGTAGCCGGGATGCTGGGCCGCGACCGGCACGGGAAGCACCCGCTCGGCCTTGGCCGCGGGGCTGTTCCTCGCGATGGCGAGGGCGTCAGCGGTCTTGGCCCGCACGGTCGGCATCGTTTCGCCCCGCAGGGTGGCGTACTCGCTGACCAGGATGGCGTCGGGCTGCGCGGCGCTGATCTGCTCCACGCTGACCTCGGTGTAGTCGCCCTTGACGCCGGCCAGCACGTTCACCCCGCCGGCGGCGGTGATCATCTGGTTGGTGATGCCGGCGCCGCCGTAGGCGTTGACCGGGCCCTTGCCGCCGTCGGTGGCCAGCACCTTGACCGGTGGCCGGCCGGAGACGCGCTCGCGCGCGTCGTCGAGCCGGCCGCGCAGCTCGGCGGCCAGCTTGCCGGCGCGGTCGGACACGCCGAAGATCTTGCCGAGGTTGTGCAGGTCGGTGAAGGTGTCCTCGAGGGTGAACTCGAGCGTCTCCTCGGGGCTGCACCAGCCGCCCAGGATGTACACCGGGGAGCCCGCGGCATCCAGCTCCTCCACGGTGGCGTAGCCGCCGCCGGCGTCGAAGGAGGCCATCGCGTTGTCCAGGACGAAGTCGGCTCCCTGGGCGAGCATGACCTCCTTCTGGGGGAGCATGATCGTCGGTGAGATCTCCGGGATCTTGTCGTACGGTTCCTTCTGGCCGGGCAGGAACGCGCTCTCGGAGAAGTTCGTGCGACCGGCGATCCTGTCACCCAGGCCGAGGGCGAGCAGCGTCTCCAGAGACGGGTGATAGCCGGTCACGACCTTGGCGGGCGGCCGGTCGAAGGTGAGGGTGCGCCCGCAGTTCTCGACCGTGACGGGGAAACCGGGCGGTGGCGCCGCGGCGGAGCCGGTCTCCTGGGTGGCGGGCGCCTGCCCGCAGGCGGTCAGTGTCAGGGCCGCCGCCAGGACGAGCAACCTTCTCATGATCCGGCGACCGCCCTCGTCGGCACGCTGTCGCGAGTGATCGGCATGGCTGGGGTGCGGCTCATGTGATGAGTCTCCGGAGGTGAGAGGTCGAGCGATGGTGCGACGAACGACCTCATTTTGCACATATGCCGCAATTGCCAGCAAGCTGCATCAAGCCTCCGCACCTCGCCGCGCACGCCCTGCCGCGCAGGAGGGGCAGGTCAGGAGGTGCCGGCCGGGGCGAAACTCACCCCGGCTCCGCCAGCGCCCGGCGCCTGAAGCCGCTGGGCGACAGGCCGAACGCGCGGCGGAAAGCCCGGCTGAAGTCAGCCGGGTGGGAGAACACCCAGGCCGCGGAGACGTCCTCGATGGAGACGCCCCGCAGCGCCGGATCGGCCAGGTCACGGCGGGCGCGTTCCAGCCGTTGCCGCCTGATCCAGGCGCTGACCGTGAGGCCCTGCTCGGCGAAGACCCCGTGCAGGTGGCTGAGCGAGATGTGATGGGCGGCGGCCACCCGGCCGGGCGTCAGATCGGGATCGCGGAGATGCCGCTGGATGAAGGCACGGACGCGCCGGTTGAGCACGTCCCGGCCGGACCGTTGCCGCATGCCGCCGTGACCGTCCTCCATCAGGTGGTGGAGCAGCGCGGAGACCAGCCCCAGGAGCGCCATGCCCACCCGCGGGCCGTCGTCGGGCCGCAAGCTCTCCCGGTCGTTCCACACGTCGTTGACGAAGTCGGCCAGCAGCCGGGCGATTCCGCTCGCGGCGGGAAGCTCCCGGCACGGCGGCTCGGCCGGCGGCTGCACGAGGGACTTCGGGATGATCACGCAGGCGCTCCCGGACGCCCACCGGGTCCCGCGCGCGGTGCCGTACAGGAACAACGCGCCGTCCTCCCGCCGCCCCGGGGGGACGACCAGCGCGTACGCGTCCTCCTCCATGGCCGGGACCTCCGGGTCGTCCACCAGGGTCAGCCCGCCGAGTCGAAGCAGCCGCGTCCCTGTCACGGGGTCGCCGCCCTGGCCGCTCCGCCGGACGCCACGCCCGCAGGGACGGTGGTCGTCTCACGGGGCATGCGCTTCCCCCTGTTCGCTCGATCGCACACCATCGGGCGACCATCGTCAGGAGGTGCGGTGAACCGCCGCTGAAAGCGCTCTGAAACGGCTCGGTACCGGTCCCGGGAGCCCTGTGGAAAACTGCGTGACCATGACGAGCGAGCCCGAGCCGGACGAGCCGCACGAGGTTCCGCACGGTCAACGAGGGCTAGGGCCGCACCCGCCCGGCCCGGGACTCCAGATAGCGTTGCTCGGCGATGCTCGCGGTGGCCTTCGCGGCACGCCGGTAATGCTCGTACGCACCGGCCGTGTCGCCGGTCTGCTCCAGCAGGTGGGCCCGTACGGACATCAGCCGGTGATGCCCGGCCAGCCGCTCGTCACCGTCCAGCGTGGACAGCAGGGCCAGTCCCGCGGCCGGGCCCTCGGTCTCGGCGAGCGCGATCGCCCGGTTCAGCGTGACCATCGGGTTGGGCGCGATCCGTTCCAGGATCAGGTAGAGCGTGTGCACCTGCGGCCAGTTGGTCTCCTCTGCCGTCGCCGCGTCGGCGTGCGTCGCGGCGATGGCGGCCTGCAACTGGTACGGCCCCAGCGCCGGGGCGGCCAGCGACGCCTTGACCAGCTCGATGCCCTCGTCGATCAGGGCGCGGTCCCACGTCGTGCGGTCCTGCTCGGCCAGCGGCACCAGGTCTCCCGCCACCGTCGTACGCGCCCGCCTGCGGGCGTCGGTCAGCAACATCAGCGCGAGCAGCCCGGTCACCTCGCCGTCGCCGGGCAACTGCGCGTGGACCATCCTGGCCAGCCGGATCGCCTCGTGCGCGAGGTCGACGCGGTGCAGCTCGCCGCCCGACGAGGCGGTGTAACCCTCGTTGAAGATCAGGTAGAGCACGTGCAGGACGACCCGCAGCCGCTCCTCCCGCTCCGGGCCATCCGGCAGGCTGAACGAGCTTCCCGCGGCCTTGATGCGCTGCTTGGCCCGGCTGATCCTGGCCGCCATCGTGGCCTCCGGCACCAGGAACGCGCGGGCGATCTCGGCGGTGGTGAGGCCCCCGACGGCCCGCAGCGTCAGGGCGGTCTGGGAGGCCGCGGTCAGCGTCGGATGGCAGCACAGGAACAGCAGCAGGAGCGTGTCGTCGGTGTCCGGCACGTCCTGCGGCGCCACCTCGGCGGCCGTCGCCGACTCCCGCTCGCGGCGCGCGTGGTCGCTGCGCATCTGGTCGATGAGCCGCCGGGACGCGACGGTCACCAGCCAGCCGCGCGGGTTGTCCGGCACCCCCTCGGCCGGCCACTGCACGGTGGCCGCGAGCACGGCCTCCTGCACGGCGTCCTCACACCCCTCGAACTGGCCGTGCCGGCGTACCAGCGTGCCGAGGACCTGCGGCGCGAGCTCACGCAGCAGGTCCTCGACGGCCGGCGCCGTCATGCCTCCGACGGCCCGTCAGCGAACATGACCTGCCGCACCTCGACCCCCAGCCCCTGGATCGCGGCGTCCGGGATCCGCGCCGCCAGCTCGATCGCCCGCTCCTTGTTCTCGCAGTCGATCAGGTAGAAGCCGCCCAGGAATTCCTTCGACTCCAGGAAAGGGCCGTCGGTGACCACGGGCTGGCCGTTGCGCACGGACACCACGGCCGCCTGGGAAGGGTCGACCAGCGCCTGCGTGTTGATCAGCTCGCCGGACTCCTTCAGCGCCTCGATGAACCTCGCGTGGCCCTCGCCGATCGCCGCCTTCTCCTCGTCGGTCAGCGCGTCCAGCACGGCCGGGTTGATGTGCATGCCGATCAGGAACTTCATGTCGTACTCCTCTTGTCGCGCGGAGCCCCGGCTGGGCCCCTTCGACCGGTTGGTCGGAGCCGCCGCCGTCGCCTTGACATCCCCGCCGGAACTTCTCGTACGAGGTTTCCCCGGCGTCGCCCGGGCCCGCGATGTCGTCCCCCTGTTGACGCAGCATAGGTGAGTCCTGGGAGCGGACCGGGCGTAAAGAAGTGATCTTCCGAATGGCCGGGATTCAGGCCCGCACGAGGGGGCAGGCGGCAATCCGATGACACGTCGTCCCAGCGGGGGAAGAGATGGCCATGGCCAGGACCGAGCACCTTCCCACCCCCGTACGCCGCCGCGACGGCCGGCCGTACGTGCGCGTGCGGGACCTCGAGCGGGACCTGAGGTCCCGCGTGGACGGAGAGGTACGCTTCGATCCCGGCAGCCGCGGCGCCTACTCGACCGACGGCTCCAACTACCGGATGGTCCCGCTCGGCGTGGTCGTGCCCCGCACCGTGGAGGCGGCCGTCGAGGCCGTGACCGTCTGCCGCGAGCACCGCGCGCCGATCACCTCACGTGGCGGCGGCACGAGCCTGGCGGGGCATCGCCGCCGCCGCCAACGTGCTCGAAGCCGCCGGCTACCGGGTGCTCATCCCGCCGCGCACCCTGTGCTGCGGGCTCACCTGGATCTCCACCGGGCAGCTCGGCATCGCCAAGCGGATGTTGCGCCGCACCCTGCGCACGCTCGCGCCGCTGCTGCGGCAGGGCATCCCCGTCGTCGGCCTCGAACCCAGCTGCACGGCGGTCTTCCGCGACGACGCCCCCGCCCTGCTGGCGCACGACCGCGACGCCGTCCGCCTGGCCGAGCAGACCACGACGCTGGCCGAACTGCTGACGCGCACCGACGGCTGGCAGCCGCCCGCCATCGACCGTGACGTCCTCGGCCAGCCGCACTGCCACCAGCACGCCGTCCTCGGCCACCAGGCCGACCAGGACCTGCTGGCCCGCGCCGGGGCCCGGCTGAGCACCGTGGGAGGCTGCTGCGGCCTGGCGGGCGACTTCGGCTTCACCGCCGGGCACCTGGAGGTGTCACTGGCCTGCGCCGAGCACGAGCTGCTGCCCGCCATCCGCCGCGCCGGCCCGGACACGGTGATCCTGGCCGACGGCTTCAGCTGCCGTACCCAGATCAACCACACCGCGCCCGAACGCCGCCCGCTGCACCTGGCCGAACTTCTCGCCGCCCACCTGAGGCCCGGAGCCGACCCGGCCGCCTCGCGTCCCTGAGGCCCGGAGCCGACCCGGCCGCGTCGCGCCCGGCACGGCCGTGAACGCTCAGCCGAGGAGGCCGGGAAGGATGCCGAGCGACACTCCGCCGCCCAGGATCCCTCCGAGGAGCTCGCCCACCAAGGCGAGCAGCGAGCTGAGCAGGTCTTCTGACGGGGCCGCAGCGGCGGCGGCGGGAGTGGCGAGCACGACGGTCAGCAAGGCGCCGGTGGCCAGGATGGCGGTCATACGGGCGGTGGACTTCATGATGCCTCCACAGGCAGTAACGGAAAGTGATTGCCGGTTACCCTATGTGAGGATGATGTTGTCAGCCGTGACCGCCTCGCCTGGCGTGCTCGGAAGATGGGCCGTTTCCGCCCCGGCGGCGAACTCACACGGGAGCAGGCAGGCTCATCGCCCAACCGCACGGTACGCCGGCAGGCCGGCAAGACCTGGTGAGCGCGTTGACGGGCGTCATCCGCCGGCGGATGACGCCCGTCCGTCACAACGGCGTGACCGGGCCGGCTTCCGGCACGTACACCAGGGCGTCGTAGGCCCGGGCGGGCGTCATCGTCACCGTGTAGGCCGAGCGCAGGTGGCTGTAGATCGACCGGAACGCGTCGCCGACGCTGCCCATCGGGATCTCCGAGGTGAGCAGTTCGCGGTTGCCGGGCCGGGCGGAGGCCCGCGCGACGTTGACGTAGCCCATCCGCTCGTCGCCGAACAGCTTGGCCAGGGGCGAGTCGTGGCTCACGGTGAACCGCTTGCGCTGCCCGGAATCCTCGTCCTTGGCCACGAAGGTGCTCTCGCCGAACTCCGTGCCGATCGTGAAGTAGTCCTTGCCGTACGTCTTGGCCAGCCGCCGCCCCATCGACGCGAACGTGAACGCCGCACCGCTCTTGTCGATGTGGCCGTTGTGGCCGCACACCATGATCTTCTTCCGTCCCCGGGATTTCTCCAGGTCGGCGATCCAGCCGACGTTCTCGGCCATCCAGGCGTCCCGCTTGCCGGCGTAGTCGGCCCCGGACACCTGCAACCGCGCGCCGCGCAGGATCGTCTCGGCGTGGTGCACGGCGAGCACGAACGATCCCTTGGAGCTGCGGCTCACGTACGTGTCGCGATTGTCCTTCATGTGGGCGACGAGCCGTTCGGCGGCGGTGGCGGCCGCGGTCACCTTCGCCTTGTCCTGGTCGGACCTCGTAGCATCGGTGAGGTCGGCCAGCGACTCCTTGACCGGGCGGACCCGGGCGGGGTCGGCCGTGGCGAGATAGCGCAGCAGCCGGTCCTTGTTGCGGTCGTAGCGCTGCATGTCGAAGCCGTAGAGGCGCACCTTGTCCGCGTCGGGGAGAGCGGTGTTGTGGTCGTGGATCCATTCGATCAGATCCGCCATCTCGCGGGTCCGGTAGATGTCGAAGCCGAGCGCCGCGGCTGCGGCCCGCGCGCTGCCCTCGCCCTTCATGACATAGTCGTTGGCCGCCGCCGTGCCGCCGAAGTCGGCCTCCAGGGCGACCGCTCGGAAGCCGTGGTCGGTGACCAGCTTCCTGATGATGAGCGCGCGGGTCCGGACGAACTCCTTGTTGCCGTGCGTGGCCTCGCCGATCCCGACCACCCGTTTTCCGGCGGCGTCGGAGAGCGGGGCCCGGTCGAGGGGGACCACGGAGTCGGGTGTCACCCGGGAGGTGTCCACGCCTCCGCAGCCGGTGGCCAGCAGGGCGAACAGGGAGAGAGCGGCGAGCGTTCGGGCGAGCTTGCGGCTCATGCGGGTTCACTTCCTTGACGTCCGGGGAACGCCCGTCCGGCGGTGAAGGGCACGCCGTCGGGTGCCTTCACGTCCTTGGGGAACTGGCTGACGTGGTCGAACTCGATCACGCGTCAAGTCCACAGGACGCTCGGTCACCGGGTCATCCAACCTGGGTCGAGTGCGGCCCGGCGCAGGGTTGGACCCGCCGCCCCGGTTGTAGACCTGCGGCCACCCGGATGGGGACCTGGGTAGCGCGGATGCGCGGCACCGCAACCCTCGCTAGAGTTCTTTGCGATCATCAACGTTGATCGCGCCATCGATGGCTCTCGCCCTGTGGGGCTGCGGGCACGGCTGGGCGGTCGTGCAGCGTGGACACCGGGGGAGATGGGTTTGGCCGGCCAGAGCAGAGGGCGGCCGGGCTGGCTCCACGTGGGCGCGCTCGAGCGCCGGCTGACCCGGGCCTGGAATCCCGGCACCTTCCCGCCCGCTGAGGTCCTCCTGTCCATCATGACGCTGTCCGCCGTGCCGCGAGCATTAGGGGCCCGCCTGGCCGCGCACCTGGACGGCGGCATCGTGGTCGGGCCCGGCGCCGTGCCCGACCTGCCCGGCTTCGAGGCTCTTCGCGGTGTCGCGCTGCCGGTCCAGCAGGGCGGCTGGGAGCGCAGCGCCGGTGTCTACGACCCCAACCGGCGGCGTGTCGGCGTCGGCAGCGTGCCGTCTCCGTCGGTCAGCGTGGCCGGGCACGAGCTGGGGCACGCCACGGATCACCTGGAAGGCATGCCGTCGCGCGGCGTGTTCTGGTCACGGTTGCACGCGTCGCGGGCGCCGCAGCTGGCGCCGCCCTTCCGGCAGGACCCGGCCGAGCTCTATGCCGAGGCCTTCGCCTGCGTGCTCACCGGGAGAGCCCGCCGCCTGATCAGCTTATTCGGGGACGAGGACGCCGCTCAGCGCGCCTATCTATGGGTTTCGGGCCGCTATGGGATGGGCTGACCGGATCTCCTTGCCCTGCTGGACGTGCGCGCTATCCTGAGGAGGGAACCGGTGACCGGTGAGACGGGAGGGACGCAGCTCATGACCGCCATCATGCTGGCCGGCGGAGTCCTGCGGGTGCCCGAGTCGAGCGTGTTGCCGGACGGGACCCGCGTGGACGGCACGCGCGACATCGCCCCTGACGCCCCCGACTACGCGACCTGGCTGCCCTACGTGATTCCCGAGGGAGCCGCGTGGCACGGCAGCACTGACGACGAGAGCATCCTGGCGCGCTGGCGAGCGGCCGCCAGCGCCTGACCCGCCGAAACCCGGGGCGCCCTGCCGGCTCCCCCTGCCGGACGACCTGGAGGAGTCGGTCGCCAGGGCCTGCGCGGCCCCGGCTCCCGAGCTCTCGCCCGGCGTGACGGCCGGGCAGCCGCCGTTGCATCGAAGGGCGTCAACGGTTGTACGCCAGGCTGTGGACCGGGTGCTCCCCCTCGGTCTGCAGCCGGTATTCGTGGCCGGACTTGGCGCGGTTGTCGTCGATGACCCGCTCCGAAGGCGCCTTCTCACCGCCCATGATCGCCTCCTGCATCTTCTCGAAGCGTTCGTGGGCCTCCTGCACGTAGCCGGTGCCCAGGGTGGTGTAGTCGATCTGGGTGGCGATGAGTTCGCGCACGTACTGCTTGTTGGGCTCGAACGTCACCGGGGCGGGAAGTTCGGGCGCGAGCACCTGCTCCGGGTCGCGGCCGTCGTGCCGCTTGAACAGCTCGGCCGCCAGCCGCAGGTGCTCCAGCTCCATGTTGAGGTGCAGCTCCCAGATGTTCTTCACCTTGGGGTCGGATTCGGTCTCCATGAACGAGTGGTACAGGTAGCACTCGTTGTACTCGTGGTTGAGCAGCATCTCCCACCAGCTCTCGCCGGGGTCGACCAGCGACTCGTAGTGGGTGACGTGTTCCTCCTCGACGAGGCCGATCTCCTGGTAGAGCTGCCGGGCGATCGGCTCCATGTACATGGGGCCGACGTTCATGTAGAAGTTCATGGTCTGCTGCTCGGCCGACATGATGGTCAGCGCGTGCAGCTTGGAGATGGGCGCGGCCGAGCGCCGGTCGTAGGGCTCGCGTACGTTGTCGACGGGGTCGCGGTGGTGCAGGTAGGTCGGCCGGCCGGGCATCACCTCGGTGAGCTGGTCGACGATCTTCTCGGCCTTGCGGTGCTCGATCATCTCGTAGAGGTTGGCGTAGCGGTAGAGGTGGTCGAAGTCCTCCAGCACGCCGAACTGGTAGGCCTGCTTCAGATACGCGTCCGGCTCCATCCGGGCCACCCACGCGGTCAGGTCGACGGCCACCTGCTCGTACGCCATGGTGGTCTCCAGCACCGACGCCAGGCCGGGCAGCAGCCAGTTGACCGCCTTCTGCTGCTGCGCCTCGATGTAACGCACGCGGGCCAGCTGCTGCTTCAGCTCCACGTCGGGACAGTGGCGGGCGAGGTGGTGGCTGAACATGATCGCCTCCACCTCGATGCCGTTCATCGTGATGATCCGGCACCGCGTGTACGGGTCGGCGTGATCGGGATCGGTCGGTGTGACGTTGAGCTCACGCCAGTTGCGCAGCTGCTTGTCCAGCGGGATGCCCCGCTCCTGAAGCGGATTGAAGGTCATGTGCGTGCGCTCCTTCGCGCTGGTGAGAGAGGTGCGGCGTGCCCGCCCTACCCGAGGCTTCCCGGCCCAGTCTCTGCGCGCTCCCGCCCGAGATTCCGGATTCGGTAAGCATTTCCGCCGTCCTTGACGTGGACGGCGTGCCGGTCCTTCCGCTGGGTAGGCCACGCCTGGACTCGGAGGAGGATCGCCATGACCGACCAGAGGACGGCGCCGGAGACGATGGACGAGACGGACGTCATCGACCTGCTGCAGGCCCAGCATGGAATGATCCGGGACCTGTTCGACGAGGTCGAGCAGGCGCCCGCCGGCGGGCGCGGCGAGGCCTTCAGCCGGCTGGTGCGGATGCTGGCCGTGCACGAGACCGCTGAGGAGGAGATCGTCCATCCCTACGCGCGCCGCGCCATCGACGGTGGCGACGCCGTGGTCGACGACCGGCTCGCCGAGGAGAACGAAGCCAAGGAGATGTTGTCGCGGATGGACGAGGCGGGCCCGGACGCCCCCGACTTCATGCAGAACCTGGCGATGTTGCGCGCCGCCGTCGAGGCGCACGCCCGCAGCGAGGAACGTTACGAGTTCCTCCAGCTCCTGGCCCACACCAGCTCGGCCGAGCGGCGCAGCATGGCCGCCGGGGTCAAGGCCGCAGAGGCGATGGCCCCCACGCATCCGCACCCGGGCACCGAGTCGGCCGTCAAGAACGTCCTGGTCGGGACACCGGTCGCGATGATGGACCGCGTCCGCGACGTGGTCCGCCAGGCGATGGGCAAAAATCCCTGACCACGGCGGCGCGCGGCCCTGGGCCTCACCTTCACCCGCGTGCGCTCGACGCGAGCGGGCGCGGGCGGGCCGGCGAGACCTCGCCGCGGTAGACGATGACGACAGCGGCGAGGCAGATGGCCAGGCCGAGAGCGGTCTGCACGTGGAAGGGCTCACGGAACATGAGGGCTCCCCACACCGCCGTGACCGGGGCCATGAGGAACATGAGCGTGTTGACCTTGGTGACTCCGGAGCGCCTCAGGATGAGCCAGTACAGCCCGTACCCGCCGAAGGTGGACAGGACCACCAGCCAGGTGATCGCGATCCAGAACGAGGTGTCGGCGGGCGGCCGCGCGGCTCCCGCGCTCACGGCCAGTGTGGTGAAGATGACGGCGCTGGTGGCGCAGTGCACGGTCATCGACACCGCGGGGGCGATCTGCGTACGGGAGCGGCCTTGCAGCAGCGTGGCCGCCACCAGCGAGAACATGCCGAGGAGCGGGATGAGGTAGGCCCACCAGGCCGCGCCGGCGCCGGACGTGGCATCGGCCAGGGTGACCACGGTCACGCCGGCCACTCCGAGGCCCAGGCCGAGCCACTGCTTGCGTGCGACGGGTTGATGCAGCAACGGTCCGGCGAGTGCTCCGGCGACGAGCGGCTGGACGCCGTCGATCAGCGCCGTGGTGCCGCTTGAGACCCCGAGCTGGATCGCGTAGTAGACGGTGAGCAGGTAGCCGCTCTGCGAGAGCACGCCGATCATGGCCTGCCGGGCGACGTCGCGCGCGGTGAGGCCTCTCCACGACGTTCCCGAGAGGGCGGCGATGGCGATCAGGACGACGGCCAGAGGCAGGAAACGCCACATCAGGATCGTGACCGCGGAGGCGGTGCCCACGCCGAGCTTGGCCCCGATGAAGCCGGAGCTCCAGCAGAGCACGAAAGCGATCGAGAGCAGGAGATTCACGACGGCGTCCTTAACTATACCGATCTGTATACCTTCCCCTTCACTATACAGATCGGTATAATCAATGTCATGGGCAGCAGCGACAAGCTCCAGCGGATCACGATGACGCCCGCCGCACGGCGCGTCCTGGAGGCCGCCGCGAGGCTGTTCTACGAGCGCGGCATCCATGCCGTCGGGGTGGATCTGATCGCCGCCGAGGCCGGGGTGACGAAGAAGACCCTCTACGACCGGTTCGGCTGCAAGGAGCAGATCGTCGTGGAGTATCTCGCGGATCGCGACGAACGCTGGCGCGCCTTCCTCGCCGGCCACCTGGACGCCGCAGAGCCGGCGCCGGCGGCGCGCGTCCTGGCCGTCTTCGACGCGTCACGCGAGTGGGCCGCGCAGCACAGCCACAAGGGATGCAGCATGGTCAACGCCCACGCTGAGATCAGCGATCCGTCCCACCCGGCCTATCCGATCATCACGGGGCAGAAGCAGTGGATGCTCGCCCTGTTCACCGACCTCGCCCGGGACCTCGCCCCGGAGAGGGCCGCTCACCTGGGCCGCACGCTCATGCTGCTCCACGAAGGAGCGCTCGTCGCCCAGGGCCTCACCATTTTCGCGGACCCCATCGCCCATGCCCGCGAACAGGCTGAAACCCTGCTCATCGCCGCGATCGGAACGAGCCCTGCCCCGGCGTGACGAGCGGTCAGGAATCGAGAAGCGCGGGCCCGCGGACCGTGGTTAACGTGACGTCATGGCTTCCATCGAATGCGTCACCTTTGAGGTGGCCGACGCCGCGGCTGCGGGTCAGTTCTACGCCACTGCCTTCGATCTGGGCGACCAGGTGCGGCTGCGGTCCCCGGCGGCGCCGACGACCGGCTTCCGAGGGTTCACCCTGTCGCTCATCGTGTCCCAGCCGGCCACCGTCAACGCACTCGTCGACGCCGCTGTCGGCGCCGGGGCCACGGCGTTGAAGCCGGCCGCGAAGTCGCTGTGGGGCTACGGCGGCGTGGTCCAGGCCCCGGACGGGACGCTCTGGACGGTCGCGTCCTCGTCGAAGAAGGACACCGGCCCGGCCACCCGGGAGATCGACGAGATCGTGCTCCAGCTGGGTGTCGCAGACGTGGCCGCGAGCAGGCAGTTCTACGTCGACCATGGCTTCGCCGTGACGAAGAGCTACGGCCGCAGGTACGTCGAGTTCGCTGCTCCGTCCAGCCCCGTCAAGCTCTCCCTCTCCAAGCGGCGTGCCCTCGCCAAGGCCGTCGGCGTCGCGCCCGACGGCACCGGATCGCACCGGCTCGCCATCGGCAGCGACGCCGGGCCCTTCACCGATCCGGACGGCTTCGTGTGGGAGGCCGTCTGACGGCTTTCAGCGTGTCGCGTCCAGGAGCCCGACGCGCCATGCGCGCGTGCCGAGACCTGATTCCACCTGACAGCCCCCGCGGGGAGCTTGCGCACCGACGAGCGGCCGCGGGCCGGATATGGTGCTGCGGTGGACGCTTCGAGCGAGCCGCGCCGCCCCGGCATGCGCCAGGTCGCGCGAGAGGCAGGGGTCTCGCCGACGACGGTGAGCAACGTCCTCAACAGTCCCGAGCTCGTCGCCGAGGAGACCCGCCGGCGCGTGCACGCGGCGATGGAACGCATGGGCTACCTGCCCGACAACGCCGCCAGGCGGTTACGAGGGATGCCCAGCCCGCTGGTCGGCGCGGTGACGCTGGACATCGCCGGCCCGTTCTTCACCGAGGTGTGCCGCGGGGTGGAGGACCGCCTGCTCCAGGACGGTTGCATGCTCATGACCTGCAGCACCGACCTGCAGCCGGGGCGGGAGCGGCACTACCTGCAGGAGCTGGAGAAGCAGCGCGTGCGCGGCGTGCTCATCACCCCGGTCGAGGCCGACCTGGATCCGCTGGTCTCCCTGGCCGGGCGCGGTGTCCCGGTGGTGCTGCTCGACCACAGGTCCGACGGCCGGCTGTGCTCGGTGTCGATGGACAACCAGTGGGGCGGTGAGCAGGTCGCGGCGCACCTGATCGCGCTGGGGCATCGGCGGATCGCCCTGCTCAGCGCGTCGATCGAGGTGCAGCAGACGGCCGAGCGCCACGCCGGGGTGCGTAAGGCGTTCCTGAAGGCCGGCCTGGACCCGGACCGGGGCGTGCTGGACGTCCGCGTGCCGTCGCCCGACATCACGGTGACCGCCGCGGCGGCGCTTGAGGACGTCCTGGGCGCGGGCGATCCGCCCACCGCGATCATCTGCCTCAACGACACCGCGGCGCTCGGGGTGATCGGCGGCCTGAAGGAGCGGGGGATCGCGGTGCCGGGGGAGATGTCGGTGGTGGGGTACGACGACGTGGCGTTCGCCGCGCAGCTGGCCCCGTCGCTGACCACCGTGTGGCAGCCGAAGCGCGAGCTGGGCCGGATCGCGGCGGAGCTGCTGCTGGACGAGACCCGGCCGGGGCACCGCCATCAGAAGCTGGTCTACCGGCCGCGGTTGGTCGTCCGCGAGTCCACCGCGCCGCCCTGCCGCTGATCCGTTCCGGTCACGAAACTTTCAGCGCCATGGAAGGCGCTTTCCGCTGCTGACCTGAAAGGTAACAATCACCGGCCCGCTGGACGGCGGTGTTTCGTTGACACCCTGGTCAGTGCCTTCCTACCGTGTGGGCGCTCGGCACCTCATCGGGATCCGTACACCGATTGGACGTTCAATGAAACGTTTATCCCGTCCAGCGCTGCTCTTCACGACGCTCGGCAGCACCGTGTGCCTGGTCGCCGCGGCCGCCGTCGGCCTGCAGTCGCCGGCCTCCGCCGCGGTGGCCTGCGAGGTCGACTACGCCGTCGCCGCCCAGTGGTCCGAAGGGTTCACCGGCAACGTGACCATCAGGAACGTCGGCGAAGCCGTCAACGGCTGGCGCCTGGACTGGTCGTTCACCGACGGACAGCGGATCACCCAGGCGTGGAACGCCACCGCCACGCAGAACGGCTCCGCCGTCAGGGCCGAGGACGCGGGCTACAACGCCGCGATCCCGCAGGGCGGCAGCACGACGTTCGGCTTCAACGCCTCATGGAACGGCTCCGCCAACCCGGCGCCCGCCTCGTTCGCCCTCAACGGCGTCACCTGCACCGGCGACCCCGGCGAGCCGACCCCCACGGTCACCCCCACGGTCACACCCACTGGCCCCGCGGACGCCAAGCAGGCGGAAGACCTCGACCGCGGCCTGATCAGCGTCCGCTCCGGCGACGGCAACCTGGTCTCCTGGCGGCTGCTGGGCACCGAGCCCCGCGACACGTCCTTCACCGTCTATCGAGGCGGCACCCGCGTCGCGACCGTCACCGACTCCACCAACTACCTGGACTCCGGGGCGGCCTCGGACGCCTCCTACACGGTCCGCCCGGTCACCGGCGGCGCCGAGGGCCCGGCCTCCGAACCCTCGCTCCGTTTCGCGAACGGCCATCTCGACGTGCCCATCTCCCCGCCCAGCGCAGGCCACCACGCCAACGACGCCTCCGTCGGCGACCTGGACGGCGACGGCCGCCTCGACCTGGTGCTGAAGTGGGAGGCCGACAACTCCAAGGACAACTCCCAGTCCGGCACCACCGACGTGGTCTACATCGACGGCATCAAGCTGGACGGCACCCGCCTGTGGCGCGTCAACCTGGGCCGCAACATCCGGGCAGGCGCCCACTACACGCAGTTCCAGGTCTACGACTACGACGGCGACGGCAGGGCGGAGGTCGCCATGAAGACCGCCGACGGCACCGTCGACGGCCGCGGCACCGTCATCGGCGACGCGAGCGCCGACCACCGCAACTCCTCCGGCTACATCCTGTCCGGGCCCGAGTTCCTCACCATGTTCGACGGCCGGACCGGCGCGGCGCTGTCCACGGTGAACTACGACCCGCCCCGCGGCAACGTCTCCTCCTGGGGCGACTCCTACGGCAACCGGGTGGACCGCTTCCTGGCCGGCACCGCGTACCTGGACGGGCAGCGGCCGAGCCTCATCATGGCCCGCGGCTACTACACCCGCGCCGTGATCGCCGCCTGGGACTTCCGTGACGGCCGGCTCGTCAAGCGCTGGACGTTCGACAGCAACGCCTCGGGCAACGGCTCGTACGCCGGCCAGGGCAACCACAGCCTCACCGTCGGCGACGTGGACGCCGACGGCCGCGACGAGATCGTCTACGGCGCCGCCGCCATCGACGACGACGGCGGCCGCCTGTGGAACGTCGGATGGGGCCACGGTGACGCCGCCCACCTGGGCGACCTCGACCCTGGCCGCGCGGGCCAGGAGTACGTGAAGATCTCCGAGCCGGCCGACCGGCCCGGCCTGTACATGGTCGACGCCCGTACCGGACAGGTGTTGTGGCAGACCGGCAGCTCCGACGGCGAGGGGCCCGGGCGCGGCGTGGCCGGCGACATCTACGCCGGCAGCCCTGGCGCCGAGTCCTGGGCCGCGGGGGCGGGGCAGAACGGGCTGCGCAACACCTCCGGCACGGTCGTCGGCCGCCAGCCGTCCTCGGCCAACTTCCTGTCCTGGTGGGACGCCGACCCGGTGCGCGAGCTGCTGGACCAGACCAGGATCGACAAGTACGGCACCGGCGGCGAGACCCGCCTGCTGACCGCCTCCGGCGTCCACAGCAACAACGGCACCAAGGCCACTCCGTCACTGTCGGGCGACATCCTCGGCGACTGGCGCGAGGAGGTCATCTGGCCCACCACCGACGACCGCGCCCTGCGCATCTACGCCACACCCCACGCGACCACCACCAAGATCCACACCCTGCTGCACGACCCGCAGTACCGCGTGGCCCTCGCCTGGCAGAACACCGCCTACAACCAGCCGCCGCACCCCAGCTTCTTCATCGGCAACGCCATGAGCACCCCGCCCCGGCCCAACGTCTACGTGCGCTGACCGCGCGGGCTTCATGTGCGGTGGCGTCGCTCCCGGGCAGGAGACGGCGATGAAAGGGAAACTCCTCCTGAAGACGGCTCTCGCGGTGACCGCCACCGCCGTCGCCGGAGCGCTCGCCACCGACGCGCGCTCCAGCTGGTACCAGCGGTTGAAGAAGCCGTCGTGGCAGCCGCCACCACAGGCTTTCGGCCTGGTCTGGACCCCTCTGTACGTGCTCATCACCTATGCGGGCACGCGGGCCCTCTCTCGTGGTGACCAGGCCGAAAGCCGGGCGTTCCGGAGTGCTCTGGCCGGCAACCTGGTGCTCAACGCCGCATGGCCGGCCCTGTTCTTCCGGGCGCGCAACCCGCGGCTGGCGCTCGCCGAGATCCTTGTCCTCAACGCGTCCAACGCGATGCTCGTCCGGCGGGGATGGACGGCCGACCGCCGCGCGGGGCTGTTCCTGCTGCCGTACGCGGGATGGACGGTGTTCGCCACCGCACTCAACACCGCCATCGCCCGCCGGAACCGCGATGAATGACCCAGGCCCGGCCCTCGCATCGGGGAGGGCGGACGCCGGTCCTGCTCGTGGGCCGGCCGGGCGGCTGGACAACACGTTGAGGTGAGCCCGTGCGGAGGGCGGCACGGGCTCACCTCGGGGGCGGACGGGGACTGTCAGTGGGTGTCGAGAGCGACGGCGATGTCGGTGATGGTCAGGGGGAACGGGTCGCTGATCGGGGTGGCGGCGCCGGTGAGCAGGTCGACCGTGTTGAGCGTCGCGTCACCGTTCACGACGAGGGTGGCGAAGGCCGAGTTCGAGACGGTCTTCCCGTTGCTCAGGTCGCTGTAGATGTCGAGACCCGCGTTCAGGGCGACGGGCATGCCGAGCGCGCCGGTCGGGGCGAGCAGGCCGTTGTTGGCCGGTGACTGGACGACGACCTGCGCGGTCGTGGTGTTGACGTCGAACAGCGTGGTCGCGGTGTCGCCGTTGAGGTCGTTGTTGGTGTAGGCGGCGGCGGTGACTCCGCTGGCCGGCGAGCCCGGGCCGTTGCTCAGCACGGTGTCCGACACCGTCGTGCCGTCGTTGAGGTTGTGCCGCAGGTTCTGGCCGTTGTCACTGATCACGCGCAGCCGGTCGGCGGCGGGATTGAAGTCGACGCCGAACGCGGTGCCCTTGAGACCCACCTTGAGCTGGGAGACCTTCGAGACCACGACGTCCTGGTTGCCCGTCGGGAGCGAGATCGTGTAGATGCCGCCGTGGTTGCCGACGGCGTAGAACTTGCCGTCCTGCACGCGGAAGTCGATACCGATCACGAAGGTGTCGGTGACCAGCCCGGTGATGCGCCTGACCCAGTTGAGCTCTTCCGGCTTGTCGGTGGTGAACGTGGCCATCAACCTGCCGTCGTCGGTGATCCCGTACGCCCGCAGCGAGGGGGCCGCGGCCGATTGCGAGCTTGCCGCCTGACTGGTTCCCGCCGGGCCGACAGCTATGGCCGCCGCTGTCGCGAACCCGATCAGTAAGGCGACCTTTTTCGTGATCCGTCCTCGCATTGGGTGCTCCTCCATCGAGTTGTGCCGGCCTTTCAGGCGACCCTTGCCGCCTGCGTTCACCGGCGTGCCGGCAAGCAGCAACAGCTTGTCTGGAGACGGCGGAGGTGTCCTCGTGACAAATGTCAAAGTGCCCTGACAGGAGCAGGGCGGCCTTTGTCATCCAGCGCAACCGCCGCGTCGCAACCCGGGCGGGAACCGGCTAGATGCTGCCTTTGCGCTCGATGACGAGGATGCGGGCCATGGGTACGGGATGCGCGAGGTGTTCGTCGCCCGGCTCGGCGTAGCAGATGCGGCCGGGGGTGAGCCGCTCGACGTGTTCCCGGCCGTCGCGGCGGTAGTGCATGTCGACGGCGCCGTCCATGACGGCGAAGACCTCCGGCCCGTCGTTCACGTGCCAGACGTAGGGCTCGTCGGTCCAGTGCAGCCGGACGGTGGCGTTGTCGATCTCGGTGATGTCGAGGGCGCCCCATGGACGATCGGCGGTGAACGAGGACGCGTCGAGGAACAACATGGCTTCTCCCTGCCTTGACGTGCATCGTCATCCTTGCCGGGCGACGGACCGGTGACGAGTGACAGAAAGGCCTATTACCGTAAGAATCCTGCCATGCACCGTGTTGTGGGTCTGGCCCTGCCGAAGGTGGTCGCCTTCGACCTCGCCATCCCCGCGGAGGTGTTCGGCGGCGAGGAGTACTCGTTCGCCGTCTGCGCCGAATCGGCGGGGCCGGTCCCGACGACCACGGGCTTCGACCTTCACGCGCCGCTGGGGCTCGACGCTCTCGACACCGCCGGCACGATCGTGGTGCCAGGCTACGCACCCCTGGTGGAGCCCTCCTTGCCGGTGCTCGACGCGTTGCGCGCCGCCTGCGCACGCGGTGCCCGGATCGTCTCCGTCTGCACAGGCGCCTTCGCGCTGGCCGCGGCGGGGTTGCTGGACGGCCGGCGGGCGACCACTCACTGGATGGACACCGCCGACCTCGCCGCCCGCTACCCCGCTGTCGACGTCGACCCCGACACCCTGTACGCCGACAACGGCAACGTGCTGACCAGCGCCGGATTCGCCGCGGGCATCGATCTGTGCCTGCATCTGGTGCGCACCGACCACGGCCCTGAGGCCGCGATCCGGGTCGCGCGGCGGCTGGTCGTCGCGCCACACCGGGAGGGCGGTCAGGCCCAGTTCCTGCAACGACCGCTGCCGCCCAGCGGCGAGGGCATGGCCGCGGTGTGCGCCTGGGCGCTGGACCACCTGGCCGAACCCGTCACCGTCGCCGACCTCGCCCGCCAGGCGGGATTGGCGCCGCGAACGTTCGCCCGCCACTTCGCCGCGGAGACCGGCACCACCCCGCTGCGCTGGCTGGCCGCCCAGCGGCTTCTCGAAGCGCGCAGGCTGCTGGAGGGCACCGACCTGCCGGTCGATGAGGTGGCCCGGCGCTCCGGCCTCGGTACGGCCGCCAACCTCCGGCAACACCTGTCACGCGACGCGTCCACCACTCCCACGGCGTACCGCCGTACGTACCGCGGCCGCCGCCCGCACTGACCCGGCTTCCCTGCCTACCGCAGAGGCCGGTGACGCTCAGCGCTTGAAGGCTTCCCTGATGACGTCGTCGAGCACGTCGCGGGAACGGACGAGGTCGCCGATCATGCGGTCGATGCGCTCACGTTCCTTGACGCAGCCGGTCAGCTCGCGTTCGACAGGCTGGGCGACGCTTCGGGGTCGTCCTCCTGCCCGCCGGCCCTGGTCTCGGCCTGCGGGGAAAGGGCGTCCAGTTTGGCGTGCAGGCGCGCCAGCTCCTCCGTGATCGCCATGAGCCGGTCATCGGTGCGCTGCTCCTCCGCGGAGGTGCTCTCGTCGTCCATGGCGTTGACGACGACCGCGATGAAAAGGTTCAGCACCACGAAGGAGGACACCAGGATGTAGGCCACGAAGAAGATCCATGCCCAGGGGTGCGCATCCATGATCTGGTCGGCGATGTCCGGCCAGCCCTCCCCGGTCATCACCTGGAACAGGGTGAACAGCGAGGTCGGAATCTCGGCGAAGTACGCCGGCGCCGTCCGCCCGAACCACTGGGTGGCCATCACCGCCGCCACGTACATGATGATGATCAGCAGGCCGAGGATGGAGGCCATGCCGGGAATGGCGGCCATCAGCGCGGAGATGACCCTGCGCATGCTGGGCACCGCGGTGACCAGGCGCAGCGCCCGCATGATCCGCAAGGTGCGGAGCACGGAGGCCGGCCCGGAGGCGGGCACCAGCGCTATCCCCACGATGGCCGTGTCGAACCAGTTCCACGGATCCTTGAAGAACGCGCCCCGGTGGGCGTAGAGGCGGGCGGCGAGTTCCAGGACGAACACGCCCACCACCACGCGGTCCACGACGTGAAGAGGCTCGCCGATCCACCCCATCACGAAGGAGGAGGTCTCACAGCCGATCGTGATCGCGTTGAGCACGATGACCGCCATGATCGCCCGCTCGAAGCGCGGGTTGGCGAGGAGAGCGCGCACGCGTTCTCGATCCAGCAACGTTCAGCCTCCAATGTCGGCGCCGGGGCGTCGATCATCGTATGAGGCGGGACATGCCGAGCAGCGACCGGCATGCTGGTCCGGGTCGTCAGGCGTTGCCGGCGTCGACCGCGTCCGCGAACGCGCGCATGGAGGTGAAGGTCCAGTCCGGGGTGACGCCGGCCGACGGCTCCGGTGTCGCGCCCCAGCCCGCGTTGTCGTGACGGCGGTTGATCCACACGGTGGGCAGGCCCGCGGCCTTGGCCGGCACGTGGTCATGGAACAGGCTCTGCGCCACGTGCAGCAGCCTGCCCTCGGCCACTCCGAGCCGCTCGGCCTCGCGCGCCAGCGCCTCGAAGTTGCGGGGATCGGGTTTGTAGGAGCCGACGTCCTCGGCGGTGAGGATGCTGGCGAAGGTGGTGCCGAGGCGCTTGTTGGAGCCGGCGAAGGAGACACGGTCGACGTTGGACAGGATGATGAGCCGATAGCGCCGCGAGAGCCGCTCCAGCGCCTCCGCCGAGTCGGGGAACGCCGGCCAGTCGGGCACGGAGACCGCCAGCGACTCGGCCTCGCCGTCGCTGACCGGCACGCCGAGCTGCGCACCCAGGCCACGCATCGCCCGCGCGAGGATCCGCGGGTAGAGGTCGCCGGGGTGGTCGGCCTCGGCCTGCGCCTCGTGCGCCGAATATGCCGTCAGCAGCTGCTCATCGCTCATCCGCAGACCGTGCGCGCCGGCCCACGCGCGCAGCACGGCCGCGATGCCGGCCTCCCAGTCGATGAGGGTCCCGTAGCAGTCGAAGCTGAGGGCGTCGAAGTCGTTGAAGTTCACCGTGCGTGCTCCTGGATGAGGTCGAGGTAGAAACGTTCCGAGTCGTCGCAGTGGGCGTTCCAGGCGGCCTTGGCCTGCTGGACGTCGCCGGAGCGCAGCGCATCGAGCAGCACCTCGTGCTCGTGCGCCAGGTCGGAGACGCTGTCGTAGGTCGGGCGAAGCTGGGCGATGAGCAGGCGCAGCTCGGCGCTGAGCTCGTCGAAGGTGCGCAGCAGGCGGGGCGAACCCGCGGCTGCGAACACGGCCCGGTGGAAGGCCACGTCATGGCCGGCGACCACGTCCCAAGAGACGTCGTCGCCCAGCGCGGAGAACGCCCGCGCCGCCGAGGCGATGCCGGTGAGCGGCCGGGCCTGCGACATGATCATCTCGACGGCGATCGTCTCGATCGGGCGACGCAGCCGGCCCAGGTCGACGGCGTCCTCGGCGGTGAACGACCGGACCTGCGCGCTGCGTCCACGCCCGCGATCGAGCAGCCCTTCGGCCACCAGCGTCTGCACGGCCGCGCGCACCGTGGGCCGGGCCACGCCGAACTCCTGCGACAGGTCGGTGTCGCGCAGTTGATCTCCGCCCCGGTAGTGCCCGGACAACAACCGGCGGCGCAGCTGGTCGGCGACCGCGTCCGCCACGGTGACCGTGTGAATCGACATGGCTAACTGTATAACAGCTATACAGTGAGCCAGGCAAGTCGGGCGCACCCGCGGACCGGCCGGAAACGGCATGGAGACACCGGCCCGCGCGCCGGGCCGGCTTCGGGCTATTGCTTCTCCGCCATCACGACGGTCACGGTGTTCGGCTCGCCGTCCCGCTCGTAGGTGATCTGCACCCGCTGGCCGACCGTGAAGCCGCGGACCTGCCCGACGACCGTGTCGCCGCCCGTGACCGGCGTGTCGCCGATCTTGGTGATGAGGTCGCCCTGCTTCAGTCCCGCCTTGTCGGCGGGGCTGCCCTGAACCACCTGCCGGACCAGCGCGCCGGCCACCTGGCCCGTCGCGTCGGTGACGCTCACTCCCAGGTACGCGTGGCTCACCTTGCCCTTGCTGATGAGCTGCTCGGATACCTGCTCGGCGGTGTTCACCGGGATGGCGAAGCCCAGGTTGACCCCTTCGGGAGCGACGGCGCTGTTGATGCCGACCAGCTCGCCGGCGGCGTTGACCAGGGCGCCGCCGGAGTTGCCAGGGTTGATCGCCGCGTCGGTCTGGATCATGCCGCCGAGCGTGGTCGACCCGCTCTCCTGCTCCTGCCCGCCCATGCCCGGGGGTGGCTGCCGTCCGTCCGGACCGTTCCCGGCGGTCACGGTACGGTCCAGCGCGCTGACGATGCCCGCCGTCACCGTGCCGTCGAGGCCGAGCGGGCTCCCGATGGCCAGGACGTCGTCACCGACCTTGAGCTGGTCGCTGTCACCCAGCGTGGCTCTGGCCAGCCCGCTCACGCCTTCGGCGCGGATGACGGCGAGGTCGGTGGCCGGGTCGGTGCCCACCACGCCGGCCTGGGCGGTCCTGCCGTCGCTGAACTTCACCGCCAGGCGATCCTGCCCGGCCACGACGTGGTTGTTGGTGAGGATCAGCCCGTCCGCCGACAGCACCACCCCGGAGCCTCCGGCGGTCTGGCCCTGGATCATCACCACCGACGGCTGCACGAGTTCGGCGACCTGCGCGACCGTGTACGGGGCGGAGGCCGTACGGAACACCGGGTTGGGGCCGGCGACGGTGGCGGTCGCGGCCGGCCGGCCGGCCGCGGCCAGGTGCGCGCCCACGGCGCCGCCTCCGAGCGCCGCCCCTGCGAGGGTGACCAACGTCGCCAGCGCCAGTCCGGCGGCCACCTTGCCGGTGAGGACGATCCCCGTCCGCCGCTGCGGGGCGGGGGGAGGCGGGGGAGGAGGCGGCGGGAACCCGGGCGGGATGAACACCGGTCCCGGCGGGTGGAAGCCCTCACGGGTGGGCTGCGCGTTGCCGACCTGGTTCCGGCCGTAAGAGTCATGCTCGCGGGGCGGGTTGGTGTCCATGACGTCTCCTCGGGTCGGTCGAGCGGAGGCAGCCAGGCACGTTCGCTCCAAGCACGCGTGCGCCGGTCTGGTGAGCTTCATGGAACACCCGCGTGTGTTTCATCCTTGTTAGCTCGGCGCAGCGGCGGACGGGGCCATGCCGCGTCGCGAGCCCGTCCCTGTGCCGGTCACCTTCGCCGCCCGCGCGGAATCCGGGCCCCGTACGGACGTGCGGAAGGAGCCATTCCAGCACCTGGCCCACGACATGCGGCGGCGCCGGGCTAGTGGCGCGCGAGGGCCGGGCTAGCGGGATCGTGCAACATCCGGTTCGTGGATCTCCTGCGCGTCGCGTGTCAGGTCCTGACCGGGACCGCGTCCGCCGCCACGGGCATCCAGACGTTGCTCATGGACAGGCCGGGGGAGGGCGTGTTGCAGTACTTGGTCGCCGCGGTCGTGCTGGTCGGGCTGCTGTGCATGGTGAACTTGCTGCTGACCGTCGGTGTGATCCGCCGGTTGCGCAGCCAGAGCAAGAGCATGCCGCCGCCGGCGATGGCGGAAGGCCTCTCGCCCGGAGCGAGGGTCCCGAGGTTCGCCGCCATGACCACGAGCGGTGAGCCGATCTCCGACGAGCTTCTGGGCGCACCCGCGCTGGTCGGCTTCTTCTCCCAGGGGTGCCAGCCCTGCAAGGACCTGCTCCCGCTCTTCGTGGAACGGGCACGCGGCACGTCGGACCCCGTGCTCGCCGTGGTCGACACCGGCCCAGGAGAGGACTCCGCGGCCTACGTCGAACGCCTCGCGGAGGTGGCACATGTCGTCGTGGAGACGCCGCAGGGGCCGCTCCAGACGGCGTTCAAGGTCAGCGCGTACCCGACGGTCATCACGATCGACGCCGGGGGCACGGTCGCCGGCAGCGGCCACACCATGCCCGCCGAGGTCAGGACGCCATGAGGCGGGCGTTCCTCGCGGCGGCGTGCGGGCTCGCTGGCCTGGCCCTGCTGGCCGTACGGCTGCGCGCGACGTACATGGTGATCCGCGTCCACGGCAACAGCATGGCCCCGTCGCTGGCCGATGGGGACCGGCTCCTGTCCCGGCGCACGCGTCTCGCGGCGCTGCGCACCGGGCAGATCGCCGTCGTCCTGAGTCCTCACCCGATCGGCAGCAGATATCTGATCAAGCGTATCGCCGCCCTGCCCGGCGATCCGGTCCCTGAGGACGTACGCAAGGCCGTCGACGACGACGTCGTCCCGGCCGGCAGGTTCGTCCTGATCGGTGACAACACCGAGGCCAGCTTCGACTCCCGCGAGCACGGTTTCTTCCACGCCGACGACCTCCATGCCGTCACCATCAGGAAGCTGGTGGCGCGGCATGGCCGTTGAGGGGGTGCGCCTGACCGCCTCCGCGCGTGAGGCGGCGGCAACCGCCTGGAGCGCCGCCGCCGTTCCCGCGATCGGGTACGCGGTCACGCTGCTGGGCACGGCCGCGGCGCCGGTCGCGGCGGCCTGGCTGACCAAGCTGGTCATCGACGGCCTGACCGGGGCGGCCTCCCTGGCCGAGCTGCTGGGCCTGGCCGCGGGACTGGCCGGCATCGGCGTCGCCGCCGCAGTCCTGCCGCACTGGTCGAGGTACCTCGGCAACCAGGTCGGCCGGGCCATGGTGGCCGCCACGACGGACCGGCTCTTCGCGGCCACGGCACGGTTCCCGGGGCTGCGGCCCTTCGAGGATCCGCGCTTCCTCGACCGGCTGCGCCTGGCCCAGGAGGGGGCGTCCAGGGCCGACGGCATCGTCACCGAGTCCTTCGGCCTGGTCCGTTCAGCCGTCACCGTGATCGGCTTCGTCGGGGCCGTGCTGGTGATCAGCCCGGTCATGACGCTGATCGTGTTGTGCGCCGCCGTGCCGGCGCTGGTCGCGCAGCTGAAACTGTCGCGGCAGCGTACGAGCATGATGTGGGAGATCGGCCCGGCCGAGCGCCGGCAGGTCTTCTACAGCAACCTGCTCAGCACGATCGAGGCGGCCAAGGAGATCAGGCTCTTCAACTCCGGCGGATTCCTGCGCGGCCGCCTCATGACGGAGTTGTCGACGGCCCATGAGGGCAAGCGCCGGATGGACCGCAAGGAGTTGTCGGCGGAGGGGGTGCTCGCCCTGCTGTCCGCCGTGGTGGCCGGGGGCGGACTCGTCTGGGCCATCGCCGCGGCCAGGTCCGGCGCGCTCACCGTCGGGGACGTGTCGATGTTCACCGCCGCCGTCGTCGCCGTCCAGGGCGGGCTCAACACCCTGGTCACCGGCATCGCGATCGCCGATCACAACCTGCGGCTCTTCGGCCACTACGTGGCGGTGGTCAGGGCCGAGCCCGACCTCGTCGTGCGGGCCGATCCCGGGCCGCTGCCGCCGCTGCGGCGCGGGATCGAGCTGCGTGACGTGTGGTTCCGCTACAGCGACGACCATCCCTGGATCCTGCGCGGCGTCGACCTGTTCATCCCGTACGGCGCGGCCGTCGCGCTGGTCGGGCTCAACGGCGCCGGCAAGAGCACGCTCGTCAAACTGCTCTGCCGCTTCTACGACCCGAGCCGGGGAGCGATCCTCTGGGACGGAGTCGACCTGCGCGACGTCCGGCCGGACGCGCTGCGGGATCGGATCAGCGGCGTCTTCCAGGACCACATGACCTACGACTTCTCCGCCCGCGACAACATCGGCGTGGGAGACGTCGGCGCCCGTGACGACCTGGACCGGATCCGTGCCGCCGCGCGGAAGGCAGGGGTGGACGAGCTGCTCGCGTCCCTTCCCCGCGGCTACGACACGCTGCTCACCCGGATGTTCACCAGCGAGGAGGACCGCGAGGACTCCTCGACCGGCGTCGTGCTCTCCGGCGGTCAGTGGCAGCGGACCGCCCTGGCCAGAGCGTTCCTCCGCGACGGACGGGACCTGATGATCCTCGACGAACCGAGCTCGGGTCTCGATCCGGAGGCCGAGGCGGACGTGCACGCCCGGATGCGCCGGCACCGCGCGGGCCAGACGAGCCTGCTCATCTCCCATCGGCTGAACACCGTGCGGGACGCCGACCTGATCGTCGTCCTTGAGGACGGGGTCGTCGCGGAGCGGGGAGGCCACGACGACCTCATGGCGGTGGACGGCACCTACGCCCGCTTCTTCCGCCTGCAAGCCCGCGGCTATCACGAGATGACTCTCGATGAAACCGCGCCCAGCGACTGCGAGGCAGCGAAGGAGGTGAGAACAGAATGCTCGACAAGCTCATTGACCGGTTGATTCCCACGGTCAAGGCCGACGCGGCGTGCACCCCGAGGTGCGTGCAGGTCAGCTACGACCCGAACACCGGGTGCTACAAGATGAGGTGCTACAACACCGACTGCAGCTACCGCTTGGTCACCCTGTGCGAATAGTCGCCGGAGAAGGTGGGACAGATGAAACTCATGACTGCTCTGGCGGACCGGATCGTCGCCTTCGTCGTGCCGACCGGCGACGCGCAGGCCGCCTGCACGGCACGGTGCATCCTCGACCACACGACCTGTACGGGCAGCATCTGCTGCTCCGTCTTCAAGTGCTGGAGGAGCGACTGCTCGGTCTACATCAGGAAGCAGTGCGCGTAGGTGAGTGACGGGCTCCACTGGCGGGCTCCGGCCAGGGAGACTCCGTCTTCTGGGGGATGAGGCGTGCGGCTGAAGGGCCCGAGGCAGGACCCTTCAGCCGTACGGTCCTGCCGCCGATCAGCGCCGGTGGCGACGGCGACGGCGACGGCTGGAGGAATCGTCGTCATCCGGGAACGGCGTCGGCACGCTGAAGCGAGGCAGGGGCAGGATCCTGGCTGCGGTCAGGCGGCTCGGCGTTCTCATGTGGCTGCTCCTAACGTGGTGGAGCGATCGGTGCGGCTGCGGGTGCAACCTCGACATGGGGAGCTACCCGGGGCGCTAATGCGACAATCTGCGCAAAACGGACTCCAGGGCCAGGCTTTGACGCCCCAAAACGCTCGCTCAGGCGAACGCGGCACGTACGGCGGCCAGGTGCCGCCGATCTGGCGCGGCGGGCTCAGGCGGTTTTGCGGACGTGCGACGCCTCGACGGAGAGCGGCGCGCCGTCGTGGTCGAGCGGGCGGAGCGGGGGAAGCTCCCGCCCTCGATCATCGACGAGAACGGAGTGCGGCTCGTCCGGGGCGAAGGCGTGGCGCTCGCCCCACTGGCGGAGGGCGACCACGGCCGTGAAGAGGTCCTGCCCGGCCTTGGTGAGCCGGTAGGTGTGGCGTCTGCCGTCGGTGTCGGCGCTCTTGTCCAGGATGCCGTGCTCGACGAGTTTGCGAAGCCGGTCGGTGAGGATGTTGCGGGCGATGCCCAGCCGCTGACGGAACTCGGTGAAGCTCGTCGCCCCGTCCATCGCGTCGCGGATGATCAGCAGGCTCCACCGGTCGCCTATGAGGTCGACGGTCCTGGCGACCGGGCAGGCCGGGTCGGTCCAAGCGCTTCCCGAGGCGAGTGTGACGTCCACTGTCCCTCTCTCTGATGAGTTGCAATCTGAAACCATTATGCCCTACCTTCAGATAGGTTGCACTTTGCAACTCATCGGAGGGTGACATGTCGTCAGGTTTGACCGGGAGGCAGCGGGCCGTGCTCGCGCTGGTGTGCGCGGTGGCGGTGTCGGCCATCTACGGCATCCAGCCGATCCTCGAGACCGCGGGCGAGGACCTCGGGCTGAGGGAAGGAACGCTGGGGTGGCTGGTCGCCGCCGGCCAGATCGGCTATCTCGCCGGGCTGGTGCTGCTGGTGCCGCTCGGGGACCTGTTCGACCGCCGCAGACTCATCACGGTGCACCTGCTGCTCACAGCGGCGGGCGCGATGGTGGCCGCGGGCGCGCCCGGCGGCGGCGTCGCGATCGCGGGCCTGGCCCTGGCCGGACTGTTCGCCGTGGTCGTCCAGATCACGGTGGCCTACGTCGCCGCCGTCTCACCGGCCGGCGAGCGCGGCCGCAACATCGGAGCGGTCACCTCGGGCGTGGTCATCGGGATCCTCGGGGTGCGGGTGGTCGCGGGCGCGCTGGGCGAGCTGACCGGATGGCGCACCGTCTACCTCGTCATCGCCGCGCTCTGCGTGGCGCTCGCGTTCACCACCCGGTTCACTCTCGCGCCCGACATCCGCCGCCCCAGAGCCCGGTACGGACGTTCGCTCGCATCGCTGGGTCGTCTGGTCACCGGCGACCGGCTCTTCCTCAGCCGCGGACTGGTCGCGTTCTTCCTGTTCGCCTCCTTCGGCACGCTGTGGAGCGGACTGGCGCTCCCGCTCGGCGACGCGCCGTGGCACCTCGGCACCACCGAGATCGGATGGTTCGGCCTGGCCGGTCTCACCGGGGCACTGGGCGCGGCCAGGGCCGGCCGATGGGCCGACCGGGGCCTCGCGCCGTCGGTCACCGGCTGGTCGCTGGCCCTGCTCACCGCCTCGTGGCTGCTGATCGCCCAAGCCGGGTCATCGTTGTGGCTGCTGATCGTCGGCGTCATCGTCCTGGACTTCGCCGTGCAGGCCGTTCACGTCAGCAGCCAGCACCTGCTCACCACCGCCCGCCCCGACCGGAGCAGCGGCGTCATCGGCGCCTACATGGCCTTCTACTCCCTCGGCTCCGCACTCGGCGCCATCACCACCACCTGGGCCTACAGCGCCGCGGGATGGCCCGCCGCCGGCCTGCTCGGCGCAGGTTACGCCGCATGCGGGCTCCTCGTCGCCACCTCGGCCCGGCGTTCGGCCGGCCCCGCCTTCCAGGAGCGGCTCGACAGCCGGCCCTGACGCGGTCGTGCACCGGTCACCGACCCCGCCCACGATCAGGGGCACGAATCGGGTTGCCTATCATCGGCGGTCGGGCACGGAGGCAGGAGGTCGAGGATGAAGCCCACCGGCGCGCCGGCGGAGGCCGACTGGAACGCGCATCGGCCCGCCGTCTTCGGGGCGGCCTACCGGATCCTGGGCACCGTGGCCGAGGCGGAGGACGTGACGCAGGAGGTCTGGTTGCGCGCCTGCGCCGCGGATCTGTCCGAGGTGCGGGACCTGCGGGCCTGGCTGGTGACCCTGGCAGCCCGTACGTCCTACAACGTGCTGCGCTCGGCCCGCGTCCGGCGCGAGTCCTATGTCGGGCCCTGGCTGCCCGAACCGCTGCTGACCGGCCCCGACGCCGCCGCCCAGGTCCTCATGGACGAGTCGGTGAGCACCGCGATGCTGGTGGTCATGGAGCGGCTGACCCCCGCCGAACGCGTCGCCCTGGTGTTGCACGACGTCTTCGACTTCCCGTTCGACCGGATCGCCGAGGTGCTCGGCAACACGTCCGCGGCCAGCCGCAAGCTCGCTTCCCGCGCGCGGGCGCGGGTCGCCGCCGTCAAGGAGCGGCCCCGGGCGTCCAGGGCCGAGACCGAACGCGTGCTCAGGGCGTTCAAGGCGGCCGCCGACGCGGGGGACATGGCCGCGCTCGTCGCGCTGCTGGCTCCTGAGGCCGTCTACGTCGGTGACGGTGGCGGCAAGGCGACCGCCGCGCGCAGGCCGGTGCGGGGCGCCGAGACGATCGCCCTGCTGGCGGTCAGGCAGATCCAGATCAGGCGCCCCGACGCGTCCGAGATCATCGAGGTGAACGGCTGTCCGGCCCTGGCGACCTACCGCGGCGGCGAGCTGGTCTGGCTCGACACCCTGGAGGTCGCCGACGGCCGGATCACGGTGTTCCGGAGGCTGGCCAATCCGGAGAAACTTCTCCGGATCGGTCACATCTGAGCCCGCCGTCTTGTCTCCCTGCCGCCCCCGGACACTTCGGGGAGCGAAGGCTGAGAGAGGACATGGACGATGGCACACGTGGTGATCATCGGAGGCGGTTTCGCGGGCGTGTGGAGCGCGGCGGGAGCGGCGCTGGCACGTGGGGACGCGGATCTGCGCATCACGCTCGTCGCGCCGGGCGAGCACTTGGTGTTGCGGCCCCGCCTGTACGAGCCGGAGCCGGACCTGGCCAAGGTGGAACTGCGCAGGATCCTCGATCCGATCGGCGTCCGGCACCTGCGCGCCTCGGTGAGCACGGTCGACACCGGCCGCCGGGTGGTGGTGGCCGACGGCGAGGAGATCGGCTATGACCGCCTGGTGCTGGCGGCGGGCAGCAAGCTCGTACGGCCCCAGGGCCTGCCCGGCGCCGAACGGCTCTTCGACATCGACACCCTGGAGGGGGCCCGGCGGCTCACCGGCCACCTGCGCGGACGGGAGGACTACTCCGCCGTGGTCGTGGGCGCGGGCTTCACCGGCCTGGAGGCGGCGACCGCACTGGCCGCCGGAGGCCGGGTGCTGCTGGTGGACCGGTCAGAAGTGGTCGCGGACCAGCTCGGCCCCGGCCCGCGCGAGGAGATCGAGGCGGCGCTTGACCAGCTGGGCGTCGAACGCCGGCTCGGCACGACGGTGACCCAGGTCGGCGACGGCTACGCCGTCCTCTCCGACGGCGCCGAGGTCGAGGCGGACGCGGTGGTCTGGTCGGTGGGCATGCGGGCCAGCGAGCTCACCCGGCAGATCTCCGGCCGGCTCGACCACCTCGGCCGGGTGCCGGTGGACCGGCGCCTGCGCGCCCTTCCCGAGGTGTTCGCCGCCGGCGACACGGCCGCGGCGGCGTTCGACGCCGAGCACACGGTCATGCAGGCCTGCCAGCACGCCACCCCGATGGGCAAGATCGCCGGGTACAACGCCGCCGCCGACCTGCTCGGACTGCCGCTGCGCGACTTCACCGCCGGGCCCTACGTCACCTGCCTGGACCTGGGCGCCGCCGGCGGGGTCTTCACCAGGGGCTGGGACCGCAAGGTGATGGCCTCGGGCGCCGCGGCCAAGGAGGTCAAGCTGATGATCAACCAGTGGATCCATCCGCCGGTCGACGATGCCGCGCAGATCCTCGCCGCCGCCGGCCGTGTCCTCATCGAACTGCCCTTCTTCCCCCGGGACGAGGAGCAGGCGGTCGCCGTTTGACGCGCTCCCCGGCCTTCAGGCCGGGGAGCGCGTCAAGGAGGCCCGGATGACGGCGTGGCGAATCCTGCTGGTCACCGCCGCCATCGCGGGCCTGGCGAGCCTGGCGGCGTCGGTCGGTCGCCCGTGGGCGTACTTAACGGTGCAGAGCAACGTCATGCTCGCGTTCCACTACGTCTGGCGGCTGGTCAACGACCGCAGGAGGCCGGCGGTCACGGCTCACATCAGGCGATCGGCCGCGTGCTCACAGACGGCCCGCGAGCCCGCACGGGAGCAAGGAATGGTTGAGGACGGGGACAAGCAGGACGACGAGGGCGGCGGAGGGGGTGCGGCGGCCGGTGAGCGCCGCAGGAGCAGATATCCCGTCAGCGCGGCGAGCAGGCCCGCCAGGCCGGCCGCGGCGAAGCCGCCCGCCGGCACGGACGCGTCGATCGCCACTCCCACGACCGGTGCACCGAGCGCGAACCCCGCGCTCGCCGCCGAGGAGTGCAGGCCGGTCGCCTCGCCTCGCACCCCGGCGGGCGCCAGCCGGCTCACGGCGTCGGAGACCGTGGAGAGGGTCGGTGCGGTGAGCAGCCCGGCGCCGATGACGGCCACGCACAACCAGGGCCAGTCATGGGCAAGCCCGGCCGGGACCGTCGCCAGCCCGAGCAGGCCGAGCAGCAGCCAGGTGGGCATCGGCCGGGGCAGCGCTCCGTACACCAGACCGCCCACGACGGACGTCACCCCGAACACGGCGATGACCACGGCCGCCCACGAGACCTGACCGGCTTCTCGAAGAGTGGCGACGATGGCCAGGTCGACGCCGCTGAGCAACATCGCGACGCCGAATCCCATCGTCAGGACAGCGACCATGCGCGCTCCGAGCCACTCCCGCCGCAGGGGCCGGCCGGCCGCCTCGCCGCCCGCCTCGTCGCTGCTCCGTAGCGGCGGATCGAGCAGGGCGATGCCCGCCCCGCCGGCGACGATCGCGGCGCCCACTCCCCAGGCCACCACGCCGGGGGAAACCTGCGCCGCGCACACGATCACCACCGCCGGCCCCACCATGTACGACAGCTCGCCGACCACCGACTCCAGCGCGAACGCCGCCCGCCGCTGCTCTGCCGCCGTCATCGCGGCGATCGCCTGCCGGGTGACCGACTGGACCGGCACCATCAGCAGCCCGGCGGCGAAGGAGGCGCCCAGCACGATCGCGTACGGCAGGACGGGCACGGCCAGCCAGAACACGAGCTGCGGCACGAGGGTGACCAGCAGCACGGTACGCAGGCCCCGCCGGTCGATCATCCGGCCCAGCAGCGGCCCGCCCAGCGCGACGCCGGCGGTGAGCGCCGCCACCACGGCTCCCGCCGCCGCGTAACTCATGTCGAGGGCGACGACGACGTACATCGTCAGCGCCATCGCGTCCGCCGTGATCGCGGTACGAGCGAACAGCGAGATGACCAGCAGTGGCGTCATCCCCGGCACGGCCAGCACCTGTCGAAATCTGGTCACCGATGCGACGCTAGGCCACCCGGAAAGCCATAGGAAGTCGTCAATCTGTTGGACCAGGCATAATGAACGCTTATGGCACCTGATCTGGAGACGGCACTGCTGCGGTCGTTCGTCACCACCGTGCGTGCGGGCAGCATCAGCCGTGCGGCGGCGGCGCTGGGCCGCACCCAGCCCGGGCTCAGCCAGCAGTTGCGCAAGCTCGAGAGAGCTGTCGGCAGTCCGCTGCTGCACCGGGCGCCGTCCGGCGTCTCGCCGACCCGGGTGGGCGAGGAACTCCTGCCCTACGCCGAGCGCATCCTCGCGCTGTCGGCACAGGCGCTCGCCGAGACGGGACGTGCTCTCACCGGGCACTGCGGGGTGGGGCTCCACGAAGATCTCGCCGCCTCCCGCCTGCCTCAGGCACTCGCCGACCTCGCGCGGCTGCACCCCGACGCGACGCTGGAGGTGCTCAGCCTCTCCACCGCGGCGATGCGGGAGGCGTACGACTCCGGCCGTGTGCAACTCGTGCTCGACGAGGTCCCGAACCTTCCCTGGGCGCCGCGCTGGACGGTGCGCCTGCCCCTGGTCTGGGCGGTCGGGCAGGGCGTCGCCGTCGACACCGATCCGCTGCCGGTGGTGCTGTTCTCGAACGCGTGCTCCTGGCGAACGTCGGTGCTGGAGACGATGGAAGGCACGGGGCGGCCCTGGCGGGTGGCGTTCGAAAGCAACAGTCTCGCCGGAGTGCTCGCCGCGCTACGGGCCGGGCTCGGAGTCGCGGCGCTCCTGCCGGCCAACCTGGAGCCGGCCATGGCCTGCCACGACCCGGCCGCGTTGCCCGCCCTGCCGGACGTCGAACTAGGCCTCGCCCGCCACCCCCGTACCGAAGGCGATGCGCTCGTCGACGCCGTGGAGACCGCCCTGCGGCGGATGATCTGACCCGCCTGCCTGCCTGGGCCGGCCACCATGCGGCGGCCGGGCCTCCGACGGCCCCGGCCAGGCCCGGCCGGCCTGAGCCCGGTACCACCCGAGTGAGCCGGTGAGCCGCGTGGCCAGCCGCGTGTCGCCCAGCCGCATGGCGGCCTCCAGCGCCCCGTGCAGGTTGGCGGTCTCGGCGTCCAGCCGCCGTATCCAGCGGTGCCGCGCGGGCCCGGCCTGGTACGACTCGGCGCACTCGGAAAGCTGCGTGTAGTAGGTGGCGTACCACCGCAGGACGAGGTCGTGCTCGCCGGCCTCGCGCAGCCGCTCCAGCGCGTAGATCGCCACGGACTCCAGCAGCCGGTATCTGCCGTCCGACCGCACGACCAGGGAGCGGTCCACCAGGCGGGCCAGGAGGCCGGCGACGTCGGCCGGGTCGATGCCGGGATCGAGGACGGCGGCCGGCGCGGCGTCGCCGGGCGGACCGCCGGGAATGGGCATGGGCACGGCGCAGACCCGTTCCGCGGCGCTCAGCGTGCATCCTCCGATCTGCACGGACAGGCGGCGGAGGACGACGCGCTCCGGCTCGGTCAGCAACTGCCAGCTCCAGTCGATCGCCGTCCTGAGAGTGCGCTGGTGCGCGGGGCCGGCCCGGCGTCCGGCCGACAGCAGCTGGAAGCGGTCGTCGAGTCGCTCGGCCAGGGCTTTCACGCCCAGCGACGGGACCCGGGCCGCGGCCAGTTCCAGCGCCAGCGGGATGCCGTCGAGGCGGCGGCAGATCACCTCGACGGCGGCGGCGTCCGCGGCCGACACCGCCGGACCCCGCCCCGCGTCGGCGGCGCGGACGGAGAACAGCCGCGCCGCCGCGTCGGCGTCCAGTGGTGCGACCTCTCGCACGACCTCGCCTGCCACGCCGAGCGGCTCCCTGCTGGTGGTGATGACCCGCGGTCCGGGGCCGGCGCGCAGCAGCAGTTCGGCGAGCCCGGCCACCGGCTCGACCACGTGCTCGCAGTTGTCGAGGACCAGCAGCGCCCGGCGGGTGCCGAAGGCCGAGGCGATCCGCTCGCCCGGGAGGCCCGCCCCGCCGTCGTCGCGCAGGCCGAGCGCCGCCTCGATCGCCTCGGCCACGTCCGATGTCACGGCCAGCAGATCCACCCAATACGCGCCGTCGGGGAAGGCGCCGGCCAGCCGCCGGGCGGCCTCCAGCGCCAGGCGGCTCTTGCCCACCCCGGCGGTGCCGGTGAGCGTCACGAGCCGGGCCGTGCCGGGCAGGGCGACCAACTCGCCCAGCGCCTCCTCCCGGCCCACGAGGTCTGTCAGCGGCTCGGGCAGCCGGCCGGGCGCGGGAGCCGGAGGGACCGGCGGGCGGCGCAGGCCGGGCCGCTGCTCCAAGATCGCCTGGTGCAGCGCGGCAAGCTCGGGGCCCGGGTCGAGACCCAGCTCGTCGCGCATGCGCTCGCGGAGCGCCCGGTAGACCTTCAGCGCTTCGACCTGCCGTTCGGACCGGTAGAGGGCGCGCATCAGCAACCCGTGGAAGCGTTCCCTCAGCGGGTGCTGCGCGGCCAGCCCGGCCAACTCGCCGACCAGCGAAGCATCCTGGCCGAGTGCCAGCCGTGCCTCGGCATAGTCCTCAAGTACGGCAAGCCGCTGTTCTTCAAGGAGATCCGCGGCCCTGCGGACGAGCGGTTCGCCGGGCAGGTCGCCGAAGTCGGCGTAGGCCGGGCCCCGCCACCACTCCAGCGCCTCGGCCAGCAGCGCGGCCCGCTCGCCCGGGTCGTCGGCGGACCGGGCGTGGACGGCCGCTTCCTGGAAGCGGCGCACGTCGGTGTCGCCGTCGATCGAGAAGCCGGTCGGCCGGGTGACGACCAGTTTCCTGGCTCCCGGCTCGCCGTCGTCGAGCGCCCGGCGCAGCTGCGACACCTTGGCGCGCAGCGCCCCCACCGGCTTGCCCGGTGGCTCCGGACCCCACAGGCTCTCGATCAGCTGTTCCACCGACACGACCCGCCCGTTGTGGGCTAGCAGACCGGCCAGCAGCGCCCGCACCTTGCGCTCGGGAACCCTCACGGAGCAGCCGTCGGCTGCTATCACCTCGAGCGGGCCCAGTACGGCGAAGTGCATGAACCTCACCCTAAACAGGCCAGAAACAAACCGTAACGCCTGTCCCCGAGGCTGATCACATGACGATCGCCGCTACCCGCGCCGGGGCGCGCGCCTGGCTCGGACTGTCCGTGCTCGCCCTGGCCACGCTCCTGCTCGCCGTGGACAACACGGTGCTTGTGCTCGCCCTCCCGCATCTGGCCGCAGACCTGGGTCCCAGTGCCACCGAGCTGCTGTGGATCACTGACGTGTACGGATTCATGATCGCTGGTTTCATGATCACCATGGGATGGCTCGGCGACCGGATCGGCCGGCGGAAGCTGCTGCTGATCGGCGCGGTCGTGTTCGGCGCCGTCTCCGTTCTGGCCGCCTACTCCACCACCACGACGATGCTGATCGCCGCGCGCGTGCTGCTGGGCATCGCCGGCGCGGCAATGGGGCCGTCGGCTCTGGCGCTGGTGACCGGACTGTTCACCGATGCCCGGCAGCGGGCCATGGCCATCGGCGTGTTCACCGCCTGCTTCATGGGCGGGGCCGCGGCCGGGCCGGTGATCGCCGGATTGTTGCTGGAGAGCTTCTGGTGGGGATCGGTGTTCCTGATGGGAGTCCCCATCATGGTCCTGGTCGTGGCGGCCGGCCTGATCCTGCTGCCGGAGACCGCGGCCGAGGGCTCCGGCCGGCTCGACCTGGCCAGCGTGGTGCTGTCGCTGGCCACGATCCTGCCGGTGGTCAGCGGCCTGAAGGAGCTGGCCGACGACCCCGCCCAAGGGACGGCCTACGCCATGCTCGCGGCCGGCCTCGTGTCCGGCGTGGTGTTCGTACGGCGGCAGCGCCGGCTGGCCGAGCCGCTGGTGGAGACGGGCCTGTTCGCCAACCGATCGTTCAGGGCGGCCCTGCTGATCCTCGCGCTCGCCATGGTGATCCAGGGCGGCGTCTACCTGTTCGTCAGCCAGCACCTGCAACTCGTCGAAGGACTCTCGCCCATGGCGGCCGGGCTCTGGATGGCCGTTCCCGCCCTGGGTCTGGTGGGCGGTTCGCTCGCCGCCCCGGCCATCGCCGGGGCGTTCCGGCCGGGGACGGTCGTGGGGGTGGGGCTGGTGGTGGCGGCCGCCGGGTTCGCCGTGGTGGTGGCGGACGGCGGCCTCCCCACGCTGGTCGCCGGCGTCACGGTCGCCTTTCTCGGCATGGCTCCCGTCGGCGCGCTGGGACTCGACCTCATCGTCGGATCAGCGCCGCGGGAGCGGGCCGGGTCCGCCTCCGCCCTGGCGGAGAGCGGCGGCGAACTGGGGATCGCCCTCGGTGTCGCGCTGCTCGGCAGCGTGGGCACGGCCGTCTACGGCAGCCGGGTCACCTTGCCGCAGGCGGGCTCCTCGCTCAATGAGGCGCTCGACGCCGCCGCGGGCCTGCCACCGGAGGCGGCCGCGGCTCTCGTGGCGGAGGCCAGGGCCGCTTTCGCCCAGGGCCTGCTCGTCGTCGCGGCCATCAGCGCGGTGCTGGCGCTCGGCCTGGCCGTGATCTCGCTGACGCTGCTCCGGCACCTCCGCCCGATCGGCCAGGACGGCCGTCACCAGCCCCGTTCTCGCACGTGAGGGAGCTTCAGCGGAGTTCTCGCGGATCGATGTCGAGGAGGTCCGGGAAAGGCCGTTCACCGGGCGGAGAGGGCCGCCTCGACCTTGGCCACGGCCGACGAGAGCGCGCCGACCCAGCCCGGCAGCCGTTCGCGGTCGAAGCGGGCGGTCGGCAGGGCGAGCGACAGCGCGGCCACGGGAAGACCGTCCGCGTCCTTGATGGCCATGCCGACGGCCGTCAGACCGGTCTCGGTGAGCTGGTCGTTGATGGCGAAGCCGCGCTCGCGCACCAGCGCCAGCTCGCGGCGCAGGCGGGGAAGGTCAACGCTGTCGTCCTCGCTGTAGAGGGCGTCCAGTTCTTCTGCGGGCAGCGCGGCCAGGATCGTCCTGCCGCCCGACACGCAGTGCGCCGGCAGAGAGCGCCCCACCCGGTCGCCCACCCGCAGGACCTGCGGGGACTCCGCGGTGGCGATGAAGCGCACCTCCGTGCCCGCGGGGACCATGAGGTTGGCCGACTCCTGGGTCCGTTCCACCAGGGTGCGCAGCTCCGGCAGGCAGAGCTCGCGCAGCAGGGCGACGGGCGCGGCGGAGGCGGCGGCCGGGCGCAGCACCTTGCCCGGCCGGTAGCGGCGGTCGGGCCCCTGCTCGGCGAAGTCCCGGTAGACCAGCATGGCCAGGAGCCGGTGGGCGGTGGAGACCGCCACCCCGAGCCGTTCCGCGGCGTCGGTCACCCGCATCGGGCCTTCCTGCTGCAACAGCGCGGCGAGATGGAGCGCGTGGTCCACGGACGAGAGCGCGTAGGGCGGCTTATTCCTCATGGCAGAAAGAGTTTATCTGGAGAACAGAAAATAGTGCAGGGTGGCTCTCATGACCCCCATTGATCCACCGGCGGTGTCCATCGTCGCGACCGACGCCGAGGACCAGCCCGAGCGCACACCGGCGTTGGAGGCCCTCTACCACGGCTTCGAGTCGGAGCTGCTGATCCCGCTGTGGACGCAGATCGGTGACCTGATGCCGCTCTCCCCCCGATCGAGGGCCGTGCCGCATCTGTGGCGGTGGAATCGGCTGTTGCCGATGGCCGAGCAGGCCGGCGAGCTGGTGCCGGTGGGCCGCGGCGGCGAGCGCCGGGCCATCGCGCTGGCCAACCCGGGGCTCGGCGGCCGGCCGTTCGCCACCCCGACGTTGTGGGCGGCGATCCAGTACCTCAACCCCGGTGAGGACGCCCCCGTGCACCGGCACACCCAGAACGCCTTCCGCTTCGTCGTGGAGGGTGAGGGCGTCTGGACGGTGGTGGACGGCGACCCGGTCGCGATGCGCCGCGGAGACTTCCTGCCCCAGGCCGGCTGGCACTGGCACGGCCACCACAACGTCACCGATCGGCCGATGGCCTGGATCGACGGCCTGGACATCCCGTTCCAGCATTTCGCGGACTCGACGTTCTTCGAGTTCGGACCTGACGAGGTGGAGACCCGTGAGGCGCCCGACCGCTCCCGCTCCGAGCGCCTGTGGGGACATCCTGGGCTGCGGCCCCTCACCCACCTCCAGCCGACACCCGCCACCCCGCTGCTGGCCTACCGCTGGGAGCACACCGACCGCGCGCTGAACGAGCAGCTCGCCCTGGAGTCCGAGGGCTGCCGGGCCACGATCGAGCCCGGCCACGCCGCCGTAC
Organism: Nonomuraea sp. B5E05; assembly: GCF_039880665.1. Taxonomy (NCBI): domain Bacteria; kingdom Bacillati; phylum Actinomycetota; class Actinomycetes; order Streptosporangiales; family Streptosporangiaceae; genus Nonomuraea; species Nonomuraea sp. B5E05. The sequence goes on from NZ_JBDPMJ010000008.1 coordinate 272,332, forward strand.
GCTACGTCAACCCGACCACGGGCGGCGACATCATGCCGACCCTGCGCGCCGACTTCCACCGGCTCGCGCCCGGCACCGCCACCGCCGCCACGCGAGAGGTCGGGTCGTCGGTCTTCCAGGTGTTCGAGGGCACAGGCGAGATCACCGTGGCCGAGCACAGCTGGCGCGTCGAGCGCGGCGACCTGTTCGTGGTGCCGTCGTGGCAGCCGCTGACGATGACCACCGAGGACGGCCTGGACCTGTTCAGGTTCAGCGACACACCGATCTTCGAGCGGCTGCACCAGCACCGCGTCCAGACCGAGGGAGACCGACCATGAGACTGGCCACTGTCCGCACCGCCGAGGGCACCCGCGCGGCCAGGCTCACCGGCGACGGGTACGTGGACCTCGGGCTGCCCGACGTGGGAGCCCTGCTGGCCCGCGATGACTGGCCCGAGCTTGCCGCCCGTGCCGGCGGGCCGGCCCTGCGGGACGACGACCTCGCGCCCGTCGTCCCGCGGCCGGGCAAGATCCTGTGCGTCGGGCTCAACTACCGTACGCACATCCTGGAGATGGGCCGGGAGCTGCCGGACCATCCCACGTTGTTCGCCAAGTTCGCCGAGGCCCTGATCGGCCCGCGCGACGACGTCCAGCTCGCGCCCGAGTCCTCGGCCGTGGACTGGGAGGCCGAGCTGGCCCTGGTGATCGGCGCCACGGTGCGCCGGGCTTCGCCGGAGGAGGCGGCGGCCGCCATCGCCGGGTTCACCGTCATGAACGACGTCACCATGCGCGACTGGCAGTTCCGTACCAAGGAGTGGCTGCAGGGCAAGACGTTCGAGGGCACCACGCCGCTCGGCCCCGTGCTGGTCACCCCTGACGAGCTGCCTGGCGGCGTACGCCCGGCGCTGCCGATCCGCTGCCTCGTGGACGGCGAGCAGACGCAGCTGGCCGACACCGCCGACCTGGTCTTCGGGCCCGTGGACCTGGTCAGGTACGCCTCCACGATCATGACCCTGCGACCTGGCGACGTCATCGCCACGGGCACCCCCGGCGGCGTCGGCCACGCCCGCACACCCGCGCGCTACCTGACCGACGGCGTCACCCTGGTGACGGAGGTCGAGGGCGTCGGCCGCCTGGAGAACACCGCGAGGACGGCATGAGCAGGCGCGCATGGATGGATCTGGGCACCGAGGTGTTCCTGCGCGCCGTGGATCGCCTGGACGACGCCCAGCTCTCCGGGCCGTCGGCGTTGCCCGGCTGGACCCGGCGGCACGTCATCGCCCACGTCCACGGCAACGCCGAGGCGCTGCGCCGGCTGCTGAGCTGGGCCGCCACCGGCGTCGAACAGCGCATGTACGCCGGCCCCCGTCAGCGGGCCGAGGAGATCGAGTCCGCCTCGGCGTTGCCCGCCCGCACCCTGCGCACTCTGGTCGCGCAGTCGGCGCACGACCTGGCGGACGACATGGACCGGCTGCCCGAGCAGGCGTGGAACGCCCTCGTGGTGACGGCCAGGGGCCGCACGGTCCCGGCGGCCGAGATCGTCTGGATGCGCACCCGGGAGGTCACCGTGCACGCCGTGGACCTGGCCAACGGCGTCGGCTTCGCCGACCTGCCCGAGGAGGTCAACGCCGCACTGATCGCGGACGCCCTGGACACGCACGCAAAAGGCGGCGAGGCCGCCGCCGGCCTGGCGGCATGGTTGACCGGCCGGAACGCGCAGCCGCCCGCTCTCGGGCCGTGGCTGTAGACGAAGGATTGGGGATGGTGACGATGGACGATCCCGTGGACGTCGTGGTGGCCGGAGGGGGCATCGGCGGGCTCGCCAGCGCCTACGCCCTTGCGTCGGCCGGGTTCACGGTCCGGGTCATGGAGCGGGCGGCCGAGTTCGCCGAGGTCGGCGCGGGCCTGCAGATGGCGCCCAACGCCACCCGCGTCCTCGCGGGGTGGGGTCTCCTGGACGAGGTGCTGGCGGCCGGGGTGAGGCCCCGCAGGCTGCTGTTCAAGGACGCCCTCGACGGCTCCGCGTTGACCCATCTCGCTCTGGACGAGGACTTCACCGGCCGCTACCACGCGCCGTACGTCGTCATCCACCGCAGCGACCTGCTCGACATCCTGGCCCGAGCCTGCGAGCGCGCCGGGGTAGAGATGGTGCCCGGCTGTGAGGTCCACGACGTCGTGGACGGGCCCGACGCGGCCGTGGTCCGCACCTCGCTCGGTCAGCACCGGGCGCGCCTGGTGATCGTGGCCGACGGGCTGCACTCGCGGCTGCGGGCACGCTTCAGCGACGACCGGCCCGTCTGCTCGGGCTACGTCGCCTACCGCGGCGCCATCCCCGTCGAACGGCTCGGCCGCGAGCTGGATCCCGAGCTGGCCTCCGACGTGGTCGTGCACGTCGGACCCGGCTGCCATCTCGTCCAGTACCCGCTGCGCCGGGGCGAGATCTTCAACACCGTCGCCGTCTTCCGCTCCCCCGCCTACGAGCGGGGGGAAAGCGACTGGGGCGGGCCCGAGGAGCTGGACGCGGCCTTCGCGCGCTGCTCTCCCGGCGTTCGCGAGGGTCTGACGTCGTTGTGGCGCGACCGGCGCTGGCCGATGTACGACCGGCTGCCGATCGTCAACTGGACGGACGGCCGCGTCGTGCTGACCGGGGACGCGGCCCATCCCATGCTGCAGTATCTGGCTCAGGGCGCCTGCCAGGCGATCGAGGACGCGTACCACCTGACCGCGGAGCTCACCGCGGCCGGCCGGCCCCGCTGGGCGGAGGCGCTCCAACGCTACGAGGCCGCGCGGACCGCGCGCACCGCCTGGATCCAGGAGACGGCCAGGACATGGGGTGACATGTGGCACGTGGACGGCGTCGGCAGGCTGCTGCGCAACGAGCTGTTCCGCCGCCGTGACCCCCGCGACTACACCTACGTCGACGATCTGTACGCCGTGCGCACGTAGGGCGGCGGGCCAGGGCGGCGGTCTCACGGTCAGAACGCCGCTTCGGGGACGTCCATCAGGTGGTTGTCCGTGGTCTCGACGATGGTGCGGTGGGCGTCCAGCAGCGGAAGCACGGTGAGCGCGAAGAACCGGGCGACCGCTGTCTTGCCCCGGTAGAAGGCGCGGTCGGCGGGGGAGAGGTGCCCCTGGTCAAGCCTGCGGCAGGCCGTGTCGGCCTGCCGCAGGAGCAGGTAGCCGACCATGAGGTCACCCGCGCACATGAGCAGGCGGGTGGTGTTCTGGCCGGCCTTGTAGCGTTCGCGCGGGTCCTCGCTGCTGCGCCGGGCATGGCCGAGCATCGCCTCGGCCATGCCCGTGACGGCGTCCCTGGCCCTCGACACGGCCTCGCGCTCGCGCCGCAGACGGTCGTCGCCGGCCAGGGTCTGCAGGAAGTCGCCGATCTCGGCCAGGACGACGTCGAGCGCCCGCCGGCCGTCTCTCGCGATCTTGCGGAAGAACAGGTCCTGGCCCAGGATCGCGGTGGTGCCCTCGTACAGGGTGTCGACCTTCGTGTCGCGCACGTACTGTTCGAGAGGGTAGTCCTGGAGGTAGCCGGAGCCGCCGAGGGTCTGCAGCGCGTGGGCGAGCTGCTCGTACGCACGCTCCGAGCCGACACCCTTGACGATCGGCAGCAGGAGCGCGTTGACGGCCCTGGCCGTGGTGACGTCGGAGCCCGCGTGCTCACCGGCCGCCACCTTGTCCTGCCAGCCGGCGGTGTAGAGGACCAGCGCCCGCAGCCCTTCGGCGTAGGCCTTGTTCAGCATGAGGCTGCGGCGGACGTCAGGATGGCTGATGATGGCCACCTGCGGGGCGGACCTGTCGCCCAGCCGGGTGAGGTCGGCCGACTGGATCCGGGTCCTGGCGTGGTCCAGCGCGTGCAGATAGCCCGTCGACAAGGCCGCGATGGCCTTCACGCCGACCAGCATCCGGGTGTGCTCGATCACGTGGAACATCTGGGCGATGCCGTTGTGCGTGTCGCCGAGCAGGTAGCCGACGGCGGGCTCCCGCTCGCCGAACCGGAGCTCACAGGTGGTGGAGGCCTTGATCCCCATCTTGCGTTCGAGGTTGCTCACCTGCACGCCGTTGCGGCCGAGCGGCTCGCCGGTCCGCAGGTCGAACAGGAGCTTCGGCACGATGAAGAGCGACAGCCCCTTCGTGCCGGCGGCCGTGGCCCCCTCCGGGCGGGCCAGCACGAGGTGCACGATGTTCTCGGTGAGATCGTGGTCGCCGGAGGTGATGAAGCGTTTGACCCCTTCGATGTGCCAGGTGCCGTCGTCCTGCCGCACGGCCTTCGTACGGCCGGCGCCGACGTCCGACCCGGCGTCCGCTTCGGTGAGGGCCATGGTGGAGCCCCAGCCTCGTTCGATCATGTGCGCGGCGATCCTGCGCTGTTCCGCGGTGCCCTCGCGATGGACGACGCCGGCGAAGGGCACGCCGGTGCCGTACAGGTGGGCCGCGGGGTTGGACCCGAGGATCAGCTCGGCCACCGCCCAGACCAGCGTGCGCGGGGCTGCCACGCCGCCCAGCTCCGGCGGAGCCTCCAGCCGCCACCACTCCGCGGCGCGCAGGGCCGCGTACGCCTTCTTCAGCGAACCGGGCACCGTGACGCCGCCGGATTCGGGGGAGAAGACGGGAGGGTTGCGGTCGGCATCCGAGAACGAGGCGGCCAGCGGCCCTTCGGCCAGCCGCGCCACCTCCGCGAGGACGTGCCGGCAGGCCTCGTGATCCAGGTCGGGGAAGAGGGCGGAGCCGAGGAATCGGTCGATGCCCAGCATCTCGAACAGGTTGAACTCGATGTCGCGGACATTGCTTCGGTAGTGGCTCATCAGTTGCTCGCCCTTCCGACGGTCAGTGGTAGTAGCGGAAGACCGGCCGGGCCACGCAGACGGGTTTGCCGACCCCGTCGGCGTGGATGGTCACGTCCAGCACGAGCTGCACGCCGCCGGCGATCTCCGTGACCTCGGCGACCCGCGCGTGCAGCCGGATCCGGGCGTTCACCGGTACGGGGGCGGGGAAGCGGACCTTGTCGAGCCCGTAGTTCACCTTGGTGGTGGCGTCCCGGACGTCGAGCAGATCGCCCCAGAGCGGGATGACCAGCGACAGGGTCAGGTAGCCGTGGGCGATGGTGGTGCCGAAGGGGCCGGCGGCCGCCGCGACGGGATCGACGTGGATCCACTGCCGGTCGTCCGTCGCTTCGGCGAAGCCGTCGATGCGTTTCTGGTCGACGGTGAGATACGGGCTGTGTCCGAGATCCTGGCCGGCCAGGCCGGGGAGTTCGGAGACGGTGACGGGTCTGGTCATGGAGGATCTCCGATCACTGCGGCAGGCCGAGCAGCCGGCCCGCGTTCTCCTTGAGGATCTTGGGACGGACCTCGGGCTTGATGTCGAGCCGGTCGAAGTCGGCGATCCACCGGTCCGGGGTGATGAGGGGGAAGTCCGACCCGAAGAGCACCTTGTCCTTCAGCAGCGTGTTCGCGTAGCGGACGAGGTTGGGCGGGAAATACTTGGGCGACCAGCCCGACAGGTCGATCCACACGTTGGACTTGTGGGTGGCGACCGCCAGCGCCTCGTCCTGCCAGGGGAAGGACGGGTGCGCCAGCACGATCTGGAGGTCGGGGAAGGCGGCGGCGACCTCGTCGAGGAGCATCGGGTTGGACAGCCCGAGCCGGATGCCGCCACCTCCTGGGAGCCCGGCTCCGATGCCGGTCTGACCGGTGTGGAAGACGGCCGGGACACCGAGTGCGGCGATGGCCTCGTACAGCGGGAAGGCCGCGGGGTCGGTCGGGTCGAAGCCCTGCAGGCTGGGGTGGAACTTGAAGCCGCGTATGCCGTGCTCGCCGACCAGCCGTGTGGCGGCGGCGACGCCCGCTCTGCCGCGGAGGGGGTCGATGCTGGCGAAGGGGATGAGCACGTCGGGGTGGCGCGCGGCCGCCTGGGCCACATACTCGTTGCTGATGGGTGGGTGGCCGGTGGCCCTGTGGTGGTCGACGGTGAAGATGACCGCGGCCATGTGGCGCTCGCGGTAGGTCTGGGCGATCTCGTCCACCGTCGGCGTGCGGTGCTCCGATCGGAAGTAGGCGGCGGAGGCCTCCATCAGCTCGCCGCCGAGGGAGGGATGACCTTCGTCATCCACCTCCACGTGCACATGCGTGTCTATGGCGGTGAGCGAGGCGAGCCTGATCAGGTGGGTCATGCGCGCTGCTCCTCGGGCTGGGGGACCGGCTCCCCTACGGACTGGACGTGCGGGCCGAACGCCGTCGGCCAGGTCTCGGCCAGCGCGTCGGCGCTCCAGCCGTCGTCGGCGAACGCGCTGGCGATCTGGCTGGGATGGGACCAGAGGCTGACCCGGTCGCCTCCGACGCCGATGGCCTGCCCGGTGATGCCGGCCGCGGCGTCGGAGGCGAGGAACGTCACCACGCCGGCGGCGTCCTCGGGCGTGCCCAGGGCGAGGGCACGGCGCGCGAAGGGCGTGAGCTTCTCGCCCCGGTCCAGCGCCTCGATGTGCGTACGCAGGAAGGGCACCGTCCTGGTCATCTCGGTGGCGGCCACCGGGATGACGGCGTTGACGGTGATGCCGGCCCGGGCGAGTTCCATGGCCCACGTGCGGACCATGCCGACGATGCCGGCCTTGGCCGCGGCGTAGTTGGTCTGGCCGAAGGTGCCGCGCTGGCCGGTCGGCGATCCGACACTGATGATGCGCCCTCCGCCGCCCTGCTCGCGCATGCGTACGGCCGCCGCGCGGGCGCAGGTGAAGGTGCCGCGAAGGTGGACGTGGACGACGGTGTCGAAGTCCTCGTCGCTCATCTTCCACAACACCGTGTCGCGCAGGACTCCGGCGTTGGCGACCATGATGTCGAGCCGCCCGAAGGCGGAGACGGCGCGGTCGACGAGCGTCTGGGCGGCTTCGCCGGTGCCCACCGCCGCGGCCTGGGCGACGGCGCTGCCACCGGCCCGGGTGATCGACTCGGCCCCGGCCTCGGCCGCCGCCTCGTCGATGTCGTTGACCACCACGTGCGCCCCCGCGGCGGCCAGGTCCTTGGCGTAGGCCAGGCCCAGCCCGCGTCCGGCGCCGGTGACGACGGCCACTTTTCCTCTCAGATCGGCCATGGGCTCGCTCCCGTTGTCGCTGCTCTCGTTGGGTCTGAGGCTGGACCGTACGCGGAAATGGATGATAATGTCAATGATTGAAGAGTTCGATCATTGAATGCTTCGACGAGAGGGTCGCCGTGAGTGGACAAGACGACGGGTTGCTTGATGACACCGGGTTTCTGCTGGCGCACGCCAGCGGCGTGATCGTACGCATGACCAACGCCAGGCTCGCCCACCTCGACCTGCGGGTCCGTCACTATTCCGTCCTGGCGCTGGTGTGCGACCGCGACGGCCTGTCCCAGCGCGACATCGCCGAGTTCCTCGGCATGGATCCCAGCCCGGTGGTGTCGCTCATCGACACGCTGGAGGCCAGGAGCCTGGTCCTGCGGCGTCCCCACCCGTCGGACCGCCGGGCACGTGAGGTGCGGGCCACCCCCGACGGGCGCGCCATGCGGGACCGGGCGCGGGCCGACGTCGCCGCGGCACGTCAGGATTTCCTGGCGAAGCTGACGCCCGACGAGCGGGGCCAGCTGCTCACGATCCTCAGAAACCTGGCCCTCGACGGCTCTGACCCGGGCCGTCCGGACAGGGTGGCGATCTCGGATGCTTAACCAGGGTCTGGGCTCATGGCCCCTCAGGCGTGCCCGCTCCTCGCCGCACCGGCGTGCTCTCGTGGCGGGCGCCGACGTACAGACCTACGCCGGCCTGGTCGAGCGCACCACGCGGTTCGCGCATGCGCTGCGCTCGATGGGCGTGGCGCAGGGCGACCGGGTCGCCTACCTCGGGCCGAACGCGGCATCGCTCGTGGAGACCATGTTCGCCGCCCATCTGCTGGGGGCGGTGTTCGTGCCGCTCAACACCCGCCTCACGGCGGCGGAGCTGAGCTTCCAGCTGGACGACTGCGGCGCGTCCGTGCTGGTGCACGCCACCGGCCACACCGGGGTGGTGGAGCGGTTGCAGGTGGCCGCCTCCCCCGTGCTCGTCCCCGTCGGCGGCGACGGCGCGTCCGCCCTCGACTTCGAGCAACGGCTGAGGGCTTCGCCCGCCGACCCCATCGACGAACCGGTCGGATACGACGACCCGGCGATGATCCTCTACACCTCGGGCACCACCGGACGCCCCAAGGGCGCGGTCCTCACGCACGGCAACGTCATCTGGAACTGCATGAACGTGCTCGTCGAGCTCGACATCACCGGAGACGAGGTCACCCTGATCAGCGCGCCGCTGTTCCACGTCGCCGCGCTGAACATGACGCTCCTGCCGACCCTGCTCAAGGGCGGCTGCGCGGTGCTCATGACCGGCTGGGACGTCGACGAATGCTTCGACCTGGTCGAGCGGCACGGGGTCACCTGGATGTTCGGCGTCCCGACCATGTTCGCGGACCTGACGCGCTCACCCCGCTGGAGTTCGGCCGACCTGTCGTCGATCCGCTCCCTGCTCGCCGGGGGAGCGCCCGTGCCGACCTCGCTGATCACCGCCTACCAGCAGCGAGGGCTGCGATTCCTGCAAGGGTACGGGCTCACCGAGGCGGCTCCGGGAGCGCTCATCGTCAGGGCGGAGATGAGCACGGCGAAGGTCGGCTCGGCGGGCGTTCCCCATTTTTTCTCCGACGTCCGCGTGGCACGTTCCGACGCGACCGGATCCGGCGCCACGGAGGGCGAGCTCCTCATCCAGGGCCCGACCGTCATGGCGGGCTACTGGGGCCGGCCCGACGCCACCGCGGCGGCCATCACGGAGAACGGCTGGATCCGGACCGGCGACGTGGCCCGTGTCGACGAGGACGGCTACTACTTCGTCGTCGGCCGCCTCAAGGAGATGTACATCTCCGGCGGGGAGAACGTCTATCCCGCCGAGGTCGAAACGGCTCTGCTGCGCCATCCCGCGGTGGAGGAGTGCGCGGTCATCGGGGTGCCCGACGACCGGTGGGGCGAGGTGGGGCGGGCCTTCGTCCGCGCGTGTCCCGGCCACCGGGTCACCGAACACGAACTGCTGGTCTTCCTCGACGGCAGGCTGGCCAGATACAAGATCCCCAAGACGGTGCGGTTCGTGGACGAACTGCCCCGGACCGGGTCCGGCAAGATCCACCGCGACAGGCTGCGGTGACGGGCCGTCGCCGTGCGAAACGACGTCCAGCGGCTCCGCCGGCCGAACGAACACCCGGGCGCGCACCGAGCCCGGCCATGATGAAAGGAACATGATGTCGGAAGTCCTGATCGTCGGCGGCGGCTTCGCCGGAGTGTGGAGCGCGGCCGCCGCCGCCCGCGCGCGAGGTGACAACGATCTGCGCATCACGCTCGTCGCGCCCAACGAGGACATGGTCCTGCGGCCACGCTTGCACAAGCTCGATCCCGGCTGGTCGCGGGTCGCGCTCAAGCGCGTACTGGAGCCGATCGGCGTGACCCACCTGAGGGCGGAGGTCACGGACATCGACGTGGCAGGCTCGACCGTCACCGCCGGGGGACGCTCGATCGGCTATGACCGGCTGGTGCTGGCGGCCGGCAGCCGGCTTGTCCGGGCCGCGCTGCCGGGCGCGGAGCACCTCTTCGACATCGACACCGCCGACGGCGTGGCCAGGCTCAACGCTCACCTCGGCGACCGTACGGGCTTCACCGCCGTGGTCATCGGGTCCGGCTTCACCGGGGTGGAGATCGCCACCGAGCTGGCCGCCCGCGGGCGGGTGATCCTGCTGGAGCGCGCCGACGTTGTCGCGCCCGAACTGGGCCCGGGCCCTCGTCCCGCGATCACGGCGGCGCTGGCCGAGCTGGGCGTCGACGTACGCCTCGAAGTGAGCACGGCGTCGGTCAGCGGCCGGGGCGTCGTCCTGACGGACGGCAGCGAGATCCCGGCCGACGCCGTCATCTGGACGGCGGGGATGCGGGCCCACCCCATGACCGAGCAGATCCCCGCGGAACGCGACCGGCTCGGCCGGCTGGCGGTCGACCACCATCTGCGGGTCTCAGGCGACGTCTTCGCCGCCGGGGACGTCGCCGCCGCCCTGGCCGACGCCGATCACCACGTGGTGCAGAGCTGCCAGTTCGCCACCCCCATGGGGAAGGTGGCAGGTCACAACGCCGCCGCCGACCTGCTCGGCCTGCCGCTCGTCGAATTCGCTCCCGACCCGTACGTCACGTGCCTCGACCTCGGCGCCGCCGGCGCCGTGTTCACGACCGGATGGGACCGCGCGGTGGCGCTGACCGGACAGCAGGCCAAGGAGCTGAAGGGGACGATCCTGGAGGTGATCCACCCTCCGCTCGACGATGCCGACGAGATCCTCGCCCAGGCCGGCCGGCAGAGCAACGAGGTGGCCGGCTGACGTCGGGAACGGTGCGGGCCGATGGAAGGTTCATCGGCCCGCACCGTCGTTTCGGCCGGAGCTCAGAGCCGCGCGGGGTCGGCGCCGCGGCGGCTGACCCCGGCGAGGCCGACGGCGATGAGCAGTGCCGCGCCGTTGAAGACCTGGCTCACCCAGGAGGGCGCGCCGACCAGGGTCAGGCCGCTGACGCTGACGGCGACGAACAGGACCCCGATGACGGTCCCCAGCACGGAGGGCCGTCCCACCTCGATGACGATCGTGCTGAGGAACACCGCCGTCAGCGCGGGGAACAACATGTTCATCCCGTTGTCCGAGGTCGCGGCGCCCTGCCGGGCCAGGAGCAGCACGCCGGCGACACCCGAGACCAGGCCCGACAGCGCGAACGACAGGAACTTGATCCTCGTCACGTTCAGGCCCACCAGGTGTGCCGCGCTCGCGTTGGAACCGACGGCGAACAGGTGCCGGCCGAGCGGAGTGTGCCGCATCACGAACCACACCGCCACGGCGATCAACGCCGCCGCCAGCACGATCCGGGGGATGCCGAACACGGACAGGGAGCCCAGGTCGGTGAGCGTCTCGGGGATGTCCTTGCTGATCTGCAACCCGTTCGTGTACGCGAAGATGGCACCGCCCAGCAGGGTCGCCATGCCCAGGGTCGCGATGAACGGGTTGATCCCGTATTTGGCCACCAGGAGACCGAGCACGGCGCCGGCGACGACGCCGGACGCGACGGCCAGCAGGATCGCCACGACGAGGGGCAGCCCGAAATGAGACACCGAGGCCGCCGCCATGACGGACGATGTCGCGGTGACGGCGCCCACGGAGAAGTCGAAGGACCCCGCCGCCATGGGGAAGAGCAGGGCCAACGCCACGGTCAGGCCCACCGCCTGGCTGGCCAGCACCGAAGTGATGTTCGCCGCACTGCGGAACGCCTCTCCCGAGGACGGCAGCAGAGCGAAGAACACGACCATCCCGACGAGCAACAGGAGCAGGCCGTAGCGTTCGACGACACCGGACACGGACCGGACACGGCCGGCCTCCGCGACAGGCGTCCCGCGCGAGGCCGGGGCCTGGTCCGGCAGCACAGCCGAGTGGGGGGAAGCGTCAGTCATGGGCCGGCTCCTTGGGAGTGGTCTGGGTGAGTTCGGCGATGGCGGCCTCCGTGAGCCGGGGGCCGGTGAGCTCGGCGATCGGTGAACCGTCGCGCAGCACGATCACGCGATGGCACAACGACTCCAGCTCCTCGAAGTCCGACGACACGACCAGCGCGGCGTTGCCCTTGGCCACGTGCTGCCTGATGAGCTCGTGGATGTCGGCCCGCGCCATCGCGTCGACGCCCTGGGTGGGTTCGTCGAGCAACAGCAGGCGTGGGTCGAGCCGCAGCCATCTCGCGAGCACGGCCTTCTGCTGGTTGCCCCCGGACAGGTGGGCGAAGGGGGCGTTCGGGGTGGCCGTGCGAATGCCGAAGATCCTGATCAGGCGCGTGGCATCGCGCCGCTCGGACGCGCGCGCCATCCGCCAGCCCGACCAGTACGCGCTGATGGCCGTCGCGGAGACGTTCTCCCACAGCGGCAGGCCGGCGAAGGCGGCATCCTTGCCGCGATCTTCGGGCACCAGGGCGATGCCTCGGCGGATGGCGTCCCTGGGGGACCGGAGCCGGGCGGGCGCCCCGTCGACCTCGAGTCCGCCGCGCCGCATGCGAGCGGTGCCGAAGAGGGCCCGCAGCAGCGTGGAACGGCCCGACCCCAGCAGGCCGGCCACCCCCACGATCTCATGGCGCCGCACGGTCAGGTCGACGTCGCGCAGCGGGCCGGCCGCGAGGCCGCTGACCTTCATGACGGTTCTCGCGCCGGCCTCCGGCACGCCGCGGGGAAGCGGCGTTCGCGCCTCCTGACCGGTCATGAGCGCCACGATCTGGGCCTCGTCCAGGCCGGCGGTGGAGCGCTCCGCGACCACGGCCCCGTCGCGGAGCACCGAGATGCGATCCGCTATCTCGAGCACCTCCGACAGGCGATGACTGACGTAGACGATCGTCTGGCCCCGGCTCTGGCACCGGCGGATCGCCTCCAGGAGGACCTCGGCCTCGTGCTGCGGCAGGCTGGCGGTGGGTTCGTCGAGCACGAGCGTCAGGTGACTGCCCTCGTCGCTGTCGCGCAGCGCCCGCGCGATGGCCACCAGCGTGCGATCGCTCGGCCGGAGATCTCGCACCAGGGTCTGCGGATCGACGTCGACGTGCGCGCGTTCCAGGCTCTGACGGGTCGAACGGCGCAGCCCGCCCCAGGAGATGGCCAGCCCGCCCCGCCGTGGATAGCCGCCTTCGAGCGCGAAGTTCTCGCTGACCGTCAGGTCGGGGACGAGCCCCAGGTCCTGGTGCACGAAGCGGAGCCCGGACTGGCGCGCGATCGCCGGGCCGTAGGAGCCCGCGGCGTGCGCCCGGCCGTGGATGGTGATCGTGCCGCCCTGGTCGGCCGGGTGGACCCCGGCGAGGATCTTCAGCAGCGTCGACTTGCCGGACCCGTTGCCGCCGAGGAGAGCGTGTACGGATCCGGGCGCGATGGTGCAGTCCACGTTCCGCAACACCTGTACGCCGTCGAAGTTCTTGTTGATGCCGGTCAGCCGGATGGCTGTCGTGGACGGGCCGCCTTTCACCGCGACGAGCCGTTCCACGTCTTGCCGTACAGGCCGGCGTAGTCGACGGGGCCGACGTACTCGGAGCCGGGGGCGGGGAGGTTGTGCTCCTTGTCCACGATCTGGATGCCGACGCCTCCGGGGACGAGGTCCTCGTCGTTGAAGACGCGGTTCAGGGCGTCGATCGTCGTGTAGGCGCGGTAGGCGTTCGACGCGCCGAGGCAGAACTGCTGGCCCTTGCCGGCGCGGATGTAGTCCAGGTTGTCGATCTGGCACTCGTTGCCGATCACCACCAGGTCCTTGCGGGGGCTGGACACCAACGCGGGCTGGATGCCCGCCACGAAGAAGTGGTCGACGTCGACCGCGACGACGTTGGCCTGCGGCACCTGCACCAACGCGGTCTCGAACTTCTGCCGGATGTTCGGGACGTCCGCGGGCGCGATCTTGACCGTGCTGACGATCTCACAGCCGCCGCAGGCGGCGATCCGGTCCGCGAACCCCTTGGCCACGTACTCGCCGAACGCGATGCCGTGGAAGGCGATGTGCAGCACCTTGGCCTTGCCCTGGGTCTCGGCGATGGCCAGATCGGCTCTCATCGTGCCCAGCCGGGTGTAGAAGGCGGCCAGGTCCGGCATGGCCGCGCTGTAGCCGGCCGGGGCGTCGAAGAGCGGTGAGCTGCCGTCCTGCGTCGGGTCGTCGCAGTCGAACCCGCTGAAAGAGGCGATCTTCACGCCGGCCTTCCTCGCCTCCACGAGGGCCTGCCGTACAGGGGCGCAGTCCACCGAGACCAGCACGATGCCGTCGGCGCCCGCCGCCGTGGCCTGGCGGACGCAGGTGGCCATGCCGCCGTTGACGTTGTTCAGGCCGTCGCACGTGTGTGCTTTCCACCCCAGCGCGGTGGCCGCCTCGGTGAGTTGTTCGGCCTGGTAGGCCAGCGCGCGGACCTGCTGCCACGCGGTGATCACCCAGATGTTCCTGCCTGTCGCGGGCTTCGGTCCCGACGTCGGCGGCTCGGAGTAGTCCCCGGCGTAGCCGTCTTCGACGGCTTTCGTGGCGGCGTCGAGCACGGCGGCGGACGTGCTCGACGAGGTGTCCGCGCCGCTTCGCGCAGTGGTCGTGCCGCATGCCGCCAGGGCGAGGCAGGCGGTGAGCAGGAGGCCGAGGAAGGAGGTGCGGGAATACCTTGGAGTGTTGACCATGTCGGTGATTCCTTGATGTGGCCATGCTTCCGTCGGGGAGACGGTTGAGCGTGGGGGAGAGCGGTTCAGGAGCTGTAGCGGGGTGGGCGGACGGCGGGCCAGCCCGCCATCGCCTGCATGCCGGCGGCCAGGCGGATCAGCGTGGCCTCGTCGAACGGCGCGCCGATCAACTGCGCGCCGATGGGCAGCCCGTCGGCGGCGACGTGGACAGGAAGACTGATCGCCGGCAGGCCCGTGACGCTGGCCACCGCGGTGAAGGAGACCATGGCCAGGGCGCTGGGCATCGCCGTTTCCGGATGCCGGTTGGCGTCGTCCAGCACAGTGCCGAGGCGTGGTGGGGGGCCGGCCATGGTGGGAGTGAGCAGCACATCGAAGTCGCGTCGCCACTGGGCGACCACCTGCCGCGATTCGGCCTGCAGCCGCGCCACCGCCTGCACGTACTGGCCGGCGTCGATGCCCCGCACACGTTCCCACCGGTGCCGGTTGTACGGCTCGGCGGCCTCCGGGTCGTCGAAGGGGTGGACATAGAGCGAGGCGGCGATGACCTTCTCCACGTAGGCATGCGCGCCTTCAGGGCTGAGGAGGAACGGACTGACGGGGAAGACCTCGTGACCCAGCTCTTCGAGCAGGGCGCCGGCAGCCAGGGCGCTGTTGACGCATTCGGGATCGACCGGCAGCCCGGTGGGGGCGTCGAGGAGCAGGCCGACCCGCAACCGCTCCGTCCCGCGTCCCACTTCCGCCGCGAACGGGCGGTCGTGGACGGGCGCCTGGAACCAGGCGAGCGGATCGGGGGCGCAGAGCGCGTCCAGTATCGTCGCGGCGTCCTCGACGTAGCGGCAGATGACCCCCTCGGTGGTGCAGTACTCCCACCATGACTGGGCGTGTTGCGGGATCCGCGCCCGGCTGGGCTTCAGCCCGACCAGGCCGCAGGCGGAGGCCGGCATGCGGAGCGATCCGCCGCCGTCGTTGCCGTGGGCCACGGGGGCCATGCCCGCCGCCACGGCGGCGGCCGCACCGCCACTCGAACCCGCGGGAGATCGGGTGAGGTCCCACGGATTGGCGGTCCGCCCGTAGCGGGCGTTCTCCGTGTCGGGCAGGGTGCCCATCTCGGGGGTGTTGGTCCGCCCCATGAGAATGAAGCCGGCGTCGAGGAGCCGGTCGATGACCAGGTCGTTCGCCGTCCTCGGGGCGTCGGAGACGCCTCGCGACCCCATCGTGTTGGGCTGTCCCGCCACCGACGTCAGGTCCTTGACCGGTATCGGGACCCCGTGGAACGGTCCGATCCGGTCGCCGGACATCAGCGCTCGCTCGGCCGCGCGGGCGGCGGTCATGACCTCCTCGTCGTTGCGCCAGACGATCGCGTTGATCTCCGGATCGAGCCGGTCGATCCGGTCCAGGTAGACGGTGGCGACCTCGGCCGGGCTGAGCTCGCGGGCACGGATCGCTCCGGCTAGCCGCACCGCGGACACGAACGGGTCCATGGCTTGCCTCCCATCACGGCTCCACGGCGTGGTCCGGGCCGTGGATCGAGCCGTCTACGTGCGTAGATGCGCTCAACATGGGGACACGTTAAGCCGCCTGTTCCGCGGAGGCGTACCTAATTCTGCTATGGAGAACAAACGTCGTATGCGGTCAAGCCGGCAAAGGCTCTCATGCCACTTCGCTCGTCATCGCGTCGACGCACAGCAGGGGAAGGCGCAGCACGAACCGGGCGCCGCCCATGTCCGATTCCTGGGCGGTCAGCGTGCCGCTGTGGGCTTCGGCGATGGCCAGGGCGATGGGCAGGCCGAGCCCGGAACCGCCGTGGCCGCGGCTGCGGGCGCTGTCGGTCCTGGCGAAGTGGTTGAAGACCCGTTCGCGCTCCTGCGAAGGAACGCCCAGGCCGTCGTCGTCGACCATGACCATGACCTCGCCGCCCTCGCTGTGAACCGACACCCGCACCGCCGACCTGCCATGCCGTTCGGCATTGTCCAGCAGGTTGCCGAGCAGGCGCGCGAGGGTGCCGCTGACGCCTCCCACGATCAGGCCCTCCTCCAGGTCGAGGTGGATGGGCAGGACATGGGGCCGCTTGCCGACCTCCTCCTTGACGAGATCGGCCACGTCGATGGCGAGGAGCGGTTCCGGGGATCCGGCGTCGAGCCTGGCGAGCATCAGCATGTCGCCGATGATGGCCTGGATCCGGTCCACCTCCCGCAGGGCGTGGCGGACGAGGTCGCCCAGGTCGGTCTGGCCGGGATGCATGCGCGCTTCCTCCAGCCGCAACCGGAGGCCGGCCAGGGGAGTGCCCAGCTCGTGCGAGGCATCGGTGACGAACTGCCGATTCTGTGCCCGCATCCGCTTCACCAGGTGTTCCATCCGCGCGACGAGGGTGACGATCTCGCCGCAGTCATCAGCTGTGGTCATGAAATCCTCCACTTGATCCTGAATCTCAGCATGCCGGTCGCGAAGCCGCTCCCGACACCGTGGAAATACGCATACGCCACGGCTTTCTCACGCGGCGGCTTCGGCTCCGAACTCGCCGGCGACCTCGAACCAGACGACCTTGCCCGTCCTCGTGCCGTCGACGCCCCACTCGCGGGACAACGTTTCCAGCAGGAACAGGCCTCGCCCGCTCTCCTCGTCAGGACCGGACAGCCGGGCGGGAGGCAGCGGCGTGGACGCGCCGTGCTCTTCGACCTCCACCCGCAGAGTGCCGTCCCCCTCGCTCATGCGGACGCGCACCGGCTCCTCCGTGTGGGCGAGCGCGTTGGCGAGCACCTCGGAGACGAGCAGTTCGGCGGTGGTGCTCTCATCGGCGAATCCCCACTGCCGCGCCTGGGCGCCCACGCTGTGCCGCGCCTGCGGCACCGAAGCGACGACGGGGGGGAAGAGCCACGACGCCTGGCGGCGCCCGCCGCGCTGGGCGCAGCCGGCGCAGACCCGCAGGGGCAGCGTTCGCGGGTGACGATGCGATGGCCGGTACGTGGCATGACGCCGCTTCTCTCTCCGGATGCGGCGAGGCGCCTCGCTCTCGAACCTGTCCATGGCGCCCACTCCCTGTGACCTGTACGGATTCCTGACATCTCCATCGTCCGTCGGCCCGTTACGGGGCATAACGGTGGAATTGCCTATTTGGGTCCCGTCTACGTATGTAGGGGACCGCGTACCGGGTAGTGCGGCGGGACAGGGCGGTTTGCGGAAAAAGCGTAGCTGAACTGCATTGATAGGATGAATCGTGGCTTCACGGACGGCGTCGAGGCGGGCGACCGACAACCTTCCGGCCGACAGTAAGGACATCGTCGGGCGCCGACGCGAGGCCGCCGACATCAAGCGGCTGCTGTCGTCCACGCGGCTGCTGACGCTCACGGGCCCTGGCGGGGTGGGCAAGACCCGCCTGGCCGTCTACATGGCGGCCACCATGCGCCGGGCCTTCTCCAACGGCGTGTGGCTGGTGCAACTGGCCTCGCTGCAGGATGGCAAGCTGCTGGCCCGCGCGGTGGCAGAAACCCTGGGCGTGCATGACAGCACGTCACGTACCTCCCTGGACGCGTTGGTCGGCCGTTTGCGTGGTAAGCAGACGCTGCTGGTGCTGGACAACTGCGAGCACCTGATCGACGCGTGCGCCGCCTTCGCCGACGCGCTGATAAGAGCGGTCCCCGAGGTGCGGATCCTGGCGACCAGCCGGGAAGCGCTGGGCGTCCCGTCCGAAGTCCGTTATGTCGTGCCACCACTGTCACTGCCGCCGGACGGTCACGGGCCGGCGGCCGCCGGCACGGGCCGGTGCGAGGCCGTAGCGCTGTTCCTGGAACGCGCCAGAGGCATCGACCCGTCGTTCGAGCTGGTGGCCGACCACGACGGTGCGGCCGAGCTGTGCCGCCTCGTCGACGGCATCCCGCTGGCCATCGAACTGGCGGCGGTGCAACTGCGGGTCCTCTCCCTCGACCAGATCGTCGAGCGGCTGGGCGATCACCTGGATCTCTTCACGCGGGGCTACCGGACCGCCGTGCCCAGGCACCAGACGCTCGGCGCGACGGTGGCCTGGAGCTTCGAGCTGTGCTCGCCCCAGGAGCAGACGCTCTGGCAGCGTCTCACCGTCTTCTCCGGCGGCTTCGACCTGGACGCGGCCGAGGAGGTGTGCTCGGGCGACGGGCTGGCACGTGAGGAGCTCCTGCCGTTGCTCGCGGCGCTCATCGACAAGTCCGTGCTGACCTCTGAGCGCAGCGGCGCTCAGCTGCGCTACGGGATGCTGGAGTTGCTCCGCCAGTACGGCTTGGAGCGACACCTCGCCGGCGGTTCCGAGGCGGAGGTCCGCCGGCGCCACCTGGATCACTACCGGCGGCTGAGCGAGCGCACGCAGGCCGGCTGGTTCACCCCTCTGCAGGTCGACCACTACGCCAGCGTGGTCCGCGAGATGCCCAACTTCCGGGTGGCGCTGGAGACCTCGCTCGGCGATCCCGCCCTGGCCGAGACCGGGCTGGAGATCATCACCAATCTCTATGGCTACTGGGTCTACTCGGGCGGCTTCAACGAGGCGCGTTACTGGCTCGACCGCGCGCTCCAGCTGGTGCGGGGCGCGCGACCGGCGCGGTTCAGGGCACTGGCGACGGCAGCACTGTTCGCCCTGATGCAGGGGAAGGTCGACGTGGCGACCCCGCTGATCGCCGACTGCTCCGCGCTGGCCCGTGACTGGCATGACGGCAGCGCGCGGGCGATGGAGCAGTGCCTGTCGGGCCGGGTCGCCTTCCTGCTCGGCGATTATCGCGGTGCGGTCGACCAGCTGAACGAGGCCGTCCGCTGGTACGAGGAGAATGCCGGCGCACTCCCCGAGCAGGACGTGTTGCAGGGCCCGTTCCTGCCCGCCTTCTACCTGGCCCTGGCCGCCGCCTTCGGACGTGACCCACGTGCCGCCGCGTTCGCGGCCCGATGCCGGAAGACGGCGGAGGACGCCGGGGCGCAGGGAGAGATCTCCATGGGGGTGTGGGTCAGCGGCGTCGAACGGTGGCTGGCGGGGGAGACGGCGGCCGCGCTGGAGTTGTTCCGTACGAGCATCCGCATCGGCCGCGCCATCGGATACCGTTACGGCGCGGCATGGGCCATCGAGTCCCTGGCCTGGGCGACGGCCGCGCAAGGACGCGATGATCGGGCCGCCCGCCTGCTCGGCGCCGCCGCGTCGATCCGCGAGATGCTGGGGTTGTTGTTGCCCGGCTTTCAGCTCTACGCCGGCGCGCATCGGGAGTGCGAGGCGGCGGTGCGCGAACGGCTGGGCGAAGCGGCGTTCGAGGCGGCTGCCGAGCAGGGGGCCGGTCTCGACTTCGACGAGGCCGTCGCCTACGCCTTGGAGGACCCGGCAGATCCGGTCGAGGCCGACGTCGAGGCCGATAAGGAGGCCGCGCCGAGACAGCGGGTGGAGACGACGGAGCTGACTCCGCGCGAGCTGGAGGTGGCCGGCCTCATCGCGCAGGGTGTGCGCAACAAGGAGATCGCCGCCCGGCTGGTCATCTCGACCCGCACAGCGGAGGGACATGTGGAACACATCCTGACCAAGCTCGGCTTCACCTCGCGCACCCAGATCGCCGCCTGGTACTTCGACCGTGCCGCGCCGCCGCCGGAGGACTAGGCGGGCGGGCGCGGGGGAGGCGCGGTGCTCTCGCGTACGACGAGGTCGGTGGCCAGTTCGACGCGGCTTCGTGCCGGCTGCTCGCCGCCGGCCAGCTTCAGCACCATGGAGGTGGCCGCGGCGGCCATCTCGGCGAGGGGCTGGCGAACGGTGGTCAACGGTGGGATGGCCCATCGCATCGAAGGCATGTCGTCGAAGCCGATCACGCTGAGATCGTCCGGGACGCGCAGGCCGAGCTGGTGGGCCGCGTGGTAGACGCCGATGGCCTGGCCGTCGTTCGTGGCGAAGATCGCAGTCGGCCGGTCGGGCAGGCGCAGCATGCGGTGCGCCTCGGCCAGGCCGCCCTCGATCAGGAAGTCCCCCCGGCCGACCAGCTCCGGATCGACGGGCACGCCGGCCATGTCCAGGGCGGTGCGATAGCCGTCGAGACGGGCCCGGCTGGACAGCGCGGAGTCGGGCCCGGTGATGATGCCGATGCGGCGATGCCCGAGCTCCAGGAGGTGGCGGGTGGCCGTGAGCCCGCCGTTCCAGTTGCCCGCGCCCACCGAGGGGATGTTCCGCGCGGGAGCGTCGGCCGGATCCAGCAGGACGAGCGGGATCTCGCGGCGCGCGAGCTGTTCGTGCTGGGTTTCCGTCAGGCCGGAGAACACCGCGATCACACCACTCGGGCGGCGTCGTAACACGCCCTCCAGCCAGGCGTCCGCGGCGCTGCGGTCACAACACAGGTCCGATATCCCCACCGTGAGCTCGTGCTCCCGCGCGACCCGCGCCACACCTTTGGTGATCTCGACGGGATAGTCGCCCTCCAGCGCGTGGAAGACCAGCTCGACCAGGGCCGTCGGCGTGGAGCGGCGGCGCTGTCGCCGGTAGCCGTGCCGCCGGATGAGCTCCTCCACGGCGGCGCGGGTTTCGGACGACACCTCGGACCGGCCGTTCACGACCTTGGAGACCGTCGCGGTGGACACGCCCGCCAGCTCGGCGAGCTGGGCGATGGTGAGGGGGGACGACTCCGTGGTCATGGCGGCAGTCTAATCACGGGGTACGGGGACCCGGGCGGGCTCGGCCGTGCACCGAGCCCGCCGCCCGGGCCCTCATGGTCCTGATCGTGTGCCGTGACGGCGCCCATCCGATGGGGCCGTGAACGCCAGGACCATCCGAGCCCGGGTCACGCCGTCA
The DNA here is from genome assembly GCF_039880665.1 of Nonomuraea sp. B5E05. NCBI lineage: Bacteria > Bacillati > Actinomycetota > Actinomycetes > Streptosporangiales > Streptosporangiaceae > Nonomuraea > Nonomuraea sp. B5E05. Next base: position 293,296 of record NZ_JBDPMJ010000008.1, read on the forward strand.
GCGCTGCAGGGTCAGCAGGCCCGGACGGTAGGGCAGCAGGCCGTAGTCGCCGCCGGAGTTGGGGCTGCGGCCCTGGTAGAGCAACTGCAGGTTGCAGGGATCAACGGTGAAGGTCTGATCGGCGCTGGCACGGACCAGCTCGCCGTGGCTGATGTCGTTGGTCCAGGTGGCGCCGCTGTTGGCCTTGCCGGCGAACGGGTTGCCCTCGCTGGCGGCCTGCGGCGTCCACGAACCGTTCAGGCTGGTCGCCGTGAACGAGCGGAAGTAGCGGCCCTGCGAGCCGATCGCCTCGACGAGCATCAGGTACTTGTTCTGGCCCTGCAGCTTGTAGACCTGAACGCCTTCGAACAGGTTGTTCGTCGAGTCGCTCATGATCACCGTCGAGGACGAGCCGAAGTTGCCGGGGAAGTTCCCGATCGGCATGCTCGCCCGGTAGATCCTGCCGTTGTCGCCGGCGAAGAACAGGTACATGTTCGTGCCGTCACCGATGAGCGTCTGGTCGATGGGCCCGGTGCCGGAGCCGGAGATGCTGCCGGTGAAGAGCGGCTGCTCCGCCGACCAGCCGTTCGGGTTGGTGGGGTCGGTCGAGGTCCGGTAGGAGAAGGGTGTGCTGCCCCACTGGTAGGCGAGCACCCAGATGTTCCTCGGGGCGAAGTAGAACAGGGTGGGCGCGACGGTGCTGGAGGACATGGCGTTCTGGCTGGCCGAGGCCATCTCCGACCAGTTGCTGAACGGGCTGAAGTTCATCGAGCCCCACCGCGTGCCGGTGTCGTGCGTGGTCGCGTAGACCAGGTGCCTGCCGTTGTAGGGGGCGACGGTGAAGTCCTTGAGCGAGACCCAGCCCGACCTCGGCGTCGCCAGCGCTCCCGTCGAGGTCCAGCGGTAGCTCGACGGAAGGTCGCACTCGCCGGGGTCGCCGGGGTCGCCGGGGTCGCCGCCGTCCACCCGGGCGAGCTGCCACTGCTGGTTGGCGCCGCCCCAGTCGTCGTACTGGACGATGTTGGCGCCGTCGGCGGTGGAGGCGCCCTGCACTTCGAGGGCCTTGTTGCTGTGGCGCGAGATGAACCTCACGTAGCCGTCGGAGCTGTCGGCCAGCCGCCACTGCTGGTTGGTGCCGTTGTGGTCGGCCCATTGCACGATCGCGCCGCCGTTGGCGGTGGACCAGTTGTGGACGTCCAGGACCTTGCCGGAGTGGCGGGACTTGATGCGGTAGTAGCCGCCGCCGGAGTCGACGAACTGCCACTGCTGCTGGTTGCCGTTGTTGCGGGACCACTGGGTGATGCGGGCGCCGTCGTTGGTGGCGAGGTTGTAGACGTCGAGGGCCTTGCCGCTGTTGCGGTTGACCAGGACGTACCACGCGTTGGTGTCCACGGTGGCCGCGTTGGCTGACTGGGCCTGAAGGGCGACGAGCAGGCTCGCCAGTAAGGTGGCCACCGCCGCGAGAACGGACAGTGATCTGGATTTCGCCATGGGTGGTTGGTGCCTTCCTGTGTGTCGACGTGTTGCGTCAGGGGGTGGTGAGATCGAAGCGGCGCACGGTGACCGCGCCGCCGAGGGACCGGGTCGCGTAGTTGAAGATCCCGAAGCGGTAGCCCATGAAGAACTGCCAGGCGTTGTTCAACGTGAAGGCCGGCCCGAGGCTGACGAAGGTGCTGCCGTCGGTGCTGTAGGAGAAGCGGGCCTGCCTGCCGGAACCGGGCCGGATGTCCGCGTTGACCCGCAACCAGATCCGGCCACCTGAGACGTTCGCGCTCGCCGCCTCGGTCCCGGTGCCGGTGGTCTGCCACGAACTGTTCATGGTCAGCCCGTTCGTCATCACGACCCGGTTGGCGCCGTTGTCGCGTTTGACACCGATCCAGGCCGACTGGTCGCGCAGCATGGCGAGCCCGGCGCGGTCGCCGTCGGCCATCTGCGAGTAGTCGAGCTCGATCGTCGCCGTCGACGACGGGCCCTGGATGCGGTGGGTCAGGGTGTTACGGGCGTTGTAGAGGTCGCCTGTGACGGTCGCGGTCTGCAGACGCAGGCCGTTGCCGGTGGAGAAGCGGCTGGTGTCGGGATTGTGATTCCATTCCCAGCGGTGGCCGAGACCGCCCGAGGTGAAGGTGTCGGGGCCGATCATGGGCGCCACGGTCCTGCTGGTCTGGATGTCCGGCTTCGGGTAGTTGACACCCCAGCCGCCGTTGACGGTCTGCACGGTGGGCCAGTCGTTGGTCCAGGTGATCGGCGCGAGTGCGGGGACGCGGCCGCCGGGGTAGGCGTCGACGAACGACATGTAGTACCAGGCGCCGTTCTGGGTCTGGACGAGCCCGCCCTGGTGGGGCACGCCGCCTCCGGAGATGGGGCCGGGCATGTCGAGCAGGACCTGCCGCATCTCGTACGGGCCCCACGGCGAGGTGGAGCGGAGCACGTACTGGCCGTTGGCGGGGCGGGTCAGCCAGATGTAGTAGTAGCCGTTGCGCTTGTAGAAGCGGGCGCCCTCCAGCGTGCCGACGCTGCTCGGGGTCTGGAACACCTGCTGGGCGCGCACCTGGCTGAGCCCGTCGGCCGAGAGCTGGGCGACGCTGATGGTGCCGTTGCCGTAGGCGACGTACATGGTGTCGTCGGTGTCGACCAGCAGGCCCGCGTCGTAGTAGCAGTTGTTGATCTGCGAGCGCTTGGTCCACGTGCCGTCCACGGCGGAGGCGGTGTAGACGTAGGTCCTGTTGAACTCGACGCAGCCGATCCAGTAGTAGGTGCTGTTGCTGGGCCGGTAGTTCAGGGTCGAGGCCCAGATGCCCTTCACGTACGCCCGGCCGCCGTTGAGGTCGTAGGCGCCCGAGCCGAAGTCGAGCCTCGGCACCGAATGGCCGGCGTACTCCCAGTCGACCAGGTTGTAGGAGCGCAGGATCGGCGCGCCCGGCGAGTAGTGCATCGTCGAGGCCGAGTAGTAGTAGGCGTCGCCGACCCGGATGATGTCGCCGTCGGCGAAGTCCTGCCAGACGACCGGGTTGGTGTAGGTGCCGCCAGGGTCCGGGTTGCCGCCGTCGACCCGGGCGAGCTGCCACTGCTGGTTGGCGCCGCCCCAGTCGTCGTACTGGACGATGTTGGCGCCGTCGGCGGTGGAGGCGCCCTGCACTTCGAGGGCCTTGTTGCTGTGGCGCGAGATGAACCTCACGTAGCCGTCGGAGCTGTCGGCCAGCCGCCACTGCTGGTTGGTGCCGTTGTGGTCGGCCCATTGCACGATCGCGCCGCCGTTGGCGGTGGACCAGTTGTGGACGTCCAGGACCTTGCCGGAGTGGCGGGACTTGATGCGGTAGTAGCCGCCGCCGGAGTCGACGAACTGCCACTGCTGCTGGTTGCCGTTGTTGCGGGACCACTGGGTGATGCGGGCGCCGTCGTTGGTGGCGAGGTTGTAGACGTCGAGGGCCTTGCCGCTGTTGCGGTTGACCAGGACGTACCACGCGTTGGTGTCGACCGTCGCCGCTGACGCCGGGGGTGTGACGAGCACGCCCACGAGAAGAAGCAGGGACGAGAGGACCGCGAGCACGCGTCTCACAGGAACCTCCAGAGGTTGGTGTTCGAGCCGTTGTCGTCGGCGAGCACGACCTGCGCGCCCTGGGAGGTGCCGGCGAGACCGAGGACCCGGCCGCCGTTGGCGCACTGGATCCGGAAGGCGGCTGCCGACCCGTGGCGCAGCCGCCAGCGATGGTCGGCGGTGCCGCTGTCGGCCCACTGCACGGCACGCGACCCCGCGGCGGTGCCCATGTTCTCCACGCCCAGCACCTTCTGACTGTTGGAGTTGCGCAGCCGCAGGTAGCCGCCGGTGTCGACGATCGCCGTCCACAGGTGGTCGGCGGTGCCGGTGTCGCCCCACTGGATGACGAGCGCGCCGTCGGCCATGGACATGCCGGTGACGCCGAGCACCATCCCGGTGCCCACGTTCTGCATGCGCCGCGCGCCGTTGGGCACGAAGCGCCACTGGTTGTCCGCGCTCCCGTTGTCGGAGTCCTGGACCGCCTGGGCGCCGTTGGCGGTCGATCCGTTCTGGATGCCGAGCAGCTTGGAGCTGTGGACGTTGCGGATCTTGACGGAGCCGTCGCCGACGTCCGAGATCGTCCAGCGGTGGTCGGCGGTGCCGTTGTCACCCCACTGGAGCACCCGGGCGTTGTCGGCGGTGGACATGTTCTCGACGCCGAGCACCTTGCCGCTGTGCGCGTTGCGCAGTCGCAGGGCGTTGCCGTCGACGACCGGAACCCAGTCGTGGTCGGCGGTGCCGTTGTCCGTCCACTGGAGGGCCAGGCCGCCGTCGGCGGTGGACATGTTCTGGATGCCGAGGGCCAGCCCGCTGGCCGCGTTGAGCAGCCGGAAGGTGGCCTCGCCGGTGCCGCCGTGACCACCGGTGTTCCAGTAGACGACGTAGTTGTGGTCATGGGCGTCGTAGAACGGCCCCAGCCGCACCGACGCCCCGTCGGCGGTGGCCGTGAAGGCCAGGGACGAGGTGCTGGTCCGGCTGATCGACGAGGGGGCCAGGGTGGGGGCCGACGACAGGCTGCTGTTGCCGTAGTCGCCTGACAACACGACCGGGCCGTAGGTGACGGCCTGCACGTTCGGGTTGTCGTTGGCGGCCTTCATGACCACCCGCATGGGCAGTCGTACGGTCACGGTGTCGCCCGGCGTCCACGATCGAGTGAGATCGGCGTACGCGCCGGGGGTGACGGAGATGTTCTGCTGCACGCCGTTGACGCTGATGGTGGCGCCCTGGGTCCAGGCCGGGATGCGGATGCGCATCGTCCACGATCCGCTCGCGTCACCGGTGACCCGCAGCGACGTGGTGTCGCTGACCGGATAGGAGGTGGTCTGCGTGACCGTGATGCCGCGTTGGCTCCAGTCGAGTGTGGAGGGCGCGAACAGGTTCACGAACAGCGTGGTGCCGTTGTGGAAGTAGATCGAATCCATCAGCTTGGTGTTGGTCTCGATCCCGGTGCCCTGGCAGCACCAGAAGGAGTTGTAGTCCGTGCTCCACGTGCCGCCGCCCCAGGCCGGGCCGACACCGCGGCGTCCGCCCGGGTTGAGCGGAGTGAAGTAGGTGACGTGCCCGCGTGCGTCAGTCGGATCCTGCTGCCCGATCAGGTGGTTGAGCAGGGCGTTCTCGTAGTAGTCGAAGTAGTCGGCCCGGGTCGGCGACAGCAGCCACAACTCCCGGGTCAGCTTGAGCATGTTGTAGGTGTTGCACGCCTCGCCGGTGTCCCTGGTCAGGTGGGCGGCGATCGCGTCGGGGGCGCGGAAGTGCTCGGCCTGGCTGTTGGCGCCGTTCACGTACGTGTGCGCGCCGACGGTGATGGACCAGGCGTTGGCGGCGATGTCGCGGTAACGGGTGGTGCCCGTCGCCTTGTACTCCCGGGCCGCCCCGATCCACTTGGGCACCTGGGTGTTGGCGTGCAAGCCGTTGAGCCGGTCCTGGTTCGCGGCCAGCGGGTTGAACACGGCCGCGTGGTCGAAGCGCTGGGCCGTGGCCAGCCAGCGGGAGTCGCCGGTCATCTGGTACACGTCCGTCAGCACGGCGTTCATGCCCCCGAACTCGGTGCCGAGCATGGCCTGCATCTGGCTTGAGCCGAGCCGCGACGTGCGGGTGTCCACCCATCCGGCCAGGGCCAGCAGCACGGTCCTGGCCTGGGTGTCGCCGATCAGCCGCCACACGTCCAGCAGCCCGGCCAGGGTCTTGTGGATGCAGTAGTAGGGCACGTTGCCGTTGGTCAGGGTGCGGTTCTCCACGGCGGTGATGTCGGACTCGGGGAAGCCGGACAGGTAGCCGCTGGTGAACCCGGCGGCGCCGTTGTTGGCCTGGCATCTGGCCAGTTCGGCGACCATGTGCTCGGCCTTGTCCCGGCAGGTGGTGTCGCCGAGCACGGCGTAGGCCTGCGCCCACGCCGTCAGGAAATGGCCCTGCATGTGGGACCGGAACGGGAAGCTGGGCGCGTCCCAGCCCCCGTTGGCCGTCGCCCCGTTGGTGGACAGGCGGTGGTTGGCCCGGAAGACGTACAGCAGCCGGTCGACGTCGACGAAGCGCAGGTAGTTCAGGGTGCGGTTCTGATTGTCCAGCAGGCGGCCCGAGGTCAGCCGGACCTGGCCGAGGTCGAACGCGTGGGCCGAGACGCCGATGTCGGATCTGGCCCATGGGAGAGCGGCCAGGGCGGGGGAGGCGCCGGCTACCTGGCCGGCGACCGTGAGCGCGGTGGTCGCTCCTGCGGCCTGTAAGAGCTGACGGCGGCTCAAGGACATGGGGCTCCTTGGAGGGGGGTGGTGACCGGCCGCCGCCGGTCACGTCTGTTAGCGTTAACATCCTTCCGCGGAAAGCGGTGGACGGATCCGTTGAGCACGTTGTCGCGGAGTACAGCCGACGGTCCGGCACGGCGTCAACGAGGGGCGGGCCTCGCCGGCCGGGGCGATGCCATTGAAGCCCCTTCCCGCCTGCGGTTTCGCGCTGCACGTGCCGGTGAAAGTTTCACAGGCTCCATGGTTGCCGCCACGGTAAGTTGCGGCGGAACGCGGGTTAAATTGCCGCCTCGGGGCGCCGAACGTTGTCGAGCCACACCCGGCCGCCTCGGCCGGGCGTGGCTCAGCCTTCCTCGGCCTCCCCACCGGGGCCGAGGAAGGGTCGCACGAGGAGTGCGGCCAGCAGGTGGAGCCGGTCCGGGTCAGCAGGCCCAGACGTCAGATTGCTGGTCGGTGAGGCTCACGCGGTGCCCGCGTTGTAGGTCCACTTCTGGTTGTCGCCGCCCCAGCAGCTGTACAACTGCAGCGCCGCGCCGTTGCCGGAGCCGGCGGCGTCCAGGCACAGCCCGGACTGCACGCCCACGATCGTGCCGTCGGAGTTGACGCGCCACTTCTGGTTGTCGCCACCCCAGCAGGAGTAGATCTGGATCCTGGCGCCGTTGCCTGAGCCTCCGGCGTCCAGGCACTTGCCGCCGGACCTCAGCTCTCCGGACGAGGTCTGTGTCCACTGCTGGTTGCTCTGACCGTGGCAGTCCCACAGATGCACCGCGGTGCCGTCGGTGGTGCTGGAATTGGGTACGTCCACGCAGCGGCCGGAGGCCGTGCCCCTGATCTGCCCCTCGTCGCCCCCGCCGGGAGGCGGCGTCGTGTCGCCGCCGTTCAGCGCGTTGAGCACCGCGGTGTAGGCGGCCTTCTTGTTGCCGTTGCCGTCGAAGAGCAGCGCGGAGGCGCCGGAGCCGAGCCAGGAGTCAGTGTCGCGAACCCCCCAGACCGAGATGCCGGTACAGCGCGGCACCGCCAGGCAGTCGTTGACGACGTTGGCGTACGTGGTGGCCGAGCCGCCCTGGATGTCCAGCTCGGTGATCTGCACGTCGACCCCCAGCGCGGCGAAGCTCTGGATGGTCGTGCGGTAGTTGCTGTTGTAGGGGCTGTTGCTGTTGAAGTGCGATTGCAGGCCGACGCAGTCGATCGGCACGCCGCGGGCCTTGAAGTCCCTGACCATGTTGTAGACGCCCTGCGTCTTGGCCCAGGACCAGTTGTCGATGTTGTAGTCGTTGTAGCACAGCTTGGCGGCCGGGTCGGCGGCGCGTGCGGTGCGGAAGGCCACCTCGATCCAGTCGTTGCCGGTGCGCTGGAGGTTGGAGTCACGCCGGCCGCCGGAGTTGCCGTCGGCGTAGGCCTCGTTGACCACGTCCCAGGCGTAGATCTTGCCCTTGTAGTGATTCATGACGCCGTTGATGTGGTCGATCATCGCCTGGCGCAGCGAGCCGCCCGAAAGCGCCTGCATCCAACCCGGCTGCTGGTTGTGCCAGGCCAGGGTGTGCCCGCGCACCCGCTTGCCGTTCTGCACGGCCCAGTTGTAGATCCGGTCCCCGTTGGTGAAGTTGAACTGCCCCCGGTTGGGCTCGGTGGCGTCGATCTTCATCTCGTTCTCGGCCGTCACCATGTCGAACTCGCGGTTGGCGATCGACGTGTACTGGGAGTCGCCGAGCTTCTGCGCGGCGATGGCGGTGCCGAAGTAGCGGCCGCTCTGCGCGGCGGCCGCGCCCAGCGTGCTCTCCGCGGCATTGGCGGGAATCGCCGTCGTCAGGGCTGTGGCCAGGCCGATCGCGCCGATCGCACCGGTGATCAGTGCCCGGCGGCGCGCGCCGGGCGACCGTCTGGCGGGGGGTGGGGACATGGCGTTGACACGCATGCTTGAGCCTCCAAGAGCGAACCATGGGGAAGGAATCCCGCGGGACCGACGCCGCGCCCCGGTGGGGACGCACACCACAGGCGTCGGACGGCAGTCCCCCTGCTGAGGGTCACCGACCTGGTCAGGGAGATCACCTTGGGCACTCAGTGTGGGAAGCTCTCCGAAAATTGTCAAGGATGTAGTGAAATGTTTCGGGAACGCCTGCCCGCGTCCGCGCCGGTCATCCTGGCTCAACGTGTGACTCGCGGCCTCGATGATTTCGGTCCGCCCGGGTGGGGGCTCGGCTGAAAGTTTCATGGCGACGCTCTCGCTGCTGGGCTGCGCCCGGACCCGATCGTCCGAGGTGAGTGCGCTGGGGCGCCGCCTCCGCCGGTCAGCTGCACGTTAAGGCGCTCTTGACAGTAGCTTTCCGTCTCGTATTTGCTCCGTTGCGCCACCACTTCCCACGGCCCCAGGGAGAGCTCGACGGTTTGTTAGCGCTAACAGTGAACGTGGCGTACCCATGACCTGACCCACCGCGCCTCGTACCCATGCCCGCCCGACTTCGGAAGGTGACCATGAAAGTCGCATCCCCCCTTCGGTTCGGCGTCATGGCGAGGCGCTGTGCGGTGGCGATCGTGGCGCTGCTCTGCGTCGTGACGGCGATCCCGGGCACGGCCAGGGCGGACAACCCGATCGTCCAGACGATCTACACCGCCGACCCCGCTCCGCTGGTGCACAACGGCCGGGTCTACCTCTACACGGGACACGACGAAGACGGCTCGACGTGGTTCACCATGAAGGAGTGGCGGGTCTGGTCGTCCGCGGACCTGGTGAACTGGACCGACCACGGCTCGCCGATGAGCGTGGCCACCTTCAGCTGGGCGAGCGCGGACGCGTGGGCGGGCCAGGCCGTCCACAGGAACGGCAAGTTCTACTGGTACGTCCCCGTGAAGGACCGGGCGAGCGGCCAGATGGCCATCGGCGTCGGGGTCTCCACCAGCCCCACCGGGCCCTTCACGGATGCCATAGGCCGCCCCCTCGTCAGGAACGGCGAGATCGACCCCAGCGTCTTCATCGACGACAACGGGCAGGCCTATCTGTACTGGGGCAACCCCAACCTCTGGTACGTCAGGCTCAACGCCGACATGATCTCCTACTCCGGCAGCCCCACCCAGATCCCGCTCACCACCGCGGGCTTCGGCACCCGCACCGGCGACAGCAACCGTCCCACCCTGTACGAGGAGGGCCCCTGGGTCTACAAGCGCAACGGCCTCTACTACAACGTCTTCGCCGCGAGATGTTGCTCGGAGTTCGTCGCCTATTCGACGGCGCCCGGCCCCACCGGCCCCTGGACCTACCGCGGGACCGTCATGCCCACCCAGGGCAGCAGCTTCACCAACCACCCCGGTGTCATCGACTACAACGGCGGATCCTACTTCTTCTACCACAACGGCGCCCTGCCGGGCGGTGGCGGCTTCACCCGCTCGGTGGCCGTCGAGAAGTTCACCTACAACGCCGACGGAAGCATCCCCACGATCACCATGACCACGGCCGGAGCGCCCCAGGTGGGCACGTTGAACCCCTACGCCCGCCAGGAGGCCGAGACGATCGCCTGGGCGTCCGGCGTGGAGACCGAACCCGCCGGCGAGGGCGGCATGAACGTCGGGTGGATCGAGAACGGGGACCACATCAAGGTCAAGGGCGTCGCCTTCGGCTCCGGCGCGAGGTCCTTCAGCGCGCGGGTGGCCTCGGCGACCAGCGGCGGCCGCATGGAGCTCCGCCTGGACGGGGTCAACGGCACGCTGGTGGGGACGTGCACCGTGCCGGGCACCGGCGGCTGGCAGGCGTGGACGACGGTCACCTGCCCGGTGAACGGCGCGACGGGCACCCGTGACCTGTACTTCAGCTACACCGGCGGCAGCGGCTACCTGTTCAACGTGAACTGGTGGCAGTTCACCGGCGGCTCCTCATTCCAGTAGTCCCGAACCGGCCGATGCTCTCGCCGGACAAGGGAGCAGCGAATGGTTCCCCCATCCACACGGATCGCCATCCGCACCAAGAACGGAGTTACGTGATGTCAGGACGCGGCTCCCTTTTCACCACCATCGCGGTCGCCGCCGCGGCGCTTCTCGTACTGGCCACGGGCGGTGCGGCGATGAGCAGCGACGCCGGCGCCGCCGCGGCGCCCGCCGGCGCCCTCGCGACGACCGCCGGATGCGGCAAGACCCCGACGCTGAACAGCGGCACGCACTCGATCCAGACCAGCGGCAAGAACCGCTCCTACATCCTCAGGCTGCCCGACGGCTACGACAACGGCACCCCCTACCGGTTGATCTTCGGCTTCCACTGGCTGGGCGGCACCGCCGCCGACGTCGACTCCGGCGGAGCCAGCGGATACCCCTGGTCCTTCTACGGCCTCAGGCAGCTGTCGGGCAACGGCGCGATCTTCGTCGCGCCCCAGGGCTTCAACAACGGCTGGGCGAACAACAACGGTGAGGACGTCACCTTCGTCGACGACCTGATCCGGCTCATCGAGGCGGACCTCTGCGTCGACACCTCGCAGCGCTTCGCCACCGGTTTCAGCTACGGCGGCGGCATGAGCTTCTCTCTCGCGTGCTCGCGGCCGGAGGTCTTCCGGGCGGTCGCGGTCTTCTCCGGCGCGCAGCTCAGCGGGTGCAGCGGCGGAACCCAGCCGGTCGCGTACATGGGGTTGCACGGCCTCGGAGACACCGTGCTCGGCATCGCGCAGGGACGGGCGCTGCGTGACAGGTTCGTCCGGAACAACGGCTGTACCGCGCAGAACCCGCCCGAGCCGAGTTCGGGCAGCCGCGGCCACATCGTCACCACCTACTCCGGGTGCCGGGCCGGTTATCCGGTCGTCTGGGCCGCGTTCGACAACGGCCACACGCCGGCCCCCGTGGACGGCACCTACACCGACAACGGCGTCACGACCTGGACCAAGGCGGAGGTGTGGAAATTCTTCTCCCAGTTCGGGAGCTCCTCATCGCCGACCCCCGCACCCGGTGGATGCACGGCCACGATGGAGACCGTCAACTCCTGGTCCGGCGGTTTCCAGTCCACCGTGACCGTCCGCGCCGGCGGCAGCGCCGTCAACGGCTGGACGGTCGGCTGGACCTGGCCGGGCGGGCAGACGATCAGCAGCCTGTGGAACGGCGTCCGCTCCGGCTCCGGAGCCGGCGTGACCGTACGCAACGAGGCCTACAACGGCTCGATCGCCCCCAACGGCACCACCACGTTCGGCTTCACCGCGGGCGGCTCCCCGGCCACGCCCACCCTTTCCTGCGACGCCTCCTGACCAGGTGCCGCGGGCACGCAGGTCAACCGGCCGACGGAGCCAGGCTCCGTCGGCCGGTCCCGCGATGGCGGCGCCGACCAACGGCGGACCCGCACCTGAGGCTCGTCGGTCGTGCGGGGTCAAGGGCTGGAGGGTGGGCCGGCGCCGTGATCGGCCACGGTCAGCAGGCGTCTTCCGGCGTGCTCGGGCCGGACGTTGGGGGTGTCGGCCTCCAAGGCGTCGCCGGACCGGCGGGTGAGCGAGGCGATGGTGTCCTCGTCGATCGTGAGGCCCAGCCCCGCGGAGTCGCCGAGGATGAACGCGCCGTCCTCGACGGTCAGATCGAGGGACACCCCGAGCGGTGGCCGCAGGTCCTGCAGTTCGCTGACCAGGTGGTTCGGCACCGACGTCGCGGAGTGCAGCAGGCCGATCGGGGTGGTGCCGATCGGGCTGACCGGCAGGTCGTGGGCGTGCGCCAGAGCGGATACGCGCAGGAAATGGGTGATCCCCCAGACGGCGGCCGTCTGGACGATGTCGACGGCCCCCGCCGCCAGCAGCGGCCGGTACTGATCGAGCCCGGTGAGGTTCTCGCCCGTGGCGACCGAGGCGCGGATCCCGCGGCCGACGGTGACGAGACCTTCGGCGTCCCACCGCCGGACCGGCTCTTCGATCCACACCAGGTCCAGGGTGCGTTCCAGCTCGCAGACGTGCCGGACCGCCTGCTTGCGGGTCCAGGACTCGTTCACGTCGAGCATCAGACCCGGCCGCGATCCGTGCCCGGCCTCGGCCAGGACCTCTCGTACGAGGGTGAGGCGGTGCCGGTCGCGTTCGAGGTCGAGGCCGCCCTTGAGCTTGGCCGCCCGCAGCCCGTGCCGGGCGTACCCCTGGTAGAGGGAGGCGAGTTCCTCGTCGGTCAGGCTGATGTCGAGGCCGGAGGCGTAGGCGGGGACCCGCCTGTCGCGACCGCCCAGCAGACGCCAGAGCGGTTCGCCGGCGGCCTGTGCCTTGATGTCCCACAGAGCGGTGTCGAGTGCGCCGATGGTCCCGAACACGGCGCCCGCGTGACCGGCCTTGAACGTCTGCCGCAGCATGCGGTCGTAGAGCGCCGTCACGCCGCGCGGATCCTCTCCCTCGATGGCGGCGAAGACGGTGTCGAGGTGCGCGTGCGGCCCGAGGCCGACGCCGGTGATGCCTTCGTCGGTGTCCACCATGATGATCGGCACCGGCACGTTCCCGTCGGCGTGGACGCCGTTGGCGTCGCCGACGGTGCGGCCCCATTCATGCACTGTCGTGAGCGTCCGATACCCCGAGATGCGCATGTCAGCCCTTCGTGGAACCGGCGGTGACACCGTCGGCGATCTGGCGTTGCAGGAAGAGATAGATCAACAGGACGGGTACCGCGGCGATCAGGACTCCCGAGGCGAACTGGGGGATGTTGTCCGAGTACTGGCCGCGTAGCGCGGTGACCCCGACCATGAGGGTGCGATGCTCCGGGGACGGCGTCATCAGCAGGGAGATGAGCACGTCGTTCCAGCAGAACAGGGCGTCGAGGATGCCGACCGACAGCAGGGCCGGAGCGCCGAGCGGGATCATGATGCGCCGGTAGACGCCGTAGGTGGAGTTCCCGTCGATCTTCGCGGCGTGGACGATCTCCACGGGGATGGTCCGGTAGTGGCTGGTCATCAGGAAGACGGTGAAGGGGAGGAACTGCGCGACGTAGGTCAGAATCAGTCCGGGGTAGGTGTCGATGAGGCCTCCGGCCGCCATGACCCGGGTCAGCGGCACCATGATCACCTGGAACGGGACGAACAACGCCGCCAGGCAGCCGAGGAACAACACTGAGGAGCCGCGGAAACGCAACTGAGCCAGTGCGAAGCCGGCCATCGACCCGAAGAGCAGCAGCAGGATGACCGCGGCCGTCACCACGAAGAGCGAGTTGGCGAAGTAGCGCGCCATGCCGACGCTGTTCCACGCCGCGGCGATGTTCTCCAGGTGCAGTGAGCTCGCCGGGGAGAACCGGTCGAAGATGTACTCCCGCCGGGTCTTCATGGCGACGTTGGTGGTGAACACGAGGGGGTAGACGGTCGCCAGCGCGAGGAGCGCCATCGGGACGGCGGCCAGCCACCTGCCCAGGCGCATGCCGCGCATCAGTCCTCCCTCCCCGCCCGGCGCAGCACCGCCACCTGAAGGATTCCGACCACGAGCATGATGAGGAACAACACCGTCGACGCGGCCGAGGCGAGTGCCGGGCGGTTCATCTGTCCCTGCTGGATCCAGACGTAGAACTCCGGCAGGTACGTCGAACCTTCAGGTCCTCCGCTGGTCATCACGTACAGCAGGCCGAACATCGAGGTCAGCATTCCGATCATGGTGGTCACGAAGACGAACTGGATGGTGCGCGACAGGCCCGGGACGATGACATGCCAGATGGTCTGGGGAAGTGACGCGCCGTCCATCCGGGCGGCGTCCAGGAGCGCGGCGTCCAGGGTGGAGAATCCGGCGAGGAAGACCACCAGGGCCATCCCGAACGTCGCCCAGACGTGCACGCCGATGACCGTGAACATGGCCAGGCCCGGGTCGCCGAGCCAGTCGACGGGGCCGAGGCCGATCTGTCCCAGGGCGGTGTTCAACGGGCCGTCGAAGCCGAGCATCAGGTTGAAGATGGCACCGACGATCACCGGTGAGAGCACGGCGGGGAAGAAGTAGACGCCGCGGAAGAGCCGATGCCCGGGCACCCGCAGATAGATGAACGTCGCCAGCAGGCCGGGGATCGCGACCGCGAAGGGAAGCAGGAGCACCAGCAGTCCGACATTGCCCAGTGCGGTGCGGAACAACGGGTCGTTCAGCAGTTCGGCGTAGTTGTCGAAGCCGACGGGCATCCCGTTGCGCTCGCCGTCTCCGGTGAAGGAGAAGTTGACGCCCAGCACCAGCGGCCACAACCGCAGGGCCACGATGATCAGTACGGCTGGAGCCACCAGGACGAAGGGCGCGAAACGCTCGGCCCGCGCCCCCGGGGGACCTCCGATCGGCACGCGATCAACTCGCCTTGTCCGAGGCGGCCAGTTGCCTCACCACGTCGTCGACGCTCGCCGACCCGCTCAGAAGCTGCTGGGACAACCTGCCCATCAGCTCCAGGGTCTTGCTGGACAGCGCGACGTGCAGGGCGGGCTTGCCGGTCTTGATCTGGGGCACGATCGCCGCCACGGCGGGAGCGCCCTGCGACACGTCGATCGTGGTGTCGGAGGTGATCGCGCCGGCGCCGGTGTAGAAGGCGGTCAGAGCGTCGGTCGAGGTCAGCGACCGCACCAGGTCGGCTGCCAGCGCGGGGTTCTTGGCCGACTTGGCGACCGCGTAGCCGATGCCTCCGTCGTAGGGAAGGACGGGCGTGGCCTCGCCGGTGACCACCGGGGCCGTCATGACGCCGACCTGGCCGGCGCCCAGGAACTCGCCGAAGTCCTTCCAATGCCCGACATCCGACATCAGCCCGATGATGGTGGCGGCCTTACCGGTGTTGAAGAGGGCGAAGGCGTCGTTGAACAGCGCGGTGGAGTTGGGCCCGTCGTTGTTCAGGCCGTCGTCGTTGACCTTCTTCCACAGGTTGAAGATCTCCTTCACGTGGGGAGAGGTCCAGTCGCGCTTCCCGGCGATCCAGTCGTCGTACTCCTTGGGCGTCAGGATGCCCGGTCCGAGCCCCGACATGAAGAACTGGATGCCGAAGCCCTCCTTGTTGCCGAGGGCGAGGCACCTGGCGCCGGCCGTCTTCTTGACGGCTGCGCAGCCGCTGACGAACTCGTTCCACGTCTTCGGCGGGTTCGCGGGGTCCAGCCCGGCCTTCTGGTAGATCGTCTTGTTGTAGTAGATCGGGTGGCCCTGCAACGTCACCGGGGCGGCATAGATCGTGCCGTCCTTGCTGAAGGCGTCCCAGCCCGCCAGCCGCTGCCTGTCGTCGGCGACGTACCGGTCCAGCGGCAGCAGCGTGTTCACCCGGTCGCGGATCTGCCCGCCGCCGTTGAACAGCATGACGTCGGGGCCCTTCCCCGACTGGGTGGCCGCCCCGAGGAGCGTGTAGTACTGGTCGAACGGCTGGGCCACGAACTCGACGGTGACGTCGGGATGTTTCCTGGCGAAATCGGCCTTGGCCTTCTCCAGGTAGGAGGCCACGCCGGGTTCGCCGGATTTCCAGTCCCAGACCACGATCGTGCTCGTGGTGTCCCCGGACGAGGGCTGTGTCGGTGCGGCGCTCCCGCAGCCGGTCACGGCCAGTCCTGTGACGAGGACGGCCGCCCATAGTCTTCGCTGCTTCATGGCTGTTCACTCTCCAGAACGCGGCCGGCGTCCTCGGCCGTCTGCCACGGAAACGTAACTCGTATGACGTATGACGTCAACAGGAATGCCCTATACTGGCGCCGGTCGAGGCACTGGAGGGGGCCATGACGACATCGCAGGAATCGCCCGGCAGCGCCTCCGCCCCGCCCGCATGGGTCCGGCGGCCGGCCAGCCTCGCCAAGGCGGTGACGGCGGAGCTCGTCGAGCGCATCGTCCGCGGCGTGCACCCGTCGGGCACGCCCCTTCCCCCCGAGCCCGTGTTGTGCGAGACCTTCTCGGTGAGCCGGACCGTCGTGCGCGAGGCCGTGAAGATCCTCCAGGAGAAAGGGCTCGTCCAGGTCCGCCAGGGCGCGGGCACCATGGTCACCCCGCCCACGAAGTGGGACATGCTCGACGAGCTCGTGCTCGCCGCGACCATCGACATGGACGAGAGCCTGGGCATCCTCGACGACCTCGTCGTCACCCGCCGGCTGCTCGAGTCCGACATGGCCCACCTCGCCGCCCGCGTGGCCGGCGAGGAGACCGTCGAGCGGCTGCGCGCGCTCGTGGACCGGATGGACGACCTCGTGGACGACCACGTCACCTACGCCGACCACGACCGTGCCTTCCACGACGTGATCATGCAGGCGTCCGGCAACCGCATCGCCCGGGGCGTGGTGCGAGCGCTGGAGAGCCAGGTGATCAACACCGCCCGCTACATGGGCAAGCCGGAACGCGCTCTGTGCGTGGCGTCCAATCAGGGCCATCGCCGGATCTACGAGCGCATCGCCGCCCACGACCCCGACGGCGCCGCCGAAGCGATGTTCACA
This sequence comes from Nonomuraea sp. B5E05, assembly GCF_039880665.1. Classification (NCBI taxonomy): domain Bacteria; kingdom Bacillati; phylum Actinomycetota; class Actinomycetes; order Streptosporangiales; family Streptosporangiaceae; genus Nonomuraea; species Nonomuraea sp. B5E05. Next base: position 309,875 of record NZ_JBDPMJ010000008.1, read on the forward strand.
CACATCACCGAGGCCTGGCTCGTCCGGCGCAACGCGCCGAGCGCTCCCGTGCGCCTGCAACGCTAGCGCCCGGCCGCCGTCCTCGACTGCCGCAGCGACATCACCGCCCAGGGCGCCCGTGCGATCCGGCCAACGTTATACCTGATGTACGGCCGTCCGAAAAGGTCTTGTTTCTGCAATCCTGATCGCTTACCGTGACGCTGCAAACGTAACCGATAACGATTGCAACTGGTGAGGGCGGCATGGCCGAGGGTGGCGCACCGGTGACGATGAGCGATGTCGCACGATCGGCGGGCGTCTCCACCGCCACCGTGTCGCGGGTGGTCAACGGGCGCTACGGCGTCAGCGCGAGAACGATCGCACAGGTCCGTTCGGCCATCGAGCAGCTCGGCTACGAGTCGAGTCTGGTGGCGACGAGCCTGCGGCGGAGCCGTACGAACGTCCTGGGGCTGGTGACCCACAGCTTCCAGTCCTACACGGCCGAGGTGCTCAAGGGCGTGATGGACGAGCTGAGCCAGTCGGGCTTCGACCTGATCATCTACGCCAACAGCGACCTTTACGGGTCCTATTCCGAGGGCTGGGAGCAGCGGCATCTGGCCCGCCTGGCGGGCACGCTCACGGACGGCTCCATCGTCGTCACACCCTCGGGCGAGGTGCGGAGCGGCACCCCGGTCGTGGTCATCGATCCGGCGATGGGCTCGACGGCGCCGTCGGTGACGGCCGACAATCTCGCCGGTGCCACCGCGGTGGTCGAGCATCTCCTTGACTTGGGGCACCGGCGGATCGCCTTCATCGCCGGCCGCTCCAGCCTGGCCTCCGCGGTGGCGCGCGAGGAGGGCTACCGGAGGGCGCTGACCGATGCCGGCATCCCCGTCGATCCGGAGCTGATCGCGAGAGGGGACTTCACTCCCGAGTCGGCGGCGCCGCTCGCGCGGGCGCTGCTGGACAGGGCGGACCGCCCGACGGCGATCTTCGCGGCGAACGACGGCATGGCGCTGAAAACGCTGGAGGTCGCAAGAGACCTGGGGCTCGACGTTCCCGGCGACCTGTCGGTGGCCGGCTTCGACAACATCCCGGACTCCGCGCTGGCCGAGCCGGGCCTGACCACGGTGGACCAGTCGATGTATCTGCTCGGGAACGAGGCCGCGCGCATGTTGAAGTCGCTGGTGCGCGGCGATTGGGAGGGCCCCGGCCAGATCGTGCTCCCGACCCGCCTGGTGGTGCGCGGCTCGACCGCGGCACCGAGAAGTTTGTGAAAGCGTGACGCCACCCACAGGTGTGACGTCTCGGCGCACCTGACGTTCGCGGCAACGAACGTCAGGTGGGCAAGCTGACCCCCATTACGGACGGAGGTGGTGGAAACAGACCCATAACACAGCCATCGCTGATCTAGGCCGGCCCGCAGGTAACCATCCGTGGCCAGGCCATCAAGGGAGTTTCTGCATGCCATTTTTACCTTATCACGGCAGGTCGCGCCCCCTGGGCGTGCGCCGGCTCACCTCGGCGATCGCCGCCGGCGTCATGGCGATCGCGGCGGTGTTGCTCGCGCCGGGGCCGGTGGCGGCCGACACGCCATGGCTCACCGTCTCCGAGGACGGCTACGCGTCGTTCAGCGTCCCGGCTGCCGCCATCGAGGCCGGCGCGGGGCAGGTCGTCATCGAGGGGAACTTCGGCCCCTCAGCCACCTGGGCGGAGTTCGGCCTGACCCGCAGGGGCGACGTCTTCTCGGGAGTCCTCGGCCCGCTCAAGCCAGGCCTGTACTCCTACCAGGTCACGGCCGATGACACGGGCCTCAAGGACCCGACGAACAACACCAAGGTGGCGTCCAAGCCCCTCTGGAGCACCTTCTTCGTGCCGGGCGACGCTGTGCGCCTGCTGGCGGACGTGCCCGAGGGCCAGGGAGGCAAGGTCGAGACCCTGACCTACCGGGCCGGGAAGCAGGAGAAGTCGGCTCTGGTGTGGACGCCGCCGGGCTACCCGGCCCAGGGCCCCAAGGCCTATCCGGTGCTCTTCCTGCAGTCCGGCGACGGTGTGAGCGCGACCGACTGGCTCGACCTCGGCCGGGCCAAGCAGATCTTCGACAATCTGTCGGCTCAGCGGGACATGGAGCCGATGGTGGTCGTGATCAGCGACGGTCACGGGTCCGCCGGTGACAAGGAGGTGGAGGATCTCCGGAAGGCGGTCGCGGACCGCTACCGAGTCCACCACGACCCCGCGCATCAGGCGATCGCCGGTGTGACCGAGGGTGGGACGCGGGCGCTGCGTGCCGCCCTGACCCGCCCGACCCGGTTCGCCTACGCCGGCTCGTTCTCGGGCCTCCTGGCGGACGGCGTCGGCCGGGCGAACGCGAACACGATCAACCGCCACGTCAAGCTGCTGCGCCTGTACACGGGGAACGTGACGGATCCCGCGTACAACGCGACCAACCGCCTGACGAAGGCGCTGGACCGCGCCCATGTCAGGTACGAGTTCGACGGTGTCAACCCCGACGCCGGGGCCAACTGGAACGCCTGGCAGGAGAACCTGATCGACTTCGTGCCGCGGTTGTTCCGTAAGGTGTCGGATCACGGCCCGAGCGACGGTCACGGCCGGCTGAAGGGCGAGTTCACCCCGCCGGCGCCCGGCACCACTCCGACGCCGTTCGTGGCCGAGGACGGCTTCGTCACCTTCGAGACCACCACGGACTTCCAGGACGCCCAGCACGTCACGGTGTGGGCGAACTGGGCTCCCAACGGGAGCTGGCTGCGCATCCCGCTGTCCCGCGCGGGAGACCGGTGGCGAGCGACCGTGGGCCCGCTCGACCCGTGGTTCTACTACTACCGGCTGATGGTGGATCGGGTCGCGGTCAAGGACGCGTCGAACCCGACGAAGGTGACCTCGGAGCCGACGTGGAGCACCTTCTTCGTCCCTGGCGAGAGGGCGCGCCTGCTCTCGGACGTTCCCGCCGGCAAGGGCGGCAAGGTCGAGAGCATGACGTACCGGAGCGGCGTGGCGAATGAGGACCGGACCGCGTTGGTGTGGACCCCGCCTGGATACGACCCGGACCGCGCGGAGCCGTACCCCGTCTTCCACCTCCAGCACGGTGGCGGACAGAACTACACGGACTGGGTGGAGATGGGACGCGCCAAGCAGATCCTCGACCACCAGTTCCTCGACGGGGACCTGGTGCCGATGGTGGTCGTGATGGGCAACGGCAACGTGTCCGACTTCAACAAGGAACTGCTGGAGAACATCGTTCCTGCTGTCCGTGACCGCTACAACGTCTCCAGCGACCCGTCCCAGCAGGCCCTCGCCGGCCTGTCGATGGGAGGCGGGCAGACGTTCGGGGTGCTCAAGGCACACCCGGGCAGGTTCGCCTATGTGGCGGCGTTCTCGGCCGGCTTCGGCAGCGGCGCGGGCGTCGACGCGGAGGCGATCAACAACGGGACCAAGCTGTTGCGCCTGTACGTCGGCGACCAGACGGACTTCGTGTACCCGTCGTTCGCGACGTCCCTGGCCACCCTGAACGACCTCGGCATCAGGTACGAGTTCGACGGGGTCACCCCGGGGCCGCACGGCTGGGACGTGTGGCAGAAGAACCTCATCGACCTGGCGCCACGCCTGTTCAAGCGCTAGGCCGGCCTTCCCGGGCGCCGTCGGACGTCGATGATGTTAGCGCTCACAAAGGGGCGACACGAACGGGCGGGGCGCAGGTCGCGTCACCTGTGCCCCGTCCCGGTCGATCGCTCGATCTCAGCGGCAGCGCAGGAACCTCCGTGCGCTGCGATCCAGAGGGAAACATGCCAATGAAGAAGAAAAGGCTCCTTGTCGCGGCAGCCATGCTCGCCGCCGCGACCGCGCTCGCCTCCTGCTCCTCCAGCGAGCAAGGAGGAGCAAGCGACGCGAGCGGAAGCGGCGCGAGCAACTGCACGAACACGATCCCCAAGAAGGACCTGCCGGTCGTGACGATGTGGGGCTGGTATCCCAACATGCAACTCGTCGTCGACAACTTCAACAAGCAGAACAGCGAGGTGCAGGTCTGCTGGACCAACGTCGGCCAGGGCAGTGACGAGTACGACAAGTTCCAGACGGCCATCTCGGCGGGCACCGGCGCACCCGACGTGATCATGATCGAGATGGACCGGATCCCGACCTTCCAGATCCAGAACGCGCTCGTCGACATCAAGAAGTACGGCTTCGACGGCGTCAAGGCCGACTACAGCGAGGGCGCGTGGAAGGACGTCTCCGTCGGTGACGCGGTCTACGGCGTCCCGGTCGACGGCGGCCCGATGGCGATGATCTACCGCAAGGACATCTTCGACAAGTACGACATCAAGCCGCCGAAGACGTGGGCCGAGTACGAGCAGGCGGCCCAGAAGATGAAGGACGCGGGTGGCCCGCAGTTCGGTGACTTCGCCGCGAACGTGTCAGCCCTCACGATGGCGCTGCAGATCCAGAAGGGCGCCGTGCCGTTCACCTACGACCCGGCGCAGCAGAGCACGATCGGCATCGCGCTGAACGACCAGGCCTCCAAGGACGTGCTCGACTACTGGGCGGGCCTCGCGCGCAAGGGGCTGGTCGGGACACAGGACCAGTTCACGCCCGAGTACATCTCCGGAGTGATCAACGGGAAGTACGCGACGTACATCTCGGCGGCCTGGGCGCCCGGCTACCTCACCGGCGCGGGCGTCGGCAAGGGCGAGGACACCGGCAAGTTCGCGGTGGCGCCGCTGCCGCAGTGGGATGCCGACAACCCGGTGCAGGTGAACTGGGGCGGGTCAGCCTTCTCCGTGACGAGCCAGGCGAAGAACCCCGAACTCGCGGCGAAGGCGGCGTACGGCCTCTACGCCGACAAGGAGTCGCTCACCCACGGCTGGACCAACCAGATCATTTTCCCGCTGAACCTCAAAGCGCTCAACGACCCCGAGTTCGTGAACTTGAAGGTGGCCTTCTTCGATGGCCAGCAGGCGAACAAGGAGGTCTACGTCCCCGCGGCGAACGCCTACAAGGGTGTCACCTACAGCCCGTTCGGCCAGTACTACTTCGACGCCATGACCAAGCAGGTCAGTGCCCTCATCAAGGGTTCCGACACGGGTGCGCAGGCGGCCGACCGGCTTCAGGAGGACGTGGCGGGCTACGCCCAGGAACAAGGTTTCACCGTCAAGTGACGAGCAGGGTGGGCCGGGCCCGTCTTCGGCCGGCCGGCCCACCCGTGATCTGCCAGCACCGACATTCCGGAGCCCAACGTGACCATTCTGATCGAGAAGAGCACACCACCCGCCCAGGAGAAGACACGCAGAACCCGCGGCACGGTACGCCTCCGCGAGCATCTGATGGGGTGGCTCTTCGTCGGGCCATTCGGAATCGTCTTCCTCGCTCTGCTCATCGCGCCGCTCGGGTACGCGTTGTACCTCAGTCTCTTTCAGAAGAAGCTGATCGGCGGCACCAGCTTCGTCTTCCTCGACAATTACGTGAAGGCGTTCAGCGACCCGAGCTTCCTGTCAGGATCGTGGTTCGTCGTCCGCTTCTCGCTGGTCTCCATTCCGATACAGATCATCGCCGCACTCGCGATGGCCCTGATCCTCGATGCGGTGACCTCCCTGTTCACCCGCTTCTCCCGCCTCATGATCTTTCTCCCCTACGCGATTCCCACGGTCATCGGGGCCGTCATGTGGGGGTTCCTGTACAGCAAGAGCTTCGGGCCGCTCACCGACGTCTTCGGGTTGTTCGGCGCCACCCCGCCTGACTTCCTCAGCAGCAACCTGATCTTCTACGGACTGGTCAACATCGTGACCTGGCAGTGGGCCGGCTACTACATGATCATCCTGTACGCGGCGCTCCAGGGCATCGACCCGGCACTCTATGAGGCCGCCCGCATGGACGGCGCCGGCAAATGGCAGATCGCGCTGCGGATCAAGATTCCGCTGATCGCCCCGGCGCTGATCCTGATCCTGGTCTTCTCGCTCATCGGCACCCTGCAGTTCTTCAACGAACCACAGATTCTGCGGTCGCTCGCGGCCGGCACGATCGGACCGGACTTCACCCCCAACATGTACGCCTATCAGCAGGCGTTCTCACTCGCGAACTTCAACTACGGATCGGCGATCTCCTTCGCTCTCGGCGGGATCGTGTTCGTCGGCGTCTACGCCTTCCTGTTCTTCACCCGCAAGCGAAGGAGCTTCCTGTGACGAATGACCGCTCCCGCGCCGCCGCCCGCCGCCGGCCACAACGCCATCTCCCTCTGCAGGTGCTTCTCGGCTTTCTGGTCGTGTACTTTCTCGTGCCGTTCTGGTGGGTCATCGTCAACAGCTCCAAAGACGCCCCCGGCCTGTTCGGCGGCGGCAACACCCTGTGGTTCGCCACCGAGATCGACTATCTCGGCAACCTCCGGCAGCTGTTCACCTACGACAACGGGATCTACGGCAGGTGGATACTCAACTCCACGTTGTACGCATTCGCGGGCGGGGTCGGCGCCACGATCCTGGCCGTCATGGCCGGCTACGGATTCGCCAAATACCGATTCGCCGCCAGACGCTTCAGCTTCGCACTCGTGCTCGGCGCGCTGATGGTGCCCGCAACGGCCCTGGTGATTCCGACCTTCATGATGTTCTCCCAGCTCGGACTGACGAACACGATCTGGGCGGTGATCCTCCCCTCACTTCTCAACCCCTTCGGGGTCTATCTGATGCACGTGTACGCGCGCGACGCGGTTCCCGACGAGATCCTGGACGCGGCGCGGGCCGATGGCGCGGGTGAGATACGAACGTTCGTCCAGGTCGCGTTCCCGCTGATGCGGCCTGCGGTGGTCACCGTGCTGCTCCTGTCCGCCGTGGCATCCTGGAACAACTACTTCCTGCCCCTGGCCATGCTCTCCGACAACCGCCTTTTCCCCGTCACCGTCGGACTCGGCCTCTGGCAGGGAATCGCCTCGGCGAACAATGCGGGCAGCACCTCCCTCTGGAGCCTCATCATCATGGGCGCGCTCGTGTCGGTCGTCCCCCTCGTCATCGCCTTCTTCACCCTTCAACGGCACTGGCGCGGAGGGCTGTCCGTCGGTGGCCTGAGATAGGCCGCGGCACATGCGCCGTCGTGTGCGGCGCGATGTGCCGCAAGCAAGATGCCCAGGCCGGGTCCGTGGACGGCGCGGATTCACCGCAGGGTGGCCTCGGCGAGGAACTGGGCGAAGCGTTGTGGCGTGTCGGCACGGGCCAGCATCGCGCGCTGTCTGTCGGCACCCGTACCGCGAAGGGCGAGGCAGCGGAGCAGGCCGGCGATCGGCTCGGGTTCGGGCAGGCGGTTCAGGACGGCATCCGCCAGATGGTGGTGCGGCGCCGGGAATCCGGTGCACGGATCGGCGGCGCGCGCGGCCAGGCCGTGCCGGGCGGCGGCGCGCAGGTCGGCGGCGATCCGCCGGCCGCTGACGACCCTGACCGGCACGCCGCGCCTCTCGTCGTCGATCGCCGACGCGACCAGGGCCCGTGCCAGTCCGGCGACCAGGACGGTGTCCTCGACCGTGAGGCAGACGTCCATGATGCGCACCTCCACCGTGGGGTAGCGCGGTGACAGGCGAGCGTGGAAGTAGACACCTCGCTCGTCCAGCGCATCCCCGTGGAGGATCAGGCGGCGTACGGTGGCGTCATAGGCGGCCGCGGATCGCCACACCCGGGGAGGCACCGCCGAGGGTCTGCGGGTCCACCAGGGGTAGCGACTGCTCGCCCAGCCGGTGTCGCGGCCGTCGGCGACGGGAGAGTTGACGCTGAGCGCCAGCAGCGTGGCGAGGTAGGGCCGCAACCGCGCCAGGACCCGCACGCCCAGCTCCCGTGAAGGCACGCCGATGTGCACATGGCAACCGCAGGTGCCAGGCCCCTCGACCAGGGAACCGTAGCGGGCCATCAGCCGCAGATAGCGGGGATCGGCCGTGACCGGGCACGGGCAGGGACCAGGCTGCGGTGCCATGCCGGTGGCGACCAGATGGCAGTCCAGTTCGGCCGCCGCGCGGGCGGCCAGCCGTCGAGTCCGCACCAGTTCCTGCCCCACCTGGCCCAGATCCGTGCACACGCCGGTGACGGTCTCCAGCTGGTAGCGCAGGAATTCATGCTTGACCCGCGGCTCGCCGTCGAGCAGGGCCAGGATCGCGGGCGCCCGGTCGGCCGGACGCCCGTCGGAGCGGTCCAGCAGGACGAACTCCTCTTCCACACCCAGCGTCAGGGACGGGCGTGCGTCATGCTCCGCACGTGCGGGTGTGCGGTCCGTTTTCATGAGCGGCCCCCTGAAGCGCAAGCCACTCCGCGGCAGATGCTCCCTCACTTGGGTGTACGACCCGGCTCGGCCTCCGTCGCGGATATGAGCTGACGTCGGTCACTACCTTCGTCTCGAAGGCTCTTGCCCGCAGAGGCCACGGTATTCACCCGGCGTCGAGGCGATTTCCGGCAGGATTCAGGCCTGTCGGTCCGTGCGGCCGGGTGTCAGCAGCGCGACAGCGACGGCGCCGACCGCTGCTGAGACGGCCGCCACGATGAACCCGTTGGTGAAGCCGCTCAACGTGGTCCCGACCAGGCTCGCGGCTGCGACGCTCGACACGACCGCGGCTCCGATGGAGGCGCCGAACTCGTGGAAGGTGCTCACGATGCCGGAGGCGACCCCGGCTTCGTGGGGCGCCACCTGGCCGAGTGCGGTCGCTGAGGCGATGACGAACATCGCGCCGGTGCCCGCCGCCGCGACGGCCACGCCGACCACGACGGTGACCGTGTTCATCGAGACCGCCGGCACGGCCATGCCGATCGCCGCGACCGTCAGGCCCGTGACGGCCAGCCGGCGTCCACCCCACCGGCCGAGCAGGCGTCCGGTCAGGTTGGCGCCGAGCATCGTCGCCAGTGCCACGGGCAGGAACAGCAGCCCTGCCTGCAGGGCGCCGTACCCCACGGCGTGCTGGAAGTAGAAGGTGCCCAGGAAGAACACGGCGATCATCAGCGCCGTGGCCAGCAGGATGAGGAAAGCGCCGGTCGCCACAGGCCGCCTGGCCAGCAGCCGGACGTCCATCAGGGGCGAGCGGGCCCGCCGCTGCCACAGCACGAACAGCACGTAGCCGACGGCGGCCGCCAGGACGAGCCATCCAGTGAGCGCACTGAGCCAACCCCGTTCGCCTGCGGCGATGAGGGCGTAGATCAACGACGCGGACGAGGCCGTCACCAGGATCGCGCCGAGGGCGTCGAGCCGTGGCCGGTCGGCGGACGCGGCCGGCCGGGCCGGCAGCAGAGTGGCGAGCACTGCGGCGATCACGAGCCCGATGGGCACGTTGACGTAGAAGACCCACGACCACCCTGGGCCCGCGGTGAGCAGGCCGCCGAGGAGGACGCCGAGGGCGGCGCCGCCGCCGCCGAGCGCGGACCAGACACCCAGAGCCTTGTTCCGCTCCTCTCCGTCGAACAGCGCCACCACCAGCGACAGGGCGGAGGGCGACAGGAGCGCCGCCCCGACGCCCTGCGCCACGCGACCGCCCACCAGCATGCCTGCGGACCCGGCCAGCCCGGTGACCAGCGAAGCGGCGGCGAACAGGAGCAGCCCGGCGAGCACGACCCGCTTGGCTCCCACGAGGTCCGTGATGCGTCCGCCGAGCAGCATCAGTCCGCCGAAGGTGAGCGTGTAGGCGCTGACCGTCCAGGTCAGCGCCTCGCGGCTGAGCTCGAGGTCCGTCCCGATGTGGGGCAGTGCGATGGCCACGACGGTGACGTCGAGGATCAGCATGAGCTGGGCCACCCCGAGGAAGCCGAGGATGCGCCACCGCGCCGGATGCGGCTCGTGGGATGAGGTCTGGCGTACCGCTGGTTGGGCCATCGGTTTCCTCCATGAGAACAACTCGTACTCTCATATACGAGATCTAGCCGTCACTATAACCTGTATATGCGCATACGAGTTAAACTGGTGGTATGGCTGCACCCTCCGCGCGCTCCAGACGTCGCGCCGATGCCGAGCGCAACATCGCCCGCATCGTGTCCGCGGCGCGCGCATCGCTGAGTTCGGACCCGAACACGACCACGGACGACATCGCGCAGGCCGCCGGAGTCGGGCGGATGACCCTCTACGGGCACTTCCGCACCCGGGCCGACCTGGTCGAAGCGGCACTCATGGACGCGTTGCGAGCCGGCGACGAAACCCTGTCGTCCCTCGACCTGACGGGGGACGCCCACGAAGCCATGACCCGCCTGCTGGCGTCGAGCTGGGAGATCGTGGCCGAGTCAGCGGCGCTGCTGGCCGCCGCCGAGGCGGTCCTCCCCGCAGGGCGGGTGCGCGAACTGCACGCAGAACCCGCCCGGCGCATGGCCGACCTCATCCGCCGCGGCCAGGAACAAGGCGTCTTCCGCGCCGATCTTCCCACCACCTGGCTGGTGAGCCTCGTCCACTACATCCTGCACGGAGCGGCGAGCGAGGTACGCGCGGGACGCCTGCCCGCACACGACGCCGCCGACATGGTGACGAAGTCCGTGCAGTCGGTGCTGACCGGCTAGCGTCGGCCTGCCACGGCCGGGCCGCTCAGTCGCGGCGTTCCACCGGGCCGGACGACCCGCGGATCACCAGCTCGGTGGGCAGGCGGATCGCCTCGCCCTCGCGTGGTGATCGTGCGGCGAGCTGCTCGATCAGGAGCTCCACGGCGAGCCGGCCGGCGTGCGAGCCGGGCCCGGCCAGAGTGCTCAACGAAGGATGGACGAAGTCGGCGGCGAAGATGTCGTCGAACCCGATCACGCTGATGTCGGCCGGGACACGAACACCGCGCTGGGCGAGGCGCCTGATGATGCCGATCGCCAGGAGGTCGTTGTGAGCGATGACCGCCGTCGCCTCGGTGCGCAGTGCTCCGTCGGCGGCGGCCCCGCCGCCCGCGACGTTGGGGGCGTACGGACCGATCCGGTGGGCCGTCAGACCCTGCGCTTCGGCCCCGCCGCTCAGCGCCGCCCAGCGCGTCGCACCCATCCAGGAGCCGGGTGGCCCGGCGCAGTAGGTGAAGCTCCGGTGCCCGAGCGAGGCCAGGTGCTCCAGGATCTGCTGGCAGCCGGTGACGGTGTCGAACGTCACGCTGGTCAACCCGGGCAGCTCTCGGTTGAACAGGACGATCCGGTGCACTTTGGCGAGGTCGCGCAGGACCTCGTTGCCCAGCCGGCTGGAAGCCAGCACGAACCCGTCCACGCCGGTGGCCAGGTCGCGGATCTGGTTCTCCTCGATGCGCCGGGATTCCTCGGCGTTGACGATCACCAGAGTGGCGTCGGACGCCCGCGCGCGCTGCTCGGCGCCGCGGATCAGCTCGAAGAAGTGGGGGTTGGTGATGTCGGACAGCACCATGGCGATGGTGCGGTGGCGCAGACCCGCAAGAGCGCGGTTCTGCGGTCTGTGCTGATAGCCGAGCTGCGCGGCGGCCGCGACGATCCGCTGTCGCGTCGCCTCGTTGACCCGGCCGGGCTTGTTGAACGCCCGGGAGACCGTCGACGCGGCCACGCCGGCGGCTTGCGCGACGTCGAAGATGGTGGGCTGCACGAACGCATCTAGCCACGAATATGGAAATTCTGGCAACACCTTGCAGAAATTGTCGCGTCATACCTACGTTGCGATCATGCCGGCCACACGGTGACGTGTCGGGCGAGAGGAGCGAGGGATGTCGCAGCCCGGGCGAAAAGGTCAAGCTGTGCAGCACGAGCAGCACACGATCGGCAGTCGGGTCAGGCGGTGGTCCGCGGTTGTGACGACCGGCGCTCTGCTGACCGCGTCGCTGACGTCGGTGGCGGTGACGCCGGCACAGGCGGCATCGACCGACTTCACCATCTTCGACGGCCGCACGACCGCGCCGATCCTGATCGACCCGTCCTATGGCGGCGACCACGCCGATCGGGACTACAAGCAGGTGCGTCGCGCGGTCCAGGACTTACGTCAGGACGTCGCCATGGTGACCGGGGCGATCGATCCCGGTGAGGTGCAGAGCCTGTTCGTCGACGACGAGCCGGCCAAGGAAGCACGGCTGGCGAAGGCCGACCGGAGGAAGACGCCGGCCCTGCTGACCGAGGCCGCGGGCCAGAAGACCGCGATCATCGTCGGCCAGCTCGGTCAGAGCCGGCTGATCGACGAGATCGTAGAAGCCGGCAAATTCGACGAGGCCGCCGGGATCGAGGGCAGGTGGGAGGCGTACGCGGCCAAGACCGTCAAGAACCCGGTCCCCGGGGTCGGCAAGGCCCTGGTGATCGCGGGCAGCGACGCCCGCGGGACGATCTACGGGATCTACTCGGTCTCCGAGGAGATCGGGGTCTCGCCGTGGTACTGGTACGGCGACGTGCCGGTCAGGCAGCGCGACGACATCAAGGTCAAAGGCAAGGCCAGGGTCGACGACGGGCCGGACGTCAAATACCGCGGAATCTTCGTCAACGATGAGGAACGCACCGTCGCGTGGGCGAAGAAGAAGTTCCCCACCGGCAAGGGCACGCCTGAGGTCAACTACTACCGGCACGTCTTCGAGCTGATGTTGCGGCTCAGGCTGAACACGCTCTGGCCGGCGATGCACCTGGCGTCGACGGCGTTCAACGCGGTCACCGACACCGGGACGTACGACAACGGAACACCGGTCAACGCTCGCGAGGCGGCGGCGTTCGGCGTGGTCGCGTCCTCCTCCCACGCGGAGCTGATGTTGCGCAACAACGAGGGCGAGTGGCGACAGTGGTACGACCGCAACAAGGACGCGTGGGACATCAAGGGCCCGGACGCCGTGGCCGCCTTCGACTACTCGATCAACAAACCCGCGATCCTGGAGTACTGGCGCCAGCGCGTGGTCGCCAACGCCGCATTCGAGAACATCCTCGCCCTGGGCATCCGCGGTGTGCACGACAGCGATCCGGTGTTCACGCCCGGCAACCCGTACGGGTTCAAGGACAAGATCGAGATGCTGGCCGACGTCATTCGCGAGCAGCGCAAGCTGATCGCAGAGATCTATGGCAGAGCCGACGCCGTGCCGCAGGTGTTCATCCCCTACAAGGAGATGAACGATCTCTACAACGCCGGGCTGAAGGAGCACATCCCCGGCGACGTGACCCTGATGTGGGCCGAGGACAACCACGGTTATCTGCGCCAGGTGCCCACGCGGGCCGAAGCGGCCAGGTCCGGCGGCAACGGCGTCTACTATCACAACTCCTACTGGGGCGAGCCGAAGAGCTACCTGTGGCTGAACTCGACGCCCATGTCCCTGATGGTGCAGCAACTGCGTCGGGCGTGGAATTCCGGTGCGGGACGCTACTGGATCCTCAACGTCGGGGACATCAAGCCCGGCGAGATCAAGCTCGACCTGTTCGCCAAGCTCGCGTGGCACGTCGAGGGCTACGACGACACGAACATCGGCAAGAAGTTCCTCACCGAGCACGTGCAGAGAGACTTCCGGCTGAGGGGCGGCGACGCCGCCGCGGTCGTCGACGCGCTGAAACGGTTCGACGTGCTCGAGAGCACCAAGCGCGCCGAGTCGTGGGGGGAGGTCAACTCGTCCAACGCCGACTCGGGAAGGATCCACAACGGTCAGGTCTTCCCGTTCAGCGCCACCTCGGACGGGGATGAGCTCCAGCGCTACATCAACGAGTCCAACGAACTGGTGGCGATTCTCGAGCGCGTTTCCGCGAAACTCGACCCCCGCCATCGCTCCGCGTTCTATCAGCAGGTGCTCCACCGAGTCCGGTCCTACCGCAACATGGCCGAGCAGATCGGCTATTACTGGAAGAACCAGCTCGCCGCCGCCCAAGGCCGTTACGCCAGCGCGGGGAGTTACGAGTTGCTCTCCAAGCAGGCCCGTCAGCGCATTTTCACCGACGAGGACTACTGGAACACGATCAGCGACGGCAAGTGGGACGACGCCATCGGCCACAGCCATCCCGAAGGCTTCCCGAACGAGGGCGCCGTCATGCTCACCAACGACCGGTATGCCCGGGTGGCCACACCGACCGACGCGGTGGGCGCCGCCGCCGAGGGAAGCAAGGAGCCTGGCCGCGGCACGCTGACGTTCAACTCGGCCGCGCCCGACGACAAGCGGTTCTTCGACGTGTTCTCCCGGGACGACGTGGCCGCCCCGCAGGAGTGGGTCGCCGAGGCGGACGCTCCGTGGATCACCCTTTCCCGGCGCTCGGGCAAGACCGCGACAGAGCAACGCGTCACGGTGACGGTCGCCGAGAAGAACCCGGCCACGACGGGGACGATCCGGGTCTTCAACGCCGTCGACGGGGCCAAGGTCGGCGACCCGGTCGCGACGTTCACGGTCAAGGCGGAGCGGGCGGCCGTGGAGTTGCACCGTGCCGCCGAGAAGGCGCACCTGGAGGCCGGCGGATACGTGGCCATCGAGGCCGAGCACTTCTCCGAGAACGTGCCCGGCGCCGACGGCAGCCGCTGGGCGCCACTCGAGGGCGTGGGCCAGCGCGGGGCATCGATGGGCAGCTTCCCGGAGATCGCGCCCCGGGTCGACTCCGGCTTCGAGACGACCGCCCGCCTGAGATACCGGGTCCACTTCACCTCCACCGGAAAGTTCACCGGGACCTTCTACCGCATTCCGACGCTGAACGAAGGCACGGACGACGAGGGCACGCCGCGAACCGCACGCACGGCGATCGGGCTCGACAAGCAAACCCCCAGCCTGCTGCGCGGCAACTCCGTCGCCGGCACGAGCACCAGCCCCTGGGGATTCAACATCATGCATGCCATCGAACCCCTGCAGTTCACCGTCGACGTGACCACACCGGGCTGGCACGACCTCGTGGTCTACCGTTCGGACGCGGCGATCCTCTTCGACCGGATCATCATCGAGACCCGCGCCGGCGCGGCCGGTGACGGCCTGGTCGGCCCGCCCGAGAGCCCGAACAACATCGCCGCACCCCAGAAGGCCATCGTGGCGCCCCTTCCGCGCACGATGCCGGAGCTCCACCGGCTGCCCGCGATCCAGACGTCGGTGGGCGAGACGAGCACGGTCGAGGGCGTGCGGGACGTGGAGGCCGCGGAGTCCGACAACACGACCGCCGCGTCGGTCGCCGTGAAGGACGGTCGCATCCAGGTCACCGGGCACAGGGTGGGGAAGGCCGAACTCTCCATCACCGCCGGTGGCGGGCAGGCCTGGGTGGCGCCCGTCACGGTGGGCAGGGCCGACGACGCGCCGACCGGCCCGTACCAGGAGCAGGACGGCCTGGCGGTCATCGACGCGGCCGACGCGCTCGAGAACAGTGCCGCCGCTCGCGCCACCGACAGCAACAACGGGACGCACACCTGGGCGCTGGCCCGTAACGGCCTCCAGGTCGTCCCGCCGGCCGACGCCGGCGCCAAGGCGAACTGGCTGGCGACCACGACGGCCCAGGCCGAGGCGCTGTTCAAGGCCGGCCCGGCGGAGAAGGTCAACGGAAGCTCCGCGGCGGGAGCACCACCGCGGCTCGAGTTCACCGTCGACATCCGGACCGGTGGCACGTACTACCTGTTCGCCAACACCAGCAACCCGAACCCCGACGCCGACTCCTACCACGTGCTCGTCGACGGGAAGTGGAGATACCACTCGAGCAAGTCCGGGCCGGAGACCGGGTTCGAGACCTGGTACGGCAGCACGAGCGTCGCCGCCGCCGCGCTGGCGCTCGAGCCGGGCGAGCACACGATCTCGCTGGCGCCTCGTGAGGCAGGGCTGGTGCTCAACCAGATCGTCCTGACCACGGACGACACCCCCGGCCTGACCGGCTTCCAGGACCCCAGCAACCGGAAAGCGAGCGCCTCATGACCCCCTGACCTCGATCACGATCTACGACTGGTCCACAACCAGCGAGCGGCAACGAGAACGGGCGGGACTCCGTGAGATCGGAGTCCCGCCCGTTCGTACGAAGCTCGCCATCAACCGCGGGTTGAACATCGGAGAGAGGGCCGAGGATATATAGCGGCGCTCCAGATTCTCGAAACCGAAGAGCGGATACGCCGACCGGCACGATCTCGCACGAACAATCGTGCTGAGTGCCACTCGAGAGGATAGGGCCGTAGCCGCCGCTCGTCCGGTGTTCGCCGGGTGGCGGATCATGCGCAGCGACGCCGGGCGGTTGTGGGCGACGCGCGAGCGGCCGTTTCCCCGGGCCGTTGAGGACGCGGGCGCGCACCGTACGGTCGATGCCGACGATCTGGTGGGGTTGTGCCAGGCCATCGCGGCCCAGGAGGGCATCGCCGAGCAGAGGTGCCGGTTCGTACGGACCATGCGGTGACCGCGTCCGCCGTCGATCTCGCTCCGCCTGATGTCCTCACGGACGAGGACTGCCCGGGGATTTCGCCGCATCCGGCCGTGCCGCGCTCCGGGTGTACGGCGCTGCGGTGGATCGGGCAGGGTCTCGGGCCCGGCCGGGTCGTCGCGCACACCTGCTCCTGCCAGATGACCGCCTACGAGTTGGTCTCCTGCGCCGGCGTCTACCAGATCCGCCGCCGGACCCTTTCCCGCCGGGGCGTGCCGCCCGTGTCCTGGACGGCTGAATGGTGGCGCCGTGAGGAGGCGCACGAGTGGTGGCGCCGCCTGCTCGTCGGCCAGGCTCGATGAGCAGTCCCGCCGGTCGGGGGTCGAGCCCGGCCGGCGGGGCCGCGGGCGGCCTGACGTACACCCAGGGGTTCAGGCCGCCCGCCCGTAAGACCCGCCCGCACACCCCCTTCCTGGTGAGACGACAGGCGATCACATCGGCGGGATTGTCGGCGGCGAAGGATACGGTTGACCCGTGGAACTCTCCCCCCAGCAGGTGCTCGGCCTGCGGATGTCCAGCCTGCTGCTACGAGCGTCGCCCGGTGGTGCCGGGCGGGCGACGGGCGTGGCCGAGGTGGTGAGCTGGCTCGGGGCGATGCAGGCGCAAGACCTGGCCAGCGGTCTGTGGTCGTTCGGCGTGAGACTGCCCGGATGCACCGCCGCCGACGTCACCGCCGCGCTGGAGCGGCGTGAGGCGCTGCGCACGTGGCCGATGCGCGGCACCATCCATTTCGTCCCGTCCCGCGACGCCCGCTGGATGGTCGAATTGATGGGCGTCCGGGTGCTGAGCGGTGCGGCGCGGCGGCGCGAATACCTCGGCCTCTCCGAGGAGACCGCCGTTCAGGCCATGGAGGTGCTGGGCGCGGCCCTGACCGGCGGCGGGCGGCTGAGCCGGTC
Source organism: Nonomuraea sp. B5E05 (assembly GCF_039880665.1). NCBI lineage: Bacteria > Bacillati > Actinomycetota > Actinomycetes > Streptosporangiales > Streptosporangiaceae > Nonomuraea > Nonomuraea sp. B5E05. The sequence goes on from NZ_JBDPMJ010000008.1 coordinate 327,000, forward strand.
GGAGTGCCTGGCCGTGCTGGCCGGCAAGGGCATCGACACCAGTGGCCAGCGCGGCTACCACCTGCTGTGGTACGCCAGCCAGCGGGGCCTGCTGTGCATCGCCCCCAACATCGGCAACGAGCAGAGCTTCGTGCTGCTCGACGAGTGGGTTCCCGACCCGCACCGGCCAGAGCGCGACGAGGCGCTGGGCACCATCGCCCTGCGTTACTTCCGCGGCCGTGGACCGACCACAAGGCAAGACTTCGCGGGCTGGGCCGGCCTGACCGCGGCCGACGCCAAACGCGGCATCGCCGTGGCCGGCGACGCGCTGGCCCGGGTGACCGTCGACGGGGTGGAGACGTACGTCGACGCGGCGCTCCTCGACACCGCCCCTTCCCCGGCGGGCGACGACGAGGTGCTCGTGCTGCCGGGGTTCGACGAATACCTGCTGGGCTACAAAGACCGCTCACTCATGGTCGCCGACGAGCACAAGGCGGCCATCATCCCCGGTAACAACGGGATCTTCCAGTCCACGGTGGTGCGCGCCGGCCGGGTCGTGGCCATCTGGAAACGCACCCTCACGAAGAGCCGGGTACGGATCGCCGTGCAGCCGCTCTCACCGCTCCGCGGAAGCGACCGGGCAGAGGTTGAGCGGGCGTTCGAGCGGTACGCGCAGTTCGTGGAACGCACCCCGGAGGTGCGCTGGCCGTGACCTGGCGGCCGAGCTCTGGGGCGTTTCGGCCGCGGCCGTGGCATTCGCGGGCGAAAGGCCCAGGACCACCCCTGCCCAGGTCATCTCCAGGGAAGGGCGGCGAATAATCTGGTGGGGAAGGTGAGGAGCCGTGATGACCGAACACCGTCGGGACGCCGCGCTTTCCCTCTCCGAGCAGGCGACCATACACGAACTGCTCGACGCCGACCGCCGCAGAACCACGGACCGTATCGCCCTGCTGGGCCGCGACCGGGACGGGATCGTCACATCGTCGGCGCTGACGGCCTCCGACGACGAGCACGACCCAGAGGGCACGTCCACGGCGTTCGAGCGGGCCCACGTCCAGGCCCTTCTCGATCAGGCCCTGACACACCTCGCCGAACTGGACCTCGCTTCCGAGCGGCTACGCGATGGCACCTACGGGACCTGCGCGAGGTGCGGGCAACGCATCCCCATCGAGCGCCTGAAAGTCCTCCCGGCCATCAAGACCTGTGTGAATTGCGCCTCCCGCCGCCGCTGACCTGCCCCGCCTTCTGGACCTGCGGACGCGGCGGCCGTCCGATCGCCCCGGGAACGTACTCGAGGGGAACACCGAACGCCGCGGGCCCAGCGTCGGCGCCAGAAGAGTCGAGTGGCCGCCCGTCGTAGCGGGCGGCGTCCTCGGTATCGGGGCTGGAGCCGCACAGGCAGGTTCCGAGATTGCCGCCAACTCAGGTCGCTGGGTGAAGCTGACCAAGGAGTCCGCGTAGCTTGCCGAGAGATGCGGGTTGATGGAAAGCAAGACTCCAGGCGTCAGCCATGCCATGGTGGGGCGGCCGGGCTCGATCAAGTCGTGGCTCCAGATCGCGAAGGGGCCCGGATCGGTTGCGCCCAACCCGGCGCTTCTGGCTACTGCTGCAGCGGTTATGGCGCAGCTTGCGATGCAGCTGACCATGAACGAGATCACCGACTATCTCGTCACGATCGAAGAGAAGGTCGACGATGTGCTGCGCGCCCAGAAGGACGCCGTGTTGGCCCGCATGATCGGAGTGGGCTTCGTTATCGAGGAGGCCATGACCATCCGAGAGACGAGGGGCCGGGTCGACGAAGTCACGTGGTCGAAGGTACAGACCGCGCCGGCGACGATCGCAGAGTGTCAGCTTGGCGAAGCCGACGTCGGTCCGGTCAGTCGTCGGAGTATCCGTACAGCGGCGTGATCGGCTTCCCCTCAGCGAAGCGGTCGGGATTGAAGGCGGAGATGTCGATGGTCTGGGTCCGGTCCAGGGCCAGTTCGGCGAGGGCGCGGCCGACGGCGGGGCAGATCTTGAAGCCCATGCCGGAGAAGCCCGCGGCGACGATCAGTCCTTCCAGCCCTGACGTGGGCCCGAGCAGGGGGCGGGCGTCGGGGGTGAGGTCGTAGACGCCGGTGACCCCGCCGGCGATGCCGGCCTCGGCCAGGGCGGGGATGCGGCGGGCGGCGCGGCCGACCATCTCGACGGCCAGGTCACCGGGTACCTGAGGGAAGTCGTCCGGGTCGATGCCGTCCCTGGGGCCGGTGAACTCGCCGAGGAGCAGGCCCGCCCCGGGCTCCGGTCTGAAGTAGGTACCGGTCCCCGAGTCGATGCAGGCCGTACGGCTGGCGGCGCCGTTGCCGCCGTCACGCAGGACGGCCACCTCGTGGTACTCGGATTCGATGGGCAGGTCGACACCGATGCCCTGGAGAAGCGGGCGAGTCCAGACGCCGGTGGCGAGGATGACGAGGTCGGCCAGGATGTCACCGTCGTCGGTGGTGACGCCGCGTACTCGGCCGCCTTCTTCGATGAGGGCGCGGACCGGGGTGTTGGGGCGGTAACCGACGCCCAGTTCCCTGGCTCTGGCAAGAAAGTCGCCGGCGACAACGGCGCCGTCGCCGTACCCGGCCCTGGGCTCGTACGCGGCGGCCACCACGTCGTCCACCTGCCAGCCGGGCTCGAGCTCCAGGACGTCGGCAGCGGTGATGACCTCGGCCTCCGCTCCGCAGGCCACCTGCATTTCGACGTTCTTCCTGAGCTGCTCCTCCTCGCCTGGGCCGACGATCCGGATGAAACCGCATTCACGGAAGACCGGGGGACGGCCGATCCGCTCTGCCCATTCGCGGAAGTAGGTCAGGCTGTCGACGGCGAGCCGTACCTCCTGGTCGAAGGTGTAGTGCATGCGGACCAGAGCCGATGAGCGGCTGCTCATGCCCTCGCCGGCGTGCCGTGCGTCGAGCACGGTGACCGAGCTTCCCTTCACAGACTCCTGTGCGGCCAGGTGGAACGCGGTGGACGCGCCCACTACTCCGGCGCCGACGATGAGGATTTCAGGCACGGCTACAGCTCCAGGACTTTGGACAGGAACGCCTTGGTGCGCTCTTCCTTGGGGTTGACCAGGCATTCCGCGGGTGGGCCTGACTCGATGATGACGCCGCCGTCGAGTACGGCGACCTGGTCGGCCACTTCCTTGGCGAAGCCGATCTCGTGCGTGGCCACGATCATCGTCATGCCGTTCCTGGCCAGGACCTTCATGACGTCGAGTACTTCGCCGACGAGTTCGGGGTCGAGGGCCGAGGTGGGCTCGTCGAACAGCATGAGGTGCGGCTTCATGGCCAGGGCACGGGCGATGGCGACGCGCTGCTGCTGGCCGCCGGAGAGCTGGGCCGGGTAGTTGTCCAGTTTGTCGGCGAGGCCGACCCGGGTCAGCAGCCGGACGGCCTCGGCCTCGGCCTGGTCGCGGGACAGGCCGAGTACGCGCCGGGGGCCGAGAGTGACGTTCTCGATCGCGGTCATGTGCGGGAACAGGTTGAACCGCTGGAAGACCATGCCGATGCGTACCCGCTGGGCGCAGATCTGGGCCTCGGTCATCTCATGCAGGCGCTCCCCGTCACGCCGTACGCCGATCCGGTCGCCTTCGACCTCCAGTACGCCGGCGTCGATCTGCTCCAGGGCGTTGACGCAGCGCAGCAGGGTCGACTTGCCGCTTCCCGACGGACCGAGGAGGACGAAGGTCTGCCGTGGGTAGACGGTGAGGTCGACGCCTTTGAGCACGTCGGTGGCGCCGAACCACTTCCAAACCTGCTCGGCCCGGACCATCGGTTGATCAGGATGAACCGGCTCTCTTACGACAACGGGCGCGTCCTCGACCGGCCGGCGCGGTTTACGGCGGACGGCGGCATCGCTGAAGCCGCGGCCGAAGTATCGCTCGACGTAGTGCTGGCCGACGCTGAGTACCGAGGTCAGCAGCAGATACCAGAGGGACGCGACGACCAGCAGCGGGATGATTTTGAAGTTCTGCTGGTAGATCTGCTGGACGCTGGTCATCAGGTCGAGACCGGAGATGACGGAGACGAGCGCGGTCATCTTGAGCATGGAGATCGACTCGTTGCCCAGGGACGGGATGAGCACCCGCATGGCCTGCGGCAGGATGACGAACCGCATGCGGCGCGCACTTGGCATGCCGAGCGACATGGCCGCCTCGCGCTGCCCGGAGTCGACCGAGATGATCGCCGCGCGGACGAGTTCGGCACAGTAGGCCGCCTCGTGCGTGGCCAGCGCGATGATGGCCGCGGTGGCCGCGCCGACGACCGCGTTCGTGGGCACGGAGGCGAACACGATGCCGGTGAGCGGGATTTCGAGCACCAGGTTGGGGTAAAGCGCGCCGAGGAATCCCCAGAAGATGATCTGGACCAGCAGTGGTGTGCCGCGGAAGAACCAGATGTAACCCCAGGCGACCGCGGCCAGCACCGGGTTGCCCGACAGCCGCATCACCGCGAGAGCCACACCGCCGACGACACCGATGACCATCGCGATGACGGTTAGCTGGATCGTGACGACGAGCCCGTACATGATCGAGGGCGCGAAGAGATACTGCCCGATCGTCGGCAGGTCGAGGTTGGGGTTACGCAGCAGCGACCAGCCGAGCGAGAACAGGAGGTACGCGATGAGGATCGCCGCCGCCCACCGGCCGTAACGGCGGATCGGCACTACGGCCGCGGGTGGCGGCCGGTCTCCTGAGCTACTCACCTTGGTTGACCTCTGCCTTCTGTACGGCGATGTCCTGCACGCCGTACTTGGTGAGGATCTTGAGGTAGGTGCCGTCGTCGATCAGCGACTGAAGTGCGGCCTGGACGGCCTTGAGGAGTTCGGTGTCGGTCTTGTTGACGCCGATGCCCTCCATGCCGCCGCCGAACTCCGCGGTGACCGAGGGGGCGTCGACGAGTTCGAAGGCGGCGCCGTTCTCGAAGGTCTTGACCGCGTACGCGGCGGCGGAGGTCGCCTGGACCCTGGCCGCCGCCTTGCCGCTCTTGATGGCCAGGAACGCCTCACTGTCGCCGGGGAAGCGGAGGACCTCGACACCCGGCTTGCCCTCGGCCTTGAACTTCTTGCTGAGCTTGTCGATCGAGGCCTCCTCCGAGGTGGAGGACTGCACCGCCACGGTCTTACCTGACAGGTCGGCAACGTCCTTCAGCCCTTGCGGGTTGCCCTTGGCGACGAGCATGGAGTACCCGTCCTTGGCGTAGTCGACGAAGTTCAGCGATTCGCGCCGCTTGGGGGTGTCGAAGGTGCCGGCCATCATGATGTCGGCCTTACCGGCCAGCAGCGACGGGATGATCGCGTCGAACGCGGTCTGATCGAAAGATGCCTTGACACCGAGCTTCGCGCCGATCGCCTGGCTCAGGTCGTAGTCGATGCCGGTCGGCTGCTTCCCTCCGGCCGTGGTGTACATCTCCCACGGTGGATACGGGATGTTGCTGGCGACCTTGAGTACGCCGGCCGACTTGATCCGCTCGGGAAGCAGCTTCTGCGCCTCGGGGTCGGCTGCTCCTGCGGGCGCGGCAGAAGATGCGGCCACTTCGGGAGCGGGCGGGCTGGACGCCAGGCCGCCGCACGCGCTGAGCGCGACGATCAGCCCGGCAACGGTGGTGAGAATCTTCGCCGGCTTCATCAGAGGGCTCCTCGCTGCGGTGTCAAAGACGACGCCAGGTCGCCCATGAGGGCGGCGCTGTCGTCGGCGAACTCCACGTTCGTCAGACCTTCCAGCAGCCGCGGGATCGACGCGGGTTCCAGCCGGTCGGTGGCCAGCCAGGTGAACTTCTCCCGGATCTCCTCCGGCGTCCACCCAGGTTCCGGGTAGAGAACGTGGTCGACCCGGCCGGAGGTGAGCACGGTGCCGTCGGTCAGCGTGACCGTGACGATCGCCGAGTCGCTGCCCTCCGGATCGTTCACCTCCGACAGGTAGTAGAGGCGGCTGAGTTCCTCTGATACGACGACCTCGACCCGCCTGGCCAGGCCCCCGATCAGCGGATCGGCCAGCCGTGCGTCCGCCATCTGATCAGGGCCGACCCGGCCGTCCGCCAGCATCGCCGCGACCGGCCACGCCATGTTGAACTGTGCTTCCTCGGTCGTCTCCGGCATCCGGGTGCCCAGCCGTACGGCATCGGGGTAGGTCTCGACGACGACGCGTTCGATGGTCTCCGGTGTCAGCGGGTTCTTCTTGTGTAGTTCCTCGACCGCCAGCAGCGCCGGATGGGTCCAGGCGCAGCTGGAGTACCGCTTGAAGGTGATGCCGCGGGGCAGGTAGTAGTCCGCGCCCAGGTCGTCGGTGAACGGGCGGAACTCCTCAAGGTCGAGGCTGGGCTGGATGCCGGTGAAGCCACGCTTGGCCAGTTCGGTGGACAGGAGGCCGGTGAGCGCACCGAACCCGACGCCGTGCTTGACCATGCCGGGAGTGTCGATCGCGCGCATCATCGGCAGGTGTGGCGAGTCGTATTCCGCGATGCCCAGCGCGTGCGTCGTCGTCTTCTGGTCGAGACCGAGGACGTGGCAGGCGATCGCGGCGCAGGCCACGGCACCCCAGGAACCACAGGCCCGGTAGGTGCGCTCCGCCGAGCGGACCTCGCTCTGCTCCTTGTTGACGCAGCGCCCGGCGCGGAAGGCGATCTCGTAGCCGACGACGATCGCGGTGATGAGTTCGCGACCGGTGAGGTGGTGTTCTTCGGCCAGCGCCAGCGCGGTCGGTACGATCTGGGCGCCCGGGTGTCCCCAGGTGTAGATGCCGCAGTCGTCCACGTCCACGGCGTTGGCCGCGACCGCGTTGGCGAACGCGGCGCCGGGGGTGCCCAGCCGCTTCCCGCTGATGACCGAGGTCGCGGAGCCGGCCGGCCACCAGGTCCGCGCGAGGTCGTCGGCGACGAGCGAAGACGTGGTCGTACGTCCGGCAATCATGGCGGCGAGCGTGTCGGTCAGGCACATGACGGCCCGTTCGATCACCTCGGGGGGCAGCGCGTCCCAGGTGAGCTCGGTGATGAACCGCGCGGCCGGGGCCTCACTCATTCGGGTCCCCCTTGTGATGCTTCTACAGGTACATGTTTAATGCGGCAAACAGTTCCATTCGGAAATATGGCATGTCAAGGGATAAATCTCCTTGTATTTGCCTAGAGAACGGTGAGTGCAGATTTCACTAGAGACAAGTAAGGGGGATGCCGCGCTGGCGCTGCTCTGGGCCACGGTCCACGCACCCGGCGGCGGCAAGCCGCGCTGCAGGCGATGCGACGCCGAACGCTCCTTCCATCGCATCTCACGCCGCCGCGCCTACGCGTGCGACAGTTGCGGCGCGCACGTCTACCCGACCGCGAGCACGCCGTTCGCCGGCTCGCCCGTACCCCTCGAAGATTGGCTGGACGCGGTCGTCCTCATCGTGGACGCACCGGGAAAGACCAGGCCAAACCGGGTGGCGGAGGCGCTCGGCACCGGCTACCGCAGGGCCTGGCGGATGACCAAGCGGATAGAAACCACGCTCCATGCGGGCGGTGAGGACGCGGCCCTGCTCCACGAACTCGCGGCGGCCTGGAAGGGGCAGGGCAGCCTCGACCCCGTTCCTGACAGTCCAGAGGACCGGATCCGGCGGGCCGCTTGCAAGATCATGGCTCAGCGCGGGATCGACGCCACCCGCATCGCCGACATCGCTCGCGAGGCAGGCGTCTCCAAGGCCAGCATCCACTATTACTTCCGAAGCAAGGACGAGGCGCTTCTGGCCGCGTTCCGCTGGGCCGGCGATCAGTTGCACGCCACCCTGCAGCGGCTCCTCGATGACGACGCGGGAACCGTCGAGCACGTACGCCATCTGCTCGAGCTCAGTATCCCCCGTGACCAGGGCACCTTCGAGGAGTACCTGCTGTGGCTGGAGGTCTGGGGCAGAGTCAGGCGTCATCCTGCCTTCCTCGACGAGTGCGTCCGGATGTCGCAGCGCTGGGCCGATGCCGTACTCGCCGTGTTCACCGCCGGTGTCGAGAACGGCACGCTGCACCCGGTCGCGCCGCTCCCCGAGGTGCGCGAACGGTTCACCGCGATCGCCGAGAGCCTCGCCCTTCGCACGACCCTCGGTTACAAGTCGTCGAGTACGGCACGCGAGGTGCTCGCCCGCTTCACCGCGGAACAACTCGGTATCCCAGCTAAGGAGCTCACATGACGGACATCGTCATCCGCGGCGGCAAGGTCATCACCATGGACCCCGCCCGGCCGTACGGCACAACTCTGGTGATCACCGGCGGCCGGGTCAGCTATGTGGGCGATGACGCTGTAGAGATCGGACCCGATACGGAGGTGATCGAGGCGGCGGGACGGATCGTCTGCCCAGGGTTCATCGATCTGCACACACATACCGATCTCGACCTGTTCGACCACCCTTCCTACCTGCTGTTTCAGAACTATCTGCGGCAGGGCATCACGACCGTGCTCGCCGGGAACTGCGGCATGGCCAAGATGCCTCCCGGCGAGCTGCTCGCCCGCCTCGATGCCCAGCCGCCCGCGGTGAACTTCGGCACGCTCGTGGCACACGGCTATGCCCGTATGGCGTGCGGAATCCCCGACGGCCGGCGCAAGGTGACCGAGGCCCAGCTCCAGACCCTCCTGGCCATGGTCGGGAAGGGACTGGCGGACGGCGCGTTCGGAATGTCGACCGGGCTGGAGTACATCCCCGGCCTCTCCACCAGGACGGCCGAGTTGACCGCGTGCGCATCCGTGGTGGCCGGGCACGGCGGCTTCTACGCCAGCCACATGCGCAGTGAGGGGGACGACCTGCTCGCCGCGGTCGAGGAGGCCATCAGGATCGGCCGCGACTCCGGCGTCCAGATCCAGCTGTCCCACCTCAAGACCGACGGCGCCTGTAACCAGTGGAAGACCGCAGCGGTCATCGCCGCGATCGAAGCAGCCAGGGCCGACGGCCTCGACGTCGCCGGCGACCAGTACCCCTACACGTTCTTCGGCTGGAACCCGTCCATCTTCATCCCCAGCGAACTCCTCATCGAGAAAGACCGCCAGGACCCGGAACAGATCAAAGCCGCCATCCTCGACCGCATCACCCGCTACCACAACGGCAACGGCGACCTCGTAGTCGTCTTCGACTGGACCGACACCTCTCAGAAGCGCTGGCAAGGCATAACGCTGTCGGGGATCTTGAAAGCCCGCGGCGTTGAAGCGACACCGGAAGGCGTCGCCGACCTCATCCTGGAAATGCTCCCCTTCGAGAGCCAGGACACCCTGATGGGCACCGACATCAGTTCCAGCGACGAGTCGGTCAAGCGTTATCTCGCCCTGCCGTACGTCTCGATCTGCACCGACGGCTTCAACCAGCCGTGGCTCGCGCCCTGTCATCCGCGTAACTACAGCGCGTTCCCCAAGGTCCTCGGTGAGTACGTCAGAGACAAGCAGGCGCTGCCGCTGGAGACCGCGCTGAGGAAGATGACCGCGGTACCGGCAGCGATCATGGGCCTGACGGACCGAGGAGTGCTGCGAACAGGCAACCACGCCGACATCGTCATCTTCGACGAGGCAACCATCGGCGAGAACGCCACCTTCGCCACTCCCGCCGCGCCAAGCGGCATCGACTACGTACTGGTCAACGGCGTCATCACCGTGGAATCAGGAAACTTCCGCGGCGTCACCCCCGGCATGGTGCTCAGAAGCCGGCAATCGTGATCGAGCCGTCGCCCGCGAGAGGGAATCCCGGGCGGCGTTCCCCGCCCGAGGCCGTCGCCGCGGTGCTCGACTCCTGAGCTGCCCTGTGGGTCGTCACAATGAACGGCCCTTCAGCGTTGGTGCGCGGGCCTAAGACACGCGTTGAGCGCTCTGGCAGCCTCGATCTCAGCGGTTGAACGACATTCACCGGCGTCGGCGGTGAGCCGTTCAGCCAGAGGGAGTAGATCGTGGGCTTCGGCGAGCAGTGTGCGGGCGGTGGCGGTTGGCCTCGCCCTGTGGTCCCCCGGGCCGGGGCGCGGCTCAGCTACGGCCTGCACCGTGTCCTCGCCGCCAACCACCTGTACCGGAGGCTCGCGGCCTGGCTCGAACGCAGGCGGCCGGCCTACGGGTGGTTCACCCGGGTGGAGCGGGTGGCGAAGGAGCAGCTGTACGGATGCCGCATGTGCGGCCAGTGCGCGCTGCCCGACACCGGCTACACCTGCCCGATGACCTGCCCGAAGCAGCTGCGCAACGGCCCCTGCGGGGGCGTGGCGGCCGACGGCCGCTGTGAGGTGCATCCCGATCTGGTCTGCGTCTGGGTGACCGCGATCGAGCGGGCGCAGGGCGCGGGGCACGGCGCCGACCTGGATCTGCTGCAGCGCCCGGTCGATCACCGCGAATGGGACCGCAGCTCGTGGGTGAATTACTGGCAGGGGCGTGACGACGGGCTGGCTGTGGCGTACAGCGAGGACGAACCCCGCCCGCTGCTGCGACGCGAGCTGGGGTTGAGCCCGCGATGAGCGGGCTGCGTGCCGCGTTCGAAGCCGGCAGGTTCGCCGTCACCGCCGAGATCGGCCCGCCCAGAGGGGCCGACGCGGAGGCGGTCACGCGTAAGGCGGATCTGCTGCGGGGCTGGGTCGACGCCGCGAACGTCACCGACAACCAGGGGGCGAACGTCCGGATGTCGAGCCTGGCCGGCAGCCTGCTCGCCCAGCGCGCCGGCGTCGAGCCGGTGATGCAGCTGACCTGCCGCGACCGTAATCGCATGGCCCTGCAGTCGGACCTGCTTGCGGCGGGCGCCCTCGGCATCCCGAACGTGCTGCTGCTGACCGGCGACCATCCCCGGTTCGGCGACCATCCCGAGGCCAAGCCGGTCTTCGATCTCGACGGGGTGCAACTCGTCTGGACCGCGCGCACCCTTCGGGACGACGGCGTGCTCATCTCCGGCGAGGCCGTCTCCGCCCGCCCGGCCTGGTTGATCGGCACGGTGGAGAACCCGTTCGCACCGCCGCTGCGGTTCCGGGCCCGCCGGCTGGCCAAGAAGGTGAGCGCGGGCGCGGGCTTCGTCCAGACGCAGTACGTGTTCGACTTCGAGGTGTTCGAGCGCTGGATGGCGGGCCTGCGGGATCTCGGCGTGACCGACCACTGCAAGGTCATCGCCGGCGTCGGCCCCATCCGCTCGCTGCGTGCCCTGGAGTACATGCGCACCGCCGTGCCCGGCGTGCACGTTCCCGACGAGGTCGACCGGAGGTTGCGCGGGGTTCCCACCGATCGGGTCGCCGAGGAGGGGATCCGGATGTGCGTGGAGGCCGTCCAGCGGCTCGCCACGATCCCCGGCGTCGCGGGCGTGCACCTCATGGCGCTCGGCTTCGAGCACGGCGTGCCCGACATCCTGCGGCGGGCCGGCATCCCCCAGCCGCCGGCCGCGCTTCCCGATCACAACCACCACCACCCCATGGAGGGCATCGGTCATGCTCGTTGACTTCCGGCCCCACGCCAAACTCAGCGGTACGAGTCCCCTGGACCTCATGACCTCGCTCGCGCCCGTTGTCGAGGCGTTGCGGGAGGTCACGGACCTCGGCAAAGTCCGGCTCGTGTGCGACTGGGTCCAGTACAAGTCGAACTTCCGCGAGGTGGTCGACGTCAGGCCGATCCTGCTGTGCCCACAACTGAGCGCGGGACCCGGCCCCGCCATCGTGCCCCTGGGCGTCCGGGACGACGCCATCGAGATCGCGGTCGACGTACGACGCAGTGCCGGCATGTCCCTTGAGGAGGTCACCGCCGCCCTGCGGCGGGAGCGGGAGAGCGGCCGGGTCCCGCTGGAGGACTGGGGGCCGGGCAGCGGCAGTTGCGTCTGGGAGTTCAACGCCCGCTACTGGAAGGACCTGGACCTCTGGGAGAAGTCCACTGGCCGGGGATACGAGCAGGCGCTGCCGGGCGGGGAGAGCGACGCGCACAACCACGACGCCGCGCGGGACGTGATCCGTGACCTCTTCGAGGTCTGGGACGCGCTGGCCGACGGCGACGCCCTGCCCGAGGAGCTCTACGTCGTCGAGCTCGGGGTGGGCAACGGCAGTCAGGCGAAGGTCTTCCTCGACGAGTTCCGCGCTCTCGACGTCGAGCACGGGCGCGACTACTACCGGCGCCTGCACTACATGATGTGCGACTACTCCCAGCATGTGCTCGACCTGGCCCGCGAGGCGGTGGGCGAGCACCGGGCACGGATCAGCTCGTTCGTGCTGGACGCTACGGCGCCGTGCACCTCGCTCGGCTTCCTGAAGTACAAGGTCTTCCTCGTCTACGTCTCCAACGTCTATGACAACCTGCCGACCGACGAGGTCGCCCAGCTGGGCGGGCGGACCTACGGCGTGCAGGTCCGCGCCTACCTCGACGACGCCGGCGTGGCCGGGCTCGCCGAGTCGGCAGGGGCCGCGGTGGACGAGCTGCCGGTCCTGGTGCACAAGCTGCTGCGGCTCGGGCCGGGGCTGCTGGCCGAGGTCGATCCGGCCCGGTTCGCCGACGTGGACGCCGCCGTCGCCTTTTGGCGGGCGGTGTGGGACCTGGTCAGGCTGGAGGAGAGGTACGTCCCGTTGGCCGGGCTCGACCTCTACGCCCTCGCGCCGGAGATGAGCGGTGAGCTGCTGCGGCCGCTGCTCGAATCAGGCGCCGACATCCGCATGCACGTCAACAACGGGGCGGTGGCGAGCTTCGCCGACAGCCTGAAACTGCTGCATCCGTTCGGCAGGCTCGTCTGCCATGACCTGTTCGTCACCGACGTGCAGGCGTACCGGACCAACTTCCGGGGCCCCGGCAAGTACGAGGGGTCCGTCGTCAACTGGGTGAACGGGCCACTGCTGGCGCACGTGGGCCGGCGCAACGGCTTCGACGTGCGCTACGTGCCCTTCGCACACCGGGTGGGCGGCAACATCGTCACGATGACGGCGCAGGTGAGGGACTGATGTCCGACCTGATGAGCGGGCTGCCGCTGCTCCCCACCAGCGTCGTCGGCTCCTACCCCGTCCCGGAGTGGATGGAACGGTTGAAAACCGACTACTACCGCGGCCGGATGAGCTACGCGCAGCTCCGGGACCTGCACGACATGGCGATCAAGGCGGCGCTCCGGGACCAGGAGCTGGCCGGCATCGACATCGTGTCCGACGGCGAGCTGCGCCGCGACAACGACATCGACTACTTCCTCGCCAGGATGCCGGGCATCGACATCCCGCAGACGGCGAAGGACTTCTACTTCGACTACTACGACGCCAGGGTCACCGAGCGGCTGTCGGTCACGGACACGGCGCCGCTGATGCTGGCCGACGACTTCTCCTTCACCGCCGAGCAGACCTCGGACCCGGTCAAGTTCTCCTTCACCGGGCCGTTCTCGCTGTCGCGGCGGGTGCGGAACGAGGCGTACGACGACCCCGCCGAGCTCGTGCCGGCGATCGCGCGCGTGCTCAACGCAGAGGCGCGCGCCCTGGCCGCGCGCGGTGCGCGGCTGCTGCAGATCGACGAGCCCTTCCTGGCCGGCTACCCCGGCGAGGTGAAGACGGCGATCGAGGCCGTCAACATCGTCACCGAGGGCGTCGACGTCACCTGGGCGCTGCACGTCTGTTACGGCAACCGCTACGCGCGCCCCTCGTGGGAGGGGCACTACGACTTCCTGTTCCCCGCCGTGCTCGACGCCGAGGTGGACCAGCTCGTGCTGGAGTTCGCGCGCAAGGGCTACGCGGATCTGCCGGTGATCGACAAGTTCGGCTGGGACCGCACGATCGGGCTCGGCGTCATCGACGTCAAGTCCTCTGACGTGGAAACCCCGGAGGCGGTCGCGTCCAGGATCCGCACCGCGCTCGGCCTCGTCCCGGCCGAACGGCTGGTCATCAACCCCGACTGCGGGCTGCGTAACATCTCCGCGCCCGTCGCCAGGGCCAAGCTCGCGGCCATGGTCGCCGGAGCCGCCGCCGTGCGGTCCGAGCTGACCGGCGCCCACCCCCTGAACCTGCTCAACCCATCGCACGAGGAGCCCGCGCAATGATCGACGACGACTACGTGTTCACCTCCGAGTCCGTGACCGAGGGCCACCCGGACAAGATCGCCGACGCGATCTCCGACGCCGTGCTGGACGCGGCCCTGACCCTCGATCCCTGCTCCCGGGTCGCCTGCGAGACCCTGATCACCACCGGCATGGTCGTCCTGGCAGGGGAGATCACCACGCCGAAGCTGCTCGACTACACGCAGATCGTCCGGGACACCGTCAACAGGATCGGCTACGACGACGGCGCCTACGGCTTCGACGGTCACTCGTGTGCCGTCCTCGTGGCGCTCGACAAGCAGTCACCCGACATCGCGCAGGGCGTCGACCTGGCGCACGAGCATCGCAGCGACCGCTCGGGCGACGAGTTCGACCGCGCCGGTGCCGGTGACCAGGGCATGATGTTCGGCTACGCCACCGACGAGACGCCCGAGCTCATGCCGATGCCGATCGCGCTGGCGCACCGCCTGTCCCGCAGGCTCGCCGCCGTGCGTAAGGACGGGACGCTCGGCTACCTGCGCCCGGACGGCAAGACCCAGGTGTCGGTCCGCTACCAGGGTGACGTCCCGGTCGGCGTGGAGCAGGTGCTGATCTCGACCCAGCACGCCGAGGAGGCCACGCTGGAGCGGATCCGCGAGGACCTCTGGCGGCACGTCGTCATCCCGGAGCTGCCGGCCGAGCTGTACGACGCCGACGCGCTCCACCGCAGCCTGCTGGTCAACCCCACCGGCAGGTTCGTGATCGGCGGCCCGGTGGGTGACGCCGGCCTCACCGGACGCAAGATCATCGTGGACACCTATGGGGGATTCGCCCGGCACGGCGGCGGCGCCTTCTCCGGCAAAGACCCCTCCAAGGTCGACAGGTCCGCGGCCTACGCGGCGCGTCACGTCGCCAAGAACGTGGTCGCCGCCGGCCTCGCCCGCCGGGTGGAGGTGCAGGTCGCGTACGCCATCGGGGTGGCCAGGCCGGTCTCGGTGCTCGTCGAGACGTTCGGCACCGAGCGGGTGAGCCGGTCGCTGATCCGGACCCTGGTGGCCGAGCACTTCGACCTGCGCCCCGCCGCGTTCCGCACGTATCTCGGACTGCACAGCCCCATCTACGGCCAGACCGCCGCCTACGGGCACTTCGGGCGTACGGACCTCGACCTGCCGTGGGAGCGGACCGATCGGGCCGACGTGCTCCGCCGGGCGGCCGCGCTGTCCGCCGACGCCGTCCCCGCCACGCTGTGACCGGAACGGCCCCCGACGTCGGCCGGCTGGTCGTCTCCTGCACCGACCGGCCGGGCATCGTCGCCTGCGTCTCGTCGTTCCTGTATCGGCGTGGGGCCAACATCGTGCAGTCCGACCAGGACTCCACCGGGCCCGCGGGCGGCCGGTTCTTCCTGCGCGTCGTGTTCCACCTGCCCGGACTGGACAAGGAGCTGCCCCGGCTGGAGCGCGAGTTCCGGGAGGAGGTCGCGGTCCGGCTCGGCGCGGACTTCCGTTTCCGCGCCGTCTCCGCGCCGACCCGGGTGGCGCTCTTCGTGTCACGGTACGACCACTGCCTGCTGGATCTGCTGTGGCGGGCCCGTCGGGGTGAGTTGCCCATCGAGGTGTGCCAGGTGGTCTCCAACCATCCGGACCTCGCCGGCGAGGTGGCCGCTTTCGGGGTGCCGTTCGAGCACGTCCCGGTGACCAGGGCGACCAAACCGGAGGCCGAGCGGCGCCAGCTCGACCTCCTGCGGGGCCGGGTCGATCTGCTCGTCCTGGCCCGCTACATGCAGGTTCTCTCGGGCGACTTCCTGGACCGGATCGGCGTCCCGGTGATCAACATCCACCATTCCTTCCTGCCCGCGTTCGCCGGCGCCGGGCCGTACGAACAGGCGAAGGAGCGCGGCGTGAAGCTCATCGGGGCGAGCGCGCACTACGCCACCGAGGAGCTCGACGAGGGGCCGATCATCGAGCAGGACGTCGTCCGGGTGTCGCACCGCGCGAGCGTGCGCGAGCTGACGCGGCGCGGCGCGGACATCGAGCGGACCGTGCTGGCGCGAGCCGTGGCCTGGCACTGCGAGGACCGCGTCCTGGTGAACGGCCGCACCACGATCGTCTTCTGACCACATCCACTGAGGAGTAACCGTGCCCGCAGGGACGACCGCGGTGATCGGATCGATCGCCACCGACCACCTGATGCACTTTCCGGGCCGCTTCGCGGACCATCTCGTGGCCGACCGGCTCAACCGGGTGTCACTGAGCTTCCTGGTCGACGATCTCGTCGTCCACCGGGGCGGGGTCGGCGCGAACATCGCCTTCGGCATGGGAGTCCTGGGACAACGCCCGGTGCTCGTGGGAGCCGTCGGCGCCGACTTCGCCGGCTATCGGGCGATCCTCGAACGGCACGGCGTCGACTGCGGCGGGGTCCTCACCGTGGAGTCGGCCCACACCCCGCGCTTCACCTGCACGACCGATGACGACCAGTGCCAGCTCGCGTCCTTCTACCCGGGGGCGATGACGGAGACCAAGAACATCGCACTCGCCCCCATCGTGGAGCGGTACGGCACCGAGCTGGTCATGGTGTGCGCCAGCGATCCGGACGCGATGGTCGCGCAGACCGAGGAGGCCAGGTCGCTGGGTGTGCCGTTCGCCGCGGACCCGTCGCAGCAGCTGCCCCGCCTCGACGGTGACCAGTGCCGCTCTCTGGTCGACGGCGCCACCTACCTGTTCACCAACGAGTACGAACTGGAACTGCTGATCCGCAAGACCGGCTGGGACTCCGACGAGATCACCGGCCGGGTCGGCCTGCGGGTGACCACCCTGTCCGACCGAGGCGTCGACATCGTCGGCCGCGACGGCACCGCGCTGCACGTCGGGGTGGTGCCGGCCCGGACGATCGCCGACCCGACCGGCGTCGGCGACGGGTTCCGGGCCGGTTTCCTGGCCGGCGGGAACGGCGGGCTGGGGCTGGAGCGGGCCGCCCAGCTCGGGGCGCTCGTCGCCACGCTGGTGCTGGAGACGAACGGCGCCCAGGAGTGGGTCATCGACGCCGACACCGACGTGGCCCGCCTGCGCGAGGCTTACGGGGAGGAGGCGGCGGCGGACATCGAGCCGGTGCTGTGCGCCGCCCTGACCTGAGCGGCGGTGCCGCGTTTCCCCGGCCGCGTATTCTTGTCGTGGCGCACCTTGTGTGCGCGAAGTGCGAGGAGATGCGGCATGCGAAGCATCGGATACCTCGGCGTTCAGTCCGCGTCGGGGGAGGATTGGCTGGGCTTCGGCCCGCGCGTCTTCGGCTTCGAGACCTACCGGCTGCCCGACGGCACGGTCCGGGTGCGCTGGTGCGACCGGTCCCACCGCCTCGCGATCCACCCGGGAGACTCCGACCGGCTGCTCTACCTCGGCTGGGAGATCGGCGCCGAGGAGTCACTGGAGGGCGTCGCGGCCCACCTGAGCGCCGCCGGGTTCGAGGTGACGGAGGGTTCGGCGCGGCTGGCGGCCGAGCGCTCCGTCGAGCGGCTCATCTTCTTCGACGACCCCTTCGGCCTGCGGCACGAGTTCTTCGTCGGCCAGGAGGAGAGGGCGGGCTCCTACCAGGGCCGGCGGCCGACGTCGCGGACGGTCACCGGCGCGCTCGGCCTGGGCTTCGTCGTGCTGCGGCTGCCGGACCTCCAGCGGGGGCTCGACTTCTACGCCGGCGTGATGGGCATGAAGGTGTCCGACGCGATCAATCTCGGCGCGCACCTCGGCGAGATGTGGTTCCTGCGGTGCAATCCCCGCCACCACAGCATCGCCCTGCTCGAAGGGGGCGACGACCTCCGGCTCGAACACCTGATGATCGAGGTGACGACGCTGGAGGAGGTGGAGATCGCCTGGGACCTGGCCAGGAGAGAGATGGACGCCTTCGTCAGCCCCGGACGCCGGCTGTCGGACAACATGTTCCTGTTCCGGGTCAGCACCTCGACCGGCTTCCACGTCTGTTACGGGTGGGGTGCGACCCCGGTCGACGACGACGAGGGCTGGATTCCGCGCTACATCGACTCGTCGACCGGCGCCGGCATCGTCTACTCCGCCGCGGCCGTCGTGACGGCGGGCGATTCGTCCCCCGAGGTCAAGCACTGACGTCGAGGGCGTCGATGATCTCCAGGGCCACCTGCGCGGCGAGGCGGTCACGATAGGCGTTCAGGTCCAGTCCGGTGATCTCCTCGATCCGGTGGATCCGGTAGGTGACCGTGTTGGGATGCACGTGCAGCAGCTTCGACGCCCGTTGCGGGCTGTTGTTCTCCCTGAAGTAGCACATCAGCGTGGCGATGAACTCCGAATGGTGCTTCCTCTCGTGGCGCAGCACCTCGCCGAGGATGTCCGTGGCGAACTCGCGCAGCGTCTCGATGTCGGGCACCTGGAGCAGCAGGCGACCGATGCCCAGTTTGTCGAAGGCGACCACGGCGCCGCGCTGGCCGAGCCGCCGGATCACCTCGGTGGTCCTGCGTGCCTCCTCGTACGAGCGGGCGATGTGCGCCGGTTCGCGGAAGGCGCCGCCGACGCCGATGGACACGCCGACGTCGGGGAACAGCGCCCCGAGGCGTTGCACGCACAGGGTGCCGAGCTGCTCGGCCCTGGTGGTGGAGCCCGGGGTGGTGCTCTCGGTCAGCACCACGACCACCTCGTCCGTACGGACGGAGGTGATCGCGTCCGGGGACTGGGCGGTGAACAGGCGCGCGGTCGCGCCCGCGGCGCGTTCGGCGACCAGGGCGCTGCGCTGGGTGTCGCCCGCGGGCGGTTCGATGATGATCGACAGGACGCGGTGGTCGCGCTCGCTGTCGTAGCCGAGATGTTGCGCCCAGCGGACGACCTCGTCGTGGTCCCGGCCGGACCCGGACAGCAGCCCTTCGATGAGGTCGTCACGCACCTGGCTGGCCGCCGAGAAGATGACGCGCTCGCGGGCCAGGATCACCCCGCAGATCGTCGCGGCATGCTCGGCGATCATCAGGTCGATGTCCTCGCCCTGGTCCGGTGCCGCTCCGACGAGCGAGACGAGATAGGCGGGCACGGTGCCGCCGACCAGGATCGGGGCCACGACGCGGGCCCGGCCGCGCGCCGGGTCCGGCAGCCGGAGCGGGTGGCGGGACTTTCCGGCGTCGGCGAGCATGTGCGCCAGCCGTGGATGGATCAGATGGTCGTGGACGTACTGGATGGCGCTTTCGTGGCTCTCGCCGGGGGAGGCCGCGGCGAGGATGCCCATCTTCTGGCTGATGACGGCCACCGTGACGTCGGTCCGGTGGGCGACGAGGTGGGCGACCGTGCCGATGTCGGCGTCCTGGAGAGCCAGGCCGGACAGGTGACGGTAGATCTCCACCAGGTCGCGGAGCGTCCGGTTCTCCTGGGTGATCACGGTGGAACCGCTGGTGACACTGGTCAGGCCGGTGAAGGGTGACTCTGCGGCCATGAGCGAATCCTAAGGTCGAACGCCGGGGTTGCCATGTGTGTGAGGACAAAGAGTACGTGTCCATGCTGTGGTGTGGCCCAGGGTGCTCCCTCGTCCGGTCGGCTATACGTGGAAACCGGCCTGCGCCCGCCGCCATCCGAGGGACCGGCATTTCGGGTGGTCACCGCCTTCGACGGATGCCCGGTAACGATCCCGAAACCGCCCATTTACGCAACGGCTCCCTCTTGACGCCCACGTAGCCGCAGGGCAGCATGGCGTTTACAACTATTGCACATTTTGTCCCATTATCGGACAACGGCGCGGTGAATGCATGTGACACCAACGGACCCTGCGAGTGTCTCGCCCGGCTCCAGCACAGTCTTCGTTCCGCGCGGTGCTGGACGGAGGTGGCGGTGAGCGCAGGCATGGTGATGCGTCGGCTCGGCGGCGGTCTGCTGGTCTTGTGGCTTGTTTCGATACTCACCTTCTTGCTGGTCCAGATGATCCCCGGCGACGTCGCCGAGGTGATCGCAGGTGAGAACGCCACGGTGGCCGAAGTGGCCAGGATCCGCGCCGAGCTCGGCCTGGACAAGCCCGTCCTGGAGCAGTACGTCAGCTGGTTCTCCGGCGTGCTGCAAGGAGACCTCGGTAACTCGCTGTTCAGCAACCGGCCGGTCGCCTCGACGATCCTCGAGGCGGCGCCGCCGACCGTGATCATCACTCTGATGGCGATGGGTGTCGCGGTCGTGATCGGCGTGACGGCCGGGATCATCGCGGGCCTGACCCAGGGCAGCTGGATCGACCGGGCCGTGTCGGCCCTGGCCACGCTCGGCATCGCGATGCCCAGCTTCTGGCTTGCGATGGTGCTCGTATCGCTGTTCGCCCTGGCCAACCCCTGGCTACCGGCGACCGGATACGTCGACATCAGGGAGGGATTCGGGGTGTGGCTCTCCCACGTGATCCTCCCGGCCACGTCACTCGGCCTGGCCACCTCGGCCGAACTCGCCAGACACACCCGGGGCTGCGTCGCCGACGTGCTCACCCGCCCGTACGTACGCACGGCACGGGCCCGGGGCGCGTCGGGACCCTGGCTGGTCCGCAGGCACATCCTGCGCAACGCGGCCATCCCCGTCGTGACCGTACTCGGCCTGCAGACCGGACGACTGCTCGGGGGAGTCATCGTGGTGGAGGCCGTGTTCGGCATCTCCGGCCTCGGCTCCCTGGCCATCAACTCGGTGCTGCAACGGAACTACCCGATGATCCAGGGCTACGTCCTGTTCAGCGCCGTGGTCGTGGTGGCGATCAACCTCATCGTGGACCTGGCCTACGGCTGGATCAACCCGAAGGTGCGTACGGCATGACCACCACCACCACGACCACGACTCCCACGCCCGCCGCCGCCAAGAGCTCGCGCCCCGCGCGGCACGTCGTCCTGACGATTCTGCGCCGGCCGGCCGGCGCGGTCGCCGTCGCCTTCATCGCCCTCCTCGTCTTCCTGGCGATCGCCGGTCCGTTCGTCTCCCCGCACGACCCGGAGGCGCAGAACCTCGGCAACAGGTTCGCCGAGCTCAGCTGGACGCATCCCCTCGGCACCGACGAGTTCGGGCGCGACGTCGCGAGCCGGATCATCCAGGCCTCGCGCATCGCCGTCATCGCCCCGCTCATCTCGGTGGGCGTGGCGCTGCTCATCGGCCTGCCGCTCGGGTTGTGGGCCGGCCTGCGCCGCGGTGTCGTCGACGCCGTCGCGGGCCGGCTGGCCGACACGATCCTCAGCCTGCCGGCGCTGGTCGGGGCGCTGGCCATCGTCGCGGTGCTCGGCCCGGGGCTGGTCAACGCCATGCTCGCGGTCGGCATCATCTTCGCGCCCGGCCTGTTCAGAGTCGTACGCGGCGCGACGCTGGCCGTCGCGGAGGAGACCTTCGTCGACTCGGCGGTGGCCATCGGCTCGTCCACCCGGCGCACCCTGTGGGTGCACATCCTGCCCAACATCGCCGCTCCGCTGCTGGTTCAGGTCACGATCCTGATGGGCGTCGCGCTCCTGGCCGAGGCCAGCCTGAGCTTCATCGGCCTGGGCGTCCAGCCACCCGACGCCAGCTGGGGCTCGATGCTCAAATCCGCGTACACCAACCAGTTCCACTCGCCCTTCTCGGTGGTGCCGCCCGGAATCGCGATGGTGCTGACCGTGCTCGCGTTCAACACGATCGGTGACTCGATCCGCGACGCCGTCGGAGTCAGGAGGCGGACATGACAGCACGACCGGGACAACGAAGCGACGCCGCCGAGCCGTTGCTGTCCGTCGAGGGCCTCACCATCGATCTGCCCGGCGGTGCCGGGCAGCCGGGGCTGGTCGAGGACGTCACCTTCGAGGTACGGAGGGGGCAGGCGGTCGCCCTGATCGGCGAGTCCGGCTGCGGCAAGTCGCTGACCTCCATGGCGATCCTGGGCCTGCTGCCCGCGGCCGTCCGGGTCGCGGCGGGCTCGATCCGCTTCGACGGGGTCGACCTGCTCAACTGCAGCCGGCGGGAGCTCCGCCGGATCCGGGGCGGGCCGGTCGGCATGGTGTTCCAGGAGCCGATGAGCAGCCTCAACCCGACGATGACCGTCGGCGACCAGATCGCCGAGGCGCGCCGGCTGCACCTGGGTGAGCGGCGGTCGGTGGCACTCCAGCAGGCAGGACAGCTGCTGAGCCGGGTGGGCATCCCGAACGCCGAACGCAGGCTCGGGTCCTACCCGCACGAGATGAGCGGCGGCATGCAGCAACGCGTCATGATCGCGGCCGCCATCGCCTGCGACCCGAAGCTGCTGATCGCCGACGAGCCGACCACCGCCCTGGACGTCACGATCCAGGCCGAGATCCTGGAGCTGCTGCGCGATCTGCGGCGCGACCTCGATCTGGCCGTCCTGCTGGTCACCCACGATCTCGGCGTGGTCGCGGACTTCTGCGACGACGTGGTCGTCATGTACGCCGGTCACATGGCCGAGCGGACCCCCGTCGACCGGCTCTTCCACGAGCCGCGGCACCCGTACTCCAGCGCGCTGCTCGCCGCCGTGCCGCAGGCGGGCCGGGCCAGGACCAGCCTGACGGTCATCCCGGGCAGGGTCCCGTCGGCGGGGCAGTTCCCCGGCGGCTGCCGGTTCGAGCCCCGCTGCGTGCACAGCGTCGACGACGTCTGCCGGCGACCACAGGCCGACACCACCATCGGCGACGATCGCCGCACCCGGTGCGGGCGCGTCGCCTCCGGTGACCTGATTCTGAAGGGGGCCGTCCGTGGCTGAGGATCAAGTGGTCTTGCGCGTGCGCGGCCTGACCAAGTCGTTCCCGCTGCGCCGCAGCATGCTGGGCCGGACGCTGGAGAGCGTCCGCGCCGTCGACGGAGTCGACCTGGAGGTACGGGCCGGCACCACGGTCGGCATCGTGGGCGAGTCCGGATCGGGCAAGACGACGGTGGGCCGGCTGATGGCCCGGCTGCTCAAGCCCGACCAGGGCACGGTCGAGGTGGAGGGCAAGGACGTCAGCAAAGCGCGCGGCAGCGAGCTCAAGGAGATGCGCGGCCGGCTCCAGGTCATCTTCCAGGATCCGTACGGCGCCCTCGACCCGACCAAGACGATCGGCCACGCCGTCGCCGAGCCACTCCTGGTCCACGGCAGGATCGGCCGGGGCGAGATGCGCGAGCGCGCCGCCCAGCTGCTCGGCCGGGCCACCCTCGATCCGGCGTTCGTCGACAGATATCCGGACGAGTTGTCCGGCGGGCAGCGGCAGCGGGTCTGCATCGCCCGCGCGCTGGCGCTCTCGCCGAGCGTCCTCGTCGCCGACGAACCGACCTCCGCGCTGGACCTGTCGACCCGCTCGGAGATCCTCAACCTGCTGCTGTCGATCCAGCAGGACACCGGGCAGGCGATGGTCCTCGTGTCCCACGACTTCGCCACGGTCAGGCACCTGTCGCACCGGATCGCGGTGATGTACCTGGGCCGGATCGTCGAGGAAGGCACCGCGGAGCAGGTCGCGACCGACCCGCGGCACCCGTACACCAAGGCGCTGCTGTCGGCGGTGCCCGTGCCCGACCCGGAGGTGCAGCGGTCCCGGCGCCGCACCGTGCTGCGCGGCGAGCTGCCCGATCCGGCGAACCCCCCGACGGGCTGCCGCTTCCGCACCCGCTGCCCGGTCGCCCAGGACGAGTGCGCGCACCAGGACCCGCCGCTGCTGCGGATCGGCGCCCAGCACAGCGTGGCCTGTGTCCTGCACCAGCCGGCCGTCGCGCCGGTCACCGAGCCCCAGGAGACATCGCGATGAGCACCTCCAAGCAACGGCCGGGAGCTCTCCAAGGGATCCGTGTCGTCGACTTCGGTCACCACGTCGCCGGGCCGCTGGCCGCGGTCATGCTCGCCGACCAGGGAGCCGACGTCGTGCACGTCGACCGTCCTGGCGTCACACCCCCGGTAGATGACGCGTTCTTCAACCGGGGCAAGCGGCGCATCAGCCTTGACCTGAAGGACGCGGCGGACCTCGGCGTCGCCCGCGACCTCGTCCGGCGGGCCGACGTCCTCATCGAGAACTTCCGGCCGGGGGTGATGGACCGGCTCGGGCTCGGCTGGGAGGAGCTGCGCGCCGCCAACCCCCGGCTCGTCTACTGCTCCCTGCCGGGCTTCGCGGCCGACGATCCGCGTGCCGGGGTCCCCGGCTGGGAGGGCGTCATCGCGGCCGCCACCGGCAACTGCCGGATCCGGGCCGGTCACGCGCCGGACGGCTGGGACGACACCCGGCCGACCTACACCGCGATTCCCGTGGCGTCCAACTTCGCGGCGTTCTGCGGCGCGTTCGCCATCGTGGCGAGCCTGACCGCCCGGCAGCGCACCGGGCGTGGCGACCGGGTCGAGGTCCCGCTGTTCGACGCGATGTTCGAGGCCATCGGGGGGAGCGGCGCCTACCCGGTCGCTCGGGGACTGCCCCCGGAGCGGGCGATCAGCTCCAACGGCAGCGGCACGTACCGCTGCTCGGACGGCAGGTACGTGCAGTTCAACCCGATCGGCGCGACGCCCCGATTCCTCGTCTGGTTCCTCGACGCGGCGGGGGTGACGGCCTGGGTGGGCGAGGGCCTGACCGACCGCGCCCGGCTGGATCGCGACCCGGAGCTGCGCCGGCTGCTGCACGACCGGCTCACCGCGCTGTTCCTGACTCGCCCGGCGGGCGAGTGGGAGGAGCTCGCCGGGGTGGCGGGCGTTCCGCTCGCCGCCGTCCGGACGCTCGCCGAATGGCTGGAGAACGACCACGCGCGCGCCTCCGGACAGGTCGTCGTGGTCGACGATCCTGAGCTGGGCGCGACGGCGATGCCCGGCTCGGCGGTGTGGCTGTCGGCCACCCCCGCGCTGCCCGGCAGGCCCCGGCACCTGCCCGACGCGGACCGTGCCGAGATCCTCGCCGAGCTCGCGTCGCCCGCCGACCCGCCGAGTGCCGAAGTCGCGTCGCCTGGCGGCGCGTCCCCCGCTCACCCGCCGCGCGTCGAGGCTGGTCCGGTTGCCGATTCGATTGCTGGTCCCGTCGCGCTGCCCTACGCGGGGCGGCGGGTCGTCGACCTCACCCAGATCCTGGCCGGGCCGAGCGCGGGACGGATCCTGGTCGAGTTCGGGGCCGACGTCGTGAAGATCAACTCGCCGCAGCGGCGCGTCGGCGCGCACGGGTTCGTCAACCGCGGCAAGCAGACGATCCTCGTGGACGTGAAGTCGAGCCAGGGCCAGCAGATTCTCTGGCGGCTCATCGACGAAGCGGACGTCCTGACCCACAACTTCCCCGAGCGGACCGCCGAACGCTACGGCCTGGGCTACGAGCACGTCCGGGCCCGCCGCCCGGACATCGTCTACGTCTCCGTCAGCTGTTACGGCTACGGCGGGCCATGGGCGGGCCGCCGGGGGTACGAGACCCAGGGCCAGGCGGCGACCGGAATCATGACCCGGGCGGGCGGCGACGGCCGGCCGGCCGTGCTGGGCCCCTACAACGTCCTCGACTACGGCACCGGCGCCATGGCCGCCTTCGCCGCGGCAGTGGGCATCTATCATCGCGAGCTGACCGACGCAGGCCAGCAGGTGCGCACCTCACTCACCCAGACGGGCGGCTACCAGCAGGCGAGCTTCGCGGTGCGCCCCGCACACGAGCTCCGGGCCGTCACACCAGGTGGGAACGTTCCTGGAGGTGAGCGCGCGGCAGAGCCGAGCGGGCCGGAGGCTCTCGGGCTCAGTGCGTGGCACCGGTTCTACCAGGCGGCCGATCGATGGTTCTTCCTCGGGGCGACCCGGCGGTCCCTGCCGGTGCTCCGCGAGGTTCCCGGCCTGGAGCAGGCGCTGTCCGGCCTCGACGGGTCCGACGACGACGCGGTGGCGGCGGCCCTGCAGACCGCCTTCCGTACCGCCACCGCAAGCGAGTGGACCGGCCGCCTCACCGAGGCGGGGCTGGGCGCGCACCCGGTCACGACGCTCGCGGAGTTGATGGCCGACCCGTGGGCCCGGTCCCAAGGGCTCACCGTCACCCAGATCTCCGAGGAGGCCGGCGAGGTGGTGATGCCGGGCATCGCCATCCGGGTGCACGGCAACCCGCCACGACTGGGCCATCCGGTACGCCGGCCCGGCGCCGACGCCCACGAGGTGCTGGACCGGATCGGGCTCGCCGGCTCGGCCGAGACGCTGGAACAGGCCTGGGCCGTGCAGATGTCCGCGTTGCCCTCGGGCTGGGAGCACTTCTGACCCGGCACACCCCTGACGAGCAAGCCAACAGCACATCACCGGCCCGCTGAGCGGGACACGCCGCGATCCGCGGCACTGACAGGAGGACTGATGAGCGACGACCAGGCCACCCGGTGCGACCTGTTGATCAAGGGCGGCCGGGTCCTGGACCCCGGGCAGGGGCTTGACGGCGTCATGGACATCGCCGTGACCGGCGGCCGGGTCACGGCGGTGCGGGAGGACATCCCGGCGGACTCGGCGCGCCGGGTGATCGACGCGAGCGGCTCCGGGCGCTACGTCGTCCCCGGCCTGATCGACATCCACACGCACGTCGCGCACGGGGCGATCACCCCCGGCGTGGGCATGGAAGGCTGCGACCCCGACGACATCGGCGTGCGTTCGGGAGTCACCACGCTGGTCGACGCCGGATCCGTCGGCGTCGCCAACATCGGCGTCTTCTCCGCCTACATCCAGCCGAACGCCAGGACGCGGGTCATCCCGTACCTGAACATCGGCAGCTACGCGCACACCATGCCCACCATGATCGATGTCAACGACCTGGCCGAGATCGACCCGGTCGCGATCGCCAGGTGCGTCGCCGCCAACCCGGAGCTGGTCCAGGGGATCAAGCTGCGGCTGGTCGGACCGCTGGTCGCCACGCACGGCAAGGACATCGTGTCCGCGACCAAGGCGGTGGCCAGGGAGCACGGGGTCCCGCTGATGGTGCACATCGGCGACCTGTCCGCGCGGCGGCGGCCCGATCCGCACCTGCTCGAACCGGCCACCCGCTTCGCCATCGAACAGCTCGACGCGGGCGACATCCTCACCCATCTGTGCACGCCGAACCACGGTGGCGTGATGGACGCGGCGGACCGGATGATGCCCGCCCTGCTCGCCGCCCGGGAGCGCGGCATCACCCTGGACTCGGCGCTGGGCAGGGGGAACTTCGGCTACCGGGTCGCGAGCGAGCAACGCGCGATCGGCCTCCTGCCCGACACCATCAGCAGTGACCTGACGGCGGCGGGCGAGACCTTCCACTCCCTGCTGGAGTGCATGGCGAAGTTCATGGCCGTGGGCTACACCCTGTCCGAGGTGGTCCGGATGACCACGGCGAACGCGGCGCGGGCGATCCGCGCCGAGCATGAGCTCGGCGCGATCGCGGTCGGCCGGGAAGCCGACCTGACGGTGCTCGACCTGGTCGAGGGCGACTTCGAGTTCGTCGACACCAGGCAGGAGGTGTTCCACGGCGGCTTCGGCCTGCGGCCGGTGCAGACCGTACGGGCCGGCGCGCTGATCGCGCCCGGCTGGGGGACACACCCGTGGGGTTGGCTGCCGGCGCCGCGCTCCGGGGCGGCGTCATGACGGCGGTGACGCGCGGGCACGCGCGCCGGTTCGAGGTCGACGGCGACTGGGAGCGGCTGCCGGAGGGCCTCCAGCACGCGGACGTGGCCGCGGTGGACGTCGACGCCGCCGACCGCGTCTACCTGTTCACCCGCTTCGACGGCCAGGTCATCGTGTACGAGCGCGACGGCACCTTCGTACGCAGCTGGGGAAAGGGCCTGTTCACCACGCCGCACGGGCTGACCGTCGGGCCGGACGGCGGCGTCTACTGCGTCGACGCGGGCGACCACACGGTCCGCAAGTTCACCCCCGAGGGTGACCTGCTCATGACGCTGGGCACGGCCGGCGTGGCGTCGGACACCGGGTTCGCATCCGGCCGTCCGGTGCGCGTGCACAGCGTCGAGGGCGTCCGGTACGCGGGCGGGCCGTTCAACCGCCCCACCAACCTGGCCGTCGCCCCGGACGGCGACCTCTACGTGAGCGACGGGTACGGCAACAGCCGGGTGCACAGGTTCACGGCGTCCGGTGACCTGATCGGCTCGTGGGGCGAGCCCGGCACCGGCCCCGGGCAGTTCCATCTGCCGCACTG
This sequence comes from Nonomuraea sp. B5E05, assembly GCF_039880665.1. Classification (NCBI taxonomy): domain Bacteria; kingdom Bacillati; phylum Actinomycetota; class Actinomycetes; order Streptosporangiales; family Streptosporangiaceae; genus Nonomuraea; species Nonomuraea sp. B5E05. The sequence goes on from NZ_JBDPMJ010000008.1 coordinate 354,983, forward strand.
CCTGGACATCGCGCCGGACGGGCGGGTGTTCGTCGGCGACCGGGAGAACGACCGGATCCAGATCTTCACCCCCGAGGGCCGCTTCATCGAGGAGTGGACGGACCTCCGGCGCCCGTGCGACCTCACCATCGCCCCGGACGGCTCGGTGTACGTCGTCGAACTGTGGCGGCCGGAGGGCAAGCGCTCCTTCGTGCACGGGGAGGCGGAGCAGGACCAGCCCGCCCGCCTGACCGTGCTGGATCCGCACGGGCGCGTGGCCGAGCGGTGGGGGGACTCCACGACGGATCGTACGGCGACCGGCAATTTCATCGCACCGCACGGGATCGCCCTGGACTCCCACGGTGACCTGTACGTCGCGGAGGTGACGTACAGCTTCGCCATCAGACCCGGCTGGGTCGCGCAGTCGAGCGCCCGGCACCAACTGCAGAAGTTCCTGCGCGTCGGCGCGGGAGAAGACATCGTGGCTAGGAGACTCGCATGAGGCGCGAAAACCGGATCCTCACCTCGCACGGCGGCAATCTGCCGCGTCCCGGGGACCTGGACGATCTGATCGCCCAGGGTGATCGGGAGGCCATCGACGCGCGCCTGCCGGGCGCGGTGGCCGAGGTCGTCGCCCGTCAGATGGAGTGCGGCATCGACACCGTCAACGACGGCGAGTACGTCAAGGCGGCGAACATGGCCGGCTACAGCGGCTACATCCACGCCCGGGTGACGGGCTGGGAGGTGCTGCCCATCGACCCGAGTGTCCCGCCGAAGCGCGAGTACGTCGCCGCGCGCGACAAGGCGGACTTCCCGGGCACCTACGCCTCCGGCCTGTGGTTGTCGGGATCCGGTGGCCCGGTCAGGCCCGGCTTCGCGACCCCCGGCGCCGTACCGAAGATGCCGACGTCGGGCCGGGTGTGCACCTCGCCGATCACGTACATCGGCCAGGACGCCATCGCCGCCGACATCGCAGCGATGAAGACGGCCGTCGAGGGCAAGGAGGTGGACGGCTTCATCGCCGCGCTGGGGCCGCTCAGCCTGGGCGCGGGCGCGCGGAACGAGCACTACGCGAGCGAGGAAGAGTACATGTTCGCGGTCGCGGAGGCGCTCCGCGAGGAGTACCGGGCGGTCACCGACGCCGGGCTGGTGCTGCAGATCGACGAGCCCGAGTTCGCGACCACCTGGCAGTTCCATCCTGAGTGGACGGTCGAGGAGTTGCGCCGCTACCTCGAGTTCGCGGTCGAGGTGATCAACCACAGCATCGACGGGCTGCCGGCCGAGCAGATCCGGATGCACACCTGCTGGGGCAGCGGTCACCGGCCGCACACGCACGACATCGGCCTCGAACACATCGCGGATCTGCTGATCAAGGTCAACACACAGGCTTACGCCATCGAGTCAGGAAATGTCCGGCACGCACATGAGTGGCGGGTGTGGGAGGACATCAAACTGCCCGAGGGCAAGATCCTGGTGCCCGGCGTGGTCAGCCACGCCACCGACCTGGTCGAGCATCCGGAACTGATCGCCGAACGGCTGACGAACTTCGCCGGCGTGGTGGGCAAGGAGAACCTGCAGGCGGGGACCGACTGCGGAATCGGATCGCGCGTGGGCCACGAGGAGATCGTGTGGGCGAAGCTCGCCGCGCTGTCCGAAGGCGCCGCGATCGCCAGCAAGCGCTTGTGGGCCGACTAGCCCGCGGCTCACAACGGAGGACCTGGTGCGGGCGGGTCACCAGTCAAACCAGCCAAGCTCGCTTCTGAAATATGGAGGCAAAGCCGTGAAACGAGCAGCAGTCAAATCGGCCGGCGTGGTCCTCGCCACCGGTCTCGCCCTCTCCGGCTGTGGCGCCGGGACGACCGACCAGCCGTCGTCGAACGCCGCCGGCGCTCCCGACGGTGCGGCCGTCCTGCGCTGGGCCGTGCCGGGCAACCCCACCTCCTTCGACCCCCGTAAGGCCGCCCCGCTCGACCCGGTGTTCCTCGACGTGGTCTACGAATCCCTGATCGGCCGGAGCATGGCCGGTGAGATCGAGCCGGGTCTGGCGACGGAGTGGACGTTCTCGGACGACAACAAGGTGATCACGCTCAAGCTGCGCGAGGGGGTGAAGTTCCACAACGGTGAGGACTTCAACGCCGAGGCCGCCAAGGCGTCGCTGGAGGCGTTCAAGAAGAGCGGCAACCTCGCGTCGGCGCTGTCGGTCCTCGACAAGGTCGAGGCGGTCAGCCCGACCGAGCTGAAACTGACGTTCTCCGAGCCTGCCGGTTACATGATCAGCGTGCTCGCCGGTGAGGCCGGCATCGTGGTCGCGCCCGGTGCGCTCGACGATCCGAGTCTCCCGTCCAAGCCGGTCGGCACCGGAGCCTTCGAGCTCACCTCGCTGGAGGAGGGAAAGGTCTCCTTCAAGAAGTTCGAGGACTACTGGAACGCCGCCGAGACGACCATCGGCGGCGTGGAGATGACCGTCTACTCCGATGAGACGACCCGGCTGCGTGCGGTGAAATCGGGGCAGGCCGACGGCACCTCGATCAAGCCGGACCAGATCGAGGAGTCCGAGGCGGCGGGCATGACGGTGATCAAGGCCCCCAACACCACCTTCAACGGGATCCTGCTGAACACCAAGCAGCCGGAGCTCAAGAACCCGAAGGTCAGGCAGGCGCTGCTGTACGCCATCGATCGTGAGTCGCTCAACAAGAACCTGTTCGAGAACACCTGTGTCGGCGTGGTGCAGCCGTTCCAGGAGGGCTTCTGGGCGAACGTGCCCGAGCTGAACGACGTGTCCTCCTATCACGACCCGGAGAAGTCCAAGCAGCTCCTGGCCGAGGCCGGCTTCCCGGACGGCATGGAGCTGACGCTGGAGGTCGGCCCCAACACGTCGTACCAGGTGCTGGCCCAGGCGCTGCAGGCACAGCTGAAGGAGGTGGGCATCAAGGCCACGATCAAGGTGCTGGAGTTCCAGCAGATGATCAGCGCCCGCCGGACCGGCAAGTTCACCGCCACCGTGGCGCTGGTGCAGGCCGGGCGGCCCGACCCGACCCAGTTCGTCCAGGACTTCTACATGAAGGGCGGCTCGTACAACCCGGGCGGCTTCTCCCTTGACGGGGTCGGCGAGCTGCTGGCGAAGGCGCGGGCCAGCGAGGACGTCGAGGAACGCAAGGCGCCGATGCAGGAGATCATCAAGAAGGTCGTGGAGGCCGGGCCGCCGGTGATTCCGGTGTGCGGCGTGACCTACGTGGCGGCCTACCGCAAGGGAGTGACCGGACTCGACGCGCCGGTGATCGGTGACTATGACTTCGCCTCAGTGAAGATCAGCAAATAACGCAGAAAGGAAGCCCATGCGGCTCAACGACAAGGTGGCCATCGTCACCGGATCAGGGCGTGGCCTCGGCCGCGCGTACGCCGAGGCGCTGGGCGCGGCCGGTGCCGCCGTGGTGGTCAACGACATCGACGCCGACGTCGCCAAGGAGACCGTCGAGGCGATCACCGCAGCCGGAGGTCGTGCCGTCGCCGAGGTGTGCGCGGTCGGCCCCACGGAGTCGGCCGACGCGCTGGTGCGGCGGGCGGTCTCCGAGTTCGGCCGCCTGGACGTGATGTGCACGAACGCCGGCGCGCTGCGTGACCGGACCCTGGCCAAGGTCACGGACGAGGAGTTCGACCTCGTGGTGGACAGCCACGTACGCGGCACCTTCACCTGCGGTCGCGCCGCGGTGCGCCGGTTCCGTGAGCAGGGCGGCGGTGGCCGGCTGATCCTGGTCGGCTCACCGGCCGGTCAGTACGGCAGCTTCGGGCAGACGGCGTACGCCGCGTCCAAGGCGGCCATCATCAGCATGGTGCGGGTGTGGTCGATCGAGACGGCGAAGCTGGGCGTGACCGTGAACGCGATCGTGCCCACCGCGCTGACCAGGATGGCCGCGACCATCCCGGCCCTGACCGAGGTGGTCGCCTCGGTCGAGGCCGGCGGGCCGGTCCCGGCCGACCTGCGCCGGCGCGGCATCGGCAAGGTTGAGGACGTGGCGCCGCTCGTCGTCTACCTGGCCTCCGACGAGTCGGCCGGCGTCACCGGGCAGTACATCGGGTTCGGCGGCGACCGGTTCGCGATCTGGGCGCATCCCAAGGAGGCGTTCGTCACGTATCGCGACGGTGGGTGGAGCGCCGAGCAACTCGCCGCCGACTTCGCCGGGTTCTCGGAGCATCTGCAGAGCCACACCCCGCCCCCGAAGTGACCGGCGAGAGCCGCCCCGGCCGGTGCCGGGGCGGCTCGGCTTCGTTCGGCTCGGACGCCGTACGTGCTCAGCCGAAGTAGAAGGCGTGCGCGGCCAGTGAGATCCGGCGGCGCAGTCCGGCGTCGGGCACGAGGTGGGCGAAGGAGTTCACGGCGTCGCGATAGGTGACCTGCCGGCGGGCGCCGACGAACGGGGCGTCGCTGCCCCAGAAGACGTGCTCCGGCCCGGCGGCCTCGATCAGGGTAGCCGCGTGGCCGGCCAGGGTGTCGGGGCCGACGCCGAAGCGGTAGCCCGCGGACAGCTTCACCCACACCCTGCCGGTGCCGAGGGCCCGCAGCAGCGCCGCGCCACCGGCTCCGGCGTAGCCGGATTCCCGGTCAGGATCGCCGAAGTGGTCGACGACGACCTTCACCCCGGAGGCGGTCAGCCGGTCGAGCACCGGCGGCAACCGCTCGCCCTCGATGTTCACCTCGACGTGCCAGTCGAGGTCCGCGACCCGGAACAGCAGCCGCCGGTACGCCGGGTCGGTGAGATCCGGCAGGTCCGCGAGCCGCCGCCACTGGAACCGCACGCCCACCACGCCGTCCGCCTTCATCCGTTCCAGGACGTACCGATCGGTGGCGGGGTCGACGATGACGGTCCCGCGCAGCCGCCCGTGCTCGCGCAACGCGCCGATCGTGTAGTCGTTCAGGTCCCCGAGCAGGCTCATCGCGGAGACCACGCCGTAGCCGACGCCGTGCTCGTCCATCATCGACAGGAACGTCTGCGCCGTCAGCTCGCCCTCGGGCCGGGTCCACGCCCGCGCCGCGAGAGGCAGCGCGCGGGTGAACAGGTGGACATGAGTGTCCACGAGAGGCACGCGGCCGCCCGTCATGGTGTTCCGACGCGGTAGAGCGAGGCGGACGTGCCGCCGAGGACCAGGGCGGCGTCCCGGTCGGACAGGCCGGAGACCGACTCGCGGGCGATCCGCACCATGTCCGCGTACGCGCCGGGGGTCTGGGTGACGTCCGACCCCCACAGCACCCGCTCGGCGCCGAACCGGGAGACCAGCCACTCGACCACGACCGACGGCTTGATCCCCGCCGAGATGTTCCTCGCGAGGTTGAGCGTCGTCACCTTGACGAGGACCTGCGGCAGGTCGGCCAGCGCGAGCAGCCCGTCGGCCCCCGGGTAGGGGGCGGCGCGGTCCGTCTCGACGCTCCCGATGTGATCGACGACGACCGGCGTGCCGGGGAACTCGCGGGTCACCGAGGCGAGCGCCCGCAGGCTCACGTCGCGGTTCCAGCGGTAGATGTGCAGGCACATCGACAGCCCCAGCTCGCTCGCCTGCCGCCACACCCGGCGGGCCTGCGCGCCGGCGAACCACCCGGTGCCGGGCGTGCCGCCGTGCTGGTTACCGCCCGGCGAGGTGAGGCGGACGGCCACGGCACCGCGCTTCGCCCAGTGGCGCACCATCTCCGCCGCGTCCGGCGCCTGCGCGTCGAGCACGCACATGGCGGCGAGCCGGTCGGGGTACCGGGCCGCCGAGTCCACCACGTAGCTGTTGTCGTAGCCGTACACGTGCGCGCGCTGGACGGCGATCGCGCCCGACAACCCGTGCTCCCGCAGCGCGGCGAGCAGCCGCTCCGCGGTCATCGGGTCCTTCCGTACGGCTTCGGCGACCGTGCCGCCGGGCGGGTCGAACGGGTAGGCCGGGTCGTCGGTCACCAGGTGCGCGTGGCCGTCGATCAGGGTCATCGGATGCGCTCCCAGGTGAGGATGGGGGTGGGCGGCCGGCCGGGGGTTCGCTCGGCGCGCAGGATCAGCCGGTCCCCGTCCACGACGGCGAGCCGGACCAGCTCGGCGCCGATCCAGTTGGGGTAGATGGCGGCCTCCACCTGGTGGACGACGCGGTCGCCGGCCCATTCGTAGCGTCCGCCGTACGCGCCGTAGGTCCGTACGGCGGCGAGCTTCTCCGCGTCGGTGGCCCAGCGCCAGTTGGCCGACGCCAGCGGCGGACGGTCGCCGGCCATGTACTGCACCGACATGTGGCCGTCGGGCCCGTAGATGAGCAGGCCGAGGGGCTTGTCCCCGAGGGGGCGCGCGCCGTCGTCGGGCTCTCCCTCCATCACGTAGTCGACCAGCCGCCAGCTACCGACGATCATGAATCGCCGCCGATCTGCTCACGGAACGCCCGCGCCATCGAATGGGCCGTGCGGGCGAGCATGGTGGCGTCGTTGCCCATGATGAGGAACTGGTGGCCGAGCGCCGCGGTCCGGACGGCCGAGGGCGCGTCCACGCAGGCCGCGCCGCAGGGCTTGCCCGCAGCCGCGGCGGCGGCCCGCGCCCGGTCGAGCGACTCCTTGACCACGGGATCGTTCACGCGGAGCCCGAGGGAGACGGACAGGTCGCCGGCGCCCAGGAACACCGCGTCGATCCCCGGCACCGCGAGGATGCCGGCGGCGGCGTCGATGGCGTCCGGGCTCTCCAACTGGGGGATGCAGACGACGTCCTCGTTGCCGACCCGGATGTACTCGTCCCGGGGCGTCAGCCCCCATCGGCCGGCTCGGCTGGTTCCGCCCGCGCCCCGCCGGCCGAGGGGCGGGAAGCGGGTGGCCGCGACCACCCGTTCGGCGTCGGCCACTGAGTCGACGTGGGGGACCAGGATGCCCCGCGCGCCGGCGTCGAGGACCCGCTGGATGGTCGAGCCCTGGTGATCGGGCACGCGGACCAGGGGGTCGACGCCGTGGGCCGTGGCGAGGTCGATCATCCGGGCCGCGAGGGTGAGATCGAGCGGGGCGTGTTCGAGATCGATGACCACGAAGTCGAATCCGGCGTCGGCCATGATGTCGACGCTCTCGGTGGTCGCCAGCTTGATCCAGGTGCCCAGCCGTGGTGCCTGCGCGGAGGCGTTCGCGAAGAAGGTCATGCCGGCGAGATGTGCTCGGGGGCGGGGTACTCATCGGCGTTGAGCACCCATCCGGCCTTGGCGGAGAAGTCCGCGCGCGGTGGGCTGAAGATGTCGATGAGCAGGTGGTCGCCCTCGCCGACCGCCTGACTGGTGTGCTCGGTGGGCGGCGGGATGATCGCGACCGAGGGGCTGCCGAGGGCCGCGTGCTCGTCGGCGCGCCACTGCGAGCGCTTCGACGTCCAGGGCGTGCGGACGTGATGGATGTAGTCGCCGGCGACGGTCAGCGAGCACTGTTCGAAGTCGTCGTGGTGATGGGGGGAGAGCCGGTCGGGATTGCGCGGGCCGTTCCTGGGGTCGCCGAAGTTGACCATGAACGCGCTGGACCGGAAGATGCGGCCGAACCGGCCGGGCTCCAGCGGGAAGTCGGCGTTCCGGTAGACGCGCAGGCGGTGTCCGGCGGGCGGGTCGGGCCACGGCTCCAGCAGGGCGACGCGCGGATGGTCCTCGGCGTACGCCGCAGCGTTGCCGCAGCGCGCGAGGAGGTCGGTGGTCCGCACGTCGAACAGACGGACCAGGTCGGCGTCGCCGTGGGAGCTGAGGTGGCTGTCGCCGGGCGGCACGATGACCACGCCGCGCCCGGTCATCTCCTGGCTTTCGGCGCCGGCCGTCACGTCGATCGTGATGTCGTCATGGGGCAGGACGATGACGTACTCCTCCCGCTGCGCGGTCGCGTCGCGGCGCAGCGTGTCACCGGCGACCAGGCGGGTGAAGGCGAGCACGAAGTTCTGGGCGCGCACGTACCAGGTCCTGCTGCCGAGCTCCGTGACCTCGTCCGGCGGCAGCGCCAGGAACTCGTAGGTGGCGAGCGCGGCGATGGGGGCGTGCGGATCCGTCGTGCTCGTGGTCGTGCTCGTGTTGAGTGCCGCACGAGGATCGTTGGGGCTGTACATGTGATTCGTCCTTACGGTCAGTCGTCCAGGCCGAGCAGGTACGACGGGTTGACGCGGACCATCTGCCGCAGGTCCTTCTCGGGCAGCCCGAGATCCAGCAGGGCGGACCCGACCCGGATGAAGGAGTCGACGGGCATCGGGCGGCCGACCTGGCCCAGGTCGGAGGCGAGCACGGTGTGCTCAGGCCCGATCCGTTCGATCCAGTCCATCAGCAGGTCCGGGCCGCCGCGCGCCTGGGCGACCTCGGAGTCGTACATGCTGGTCTCGTGCTCGATGTAGGCGCCGAGTTCGATGAAGTCCTTGCACTGCGCGGGGTCGGAGCCGATCACGAAGTTCGGATGGCTGACCACCAGCCGCCGGACTCCCGCGTCGCGCGCGGCGGTGAAGACCTCCCGGATGTCGTCGGGGGCCATGTGCCCGGCTGAGAGCAGCGCCCCAGTCTCGGCGACGACCTTGATGACCTGGCCGACCTCGGGGATCAGCTCGCCGTCGGGGCCGCGGACGTCGACCTGGGTCGTGGTCAGCGGGATCGTCGGCTTGGGGAAGCCGCCGCCGGCCTTGTGGTGTGCGACGTGCGCGCGGGAGGAGATGGTGGGGAACCAGACGCATCGTCCGCCCATCCGCAGGCACATCTCCACGGCGTGCGGGTTGATGCCGCCGACCTGGTTGTTCAGCGCGATGCCGCCGTAGACGGCGGTGCTCACGCCGGCCAGGCGGTCACCCATTGCGAGGAGGTCCATCACCGTGTTGTGGTGATGGGACTTCGCCAGGAAGGCGCGCATGCCCAGCCGCTCGCCGTCCTTGGCGGCCTGGACGTGGTCGAACGCGCGTGGCAGCGGGTTGGGCCCGGAGTGGCAGTGCAGGTCGACAAGGCCGTGCAGGATTCGCTCGATAGCGGGTCGGGTCATCGTTCTTCCTCCTGCGCGGTAGCCACCGGCCAGGGCGCGATGACCCTTGACAGGACCACCGCCACGAGAGCATTGTTACAAATTACGGACTTACTGTACGATAAATGCGACTCGCCGCTCTGACAAGTACTTGTCGCGGCGAGATGTCCAGCGCGATGCGCTGCGCTGTCGCTTGAACCCGATTGGGGGCCACGTGCCGGAGGCGACCTACACCTGGGCGGAGATGATGGCGATCTCCATCTCGCACGAGATGGCCGACGGTGCCTTCGGCTCCGTGGGCGCCGCATCGCACATTCCCGCCGCCGGGCTGCGCCTGGCGCAGCTCACGCACGCGCCCAACCTGTCCTTCTTCTGCGGGGGCAGCGGCGCCATGAACCCGAAGATCCAGCGGTTGACCGAGTCCTCGGCCGACTACCGCAACCTCGTGACCAGCGAATATCACTTCAGCCTCGACGACGTCGTGGACTTCGAGACCGCGATGCGCTTCGACTTCGCGTTCCTCGGCGGCATGCAGATCGACAAGCACGGCAACCTGAACATGGCCATGATCGGCGACTGGCACAGACCGAAGGTGCGCGGCCCCGGCACCATCGGCCTGATCTTCCTCGGCGGTTTCAAGACCAGCTACATCTACACCCAGCACCACACGCCGAAGATCTTCGTCGACAAGGTCGACTTCGTCAGCGGCGCCGGCTGGCTCGACGGCGGCGACGCCCGCTCCAAGGTCTTCCGCCCGGAGTCCGACGGTCCCCGGCGGGTGTTCACCCCCTTGGGCGTGTTCGACTTCGAGCCGGAGAGCAAGCGGATGCGCCTGATCAAGGTCCACCCGTGGAGCAGCATCGAGAAGATCCAGGCGGCGACCGGATTCGAGCTGCTGGTCGCCGACGACGTACAGACCGTCGGCGCCCCCAGCGACGAGGAGCTCACCCTGCTCCGGACCCAGGTCGATCGCGATGGTGTGCTGCGCCGCTACCCCGCCGTGGTCTGAGCGCTCATGAGCTTCAACGATCGGTACGTCGTCGCCGACGGCTGCACGACCCACTATCTGGAAGCCGGGGACGGTCCTCCGCTGATCCTCCTGCACGGCGGCGAGTACGGCGCCTCCGCACGGCTCACCTGGGAGAACTGCGTCCCGGCGCTGGCCGAGCACCATCGCGTGCTGGCGCTCGACTTCGTCGGCTTCGGGCACAGCGACAAGCTGCGCGACTTCGGCGGCCAGCGCCGGCTCATGCTGCGGCAGGTCGCCGGCGTGCTGCGCACCCTGCGCATCGACTCGGCCGACTTCATCGGCACCTCACTCAGCGGGCGGATGCTGCTCGACGTCGCCAACCGGCCGTCGCCCCAGTGGCCGATCCGCTCGATGGTCGTGGTGGGCACCGGACTGGCCGCCCCGGTGGCGCAGGCCCGCGCCGTACTGGAGAACTTCGACGGCACCATCGACGGCCTGCGCCCGTCGATGGACGTGCTCTTCCACGACCCGCGCTGGAAGCACAACGAGGACTACCTGCGCCGCCGTCATGAGTACTGCATGGTGCCGGGCGCGTGGGAGACCGCCGCGGCGGGCAGCCTGCGCGCGCCGGGACGTGACAGCGGCGAACGACGGCCGCATGTGCGCCCGCCCGCCCGCGACTACGGGCGCGTCGCCGTGCCCACCCTCCTCGTCCGGGGGCAGCACGACCGGCTGGTGCCGCCGCTGACCTGGCAGGAACTGGCGGCGCAGATCCCTGACGTGCGGACCGAGACGATCGACGGCAGCGGTCACTATCCGCAGATCGAGCGCTCGGCCGAGTTCGTCGAGGTGGCGCTTCAGTTTCTCGCGCGAACGAAGGCGGAGGCGTGATGGCCGACGTATATCTGGAGTCCGGCGGCGAGGACGGCCCCGCGGTGCTCTTCCTGCACGGCTCCGGCGCGTCCGGAGCCGTCTGGAGACCGGTGCTGCAGCGGCTCGGCGAGCGCGGCACCCGATGCCGGTGGCTGGTCGCCGACCTGCCGGGGCACGGCCGCTCCGGCCATCGTCAGGACTACTCGCCGGAGAGTTACGCCGACGCGGTAGTCGACGCCGTGGCCGGCGCGTTCACCGGAGTCCAGGGCCCGGTGACCGTCGTGGGCCACTCGCTCGGCGGGATGATCGGGATGACCCTCGCCGACCGGACCCGCGGCATCACGGTCGGCTCCCTCGCGGTGGTCGCGATGAAGGTCGCCTGGACCGAGGAGGAGCTGGCCCGGCGGGCCGCGACGGCCGAGCGGCCGGTCCGGGTCTTCCCCGGCGAGGAGCAGGCGCGCGAGCTGTTCGGGCGGGTGTCCGGGATGACCGGGCCCCCGTTCACCGACGAGGATCGCGCCACCGGGGTCACGGCCCGCGACGGCGGCTACGGGCTCTCCGGCGATCCGGGCATCGCCAAGGCCGGCCCGGCCACCGGTCCCGAGCTGGCCGCCCGCATGCGCCGGGTGACCTGCCCGGTCGAGCTGGCCTGCGGTGACCGCGATCCCGGCATCGACCCGGCGGACATGGCCGAGGTGCTCGGGCACTCGGTCACCGTACTGCCCGGCGCGGGGCACAACGTCCACATCGAGCGCCCCGACCTCATCGCCGACCTGGTCGAGCGGGCACTCGGCCGCTGACCGACGAACGGACACGCATGCGAATCGAGAACCTGCTGCGGCAGAACGCGGTACGACGAGGCCCGCTGCCCGCAGTCATCTGCGACCAGGCCCAGCTGTCCTGGGCCGAGCTGGACATCGAGACCAACCGGCTGGCCAACGCGCTGATCGGGCTCGGATACCGCGCGCAGGAGAGGATCGCGCTGGTGATGTCCAACTGCCATCACATCGTGACGGCCTTCCACGGCGCGTGGAAGGCCAACCTGGTCACCGTGGGGATCAACACCCGGCTGACCGCACCCGAGATCGCCCGCATCCTCACCCACTCGGGCGCGTCCGCCATCATCTGTGACACCGCCGCCGCGGTCGAGGCGGCCACGCAGGTGCCGGGCATTCGCGGCATCTACAGCATCGGCCTGGGCGACGACGAGCAAGGATCATTCGCGCACCTGGTCGCCTCCGGCGACCCGGGCGAGGTGCCCGAGACGGGCACGGGCGACGAGCTGCGCTCGCTGCGCTACACCAGCGGCACCACCGGCGCGTCCAAGGGCTGCATGGCCACGCACGACCAGCAGCTCGCCAGCACGGCCAACTACCTGTGCGAGGTCAACGTGCCGCGCGGCGGCCCCACCTGGATCTCGGTGCCGCTGACGCTGGGGGTCGGCGCGTCCTTCGTGACGACCACCGCCTACCTCGGCGTCCCGCTGCTGCTGCGCAGGCGCTTCGACCCGGCCGCGTTCGTCGACGACATCGACAGGTTCGGGGTCGAGCACGCCTTCCTGGTGCCGACCATGCTGGTCGACCTGGTGCGGGCGCTGCCCGAGCTCGACCTCACGCGCGCGAGCGCGCTCAAACTGGTCGGGTACGGCGGCGCGTCGGTGTCGTGGAGCCTCATCCGGTCCCTGGCGGAGGCGTTGGACCTGGAGTTCTACCACGCGTTCGGGGCGACGGAGGCGGGGGGTTTCGTGGCGCTGCTCACCCCGGACGACCACCGTAACTTCCTGCGCACCGAGGCCACCTCGATCGTCCCGGTGGGCCGGCCCGCCGCGTTCGCCGAGGTCAAGATCTTCGACGCCGAGGACCGCGAGGTGGCCGAACGGGAGACCGGCGAGATGCGGATCCGGGCGGCCAGCGTGTTCTCCGGCTACTGGAGTCAGCCGGAGGTGACCCGCGCGGTGCTCAAGGACGGCTGGCTCCGGCTCGGCGACATGGCCTGGCGGGACGAGCGCGGCTACATCTACCTCGCCGACCGGGCGCAGGGCGTCATCCGGTCGGGGGCGCAGAACGTGTACGCCGGTGAGGTCGAGGCGGTGCTGCAGGCCTGCCCGGGCGTGGCCCGCGCCGCGGTGATCGGCGTGCCGCACGAGCGGTTCGGCGAGTCGGTCAAGGCGCTGGTGCAGCGGGCGCCGGATGCGGCGCTGACGGAGCAGCAGGTCCTCGACTACTGCGCCGAACGGCTGGCCGGCTACAAGCGGCCACGCGAGGTCGAGTTCGTGAGCGACCTGCCGGTCGACGAGGGCGGCAAGATCAGGAGGGCCGAGCTGAAGCGCGTCACCGGGACGCGGCTGCTCGGCGAGGCGACCACCGGCGGCGACGCCGCGGCTAAGGAGTTCAGGCGATGAGCGCGAACAAGGTGACGACCCCCGAGGAAGCGGTCGCCGGCATCCCCGACGGAGCCACGATCGCGCTGGGCGGCGTGCACTCCCACAACGGCCCGATGGCGCTGGTGAACGCGCTGATCCGGCGCGGGGCCAGGGACCTGGAGCTGATCCCGACGCCGAGCGCGGGTCCGCCCGTGGACATGCTCATCGCCGCCGGCTGTGTCAAACGGCTGCACGTGTCCTATGTCGGGCTGGAGTTCCTCGGCATGGCGCCGAACTACCGCCGGGCCGCGGAGAGCCAGTCGATCGAGATCGTCGAGGGGGACGAGGCGTACATCGTCTACGGCTTCCGCGCCGGCGCGAGCATGCTGCCGTTCCTGCCGCTTCCCCCGCTGTACGAGGGCACCGACCTGCCCAAGGTCAACAAGGACGTCCGGACGACGACCGATCCGTACACCGGGCGTACCGTGACCACGATTCCCGCGCTGCGGGCGGATTACGGACTGTTCCACGCGCAGGTCACCGACCGGAAGGGCAACGCGCAGATCTTCGGCCAGCGGCGGTTCGAGGACGTGATGGCGAAGGCGAGCGACCACGTCATCATCAGCTCGGACGAGATCCTCGACGAGTACGCTCCGGCCCCCGACCCGCGCCTGGTGTCCATCCCCGGCGCGATCGTGGACCACGTCGCCCACGCGCCCTACGGCTCCTATCCGCTGTCCTCCCCGGGACACTACGCCTACGACCGGGAGCGGCTGGTGGAGTACCGGGATCTCGCCGCCCAGGACCGTACCAAGGAGTACCTGGACGAGTACGTGTTCGGGGTCAAGGACCACCAGGAATATCTGGACAAGGTGGGCGCCCGGCGGCTGCTGGGTCTCCAGCAGACGTTCCGCTGAGCGGGGTCGGCGCGGG
>NZ_JBDPMJ010000080.1:0-2147 GCF_039880665.1 Nonomuraea sp. B5E05
GTTTCCTGGCATGCTCTGGTCCCCTTCACCTTTCGGCTCCAGGTAAGCCATCGGACCCAGCAGACCTCCCTTCGAGTCTGTCCCGCCTTGGCGGGGATGCGTCAGAGCGCCTCGTGGCGCACTGGTTCTTCTTGACGATCAGTACGTAGTGCGCCCGTTTCTGCTCGATGAGGAAGGTGGCGTGCTCGCGCTGGGTATGCAAGGCGTCGGCGGTGACCACGCGATCGTCCAGGTCGAGACGCTTCAGCAAGGGTTGGAAGCGGGTGATCTCGCTGGTCTTGCCGTCCACGTCGGTCTGCGCGAGCACCAGGCCGCTGCCATGGTCGAAGGCGGCCAGTAGATGCACCGGCTCACCGCCGCGGTGGCGTGCGCCGCGCAGGGCCTTGCCGTCGACGGCCACGGCCTGGCGACGCGCACGGCCGTCCGCACAGGCGCTGGTCGCGGCGGCTCGCCCGGCCAGCCAGGAGCACACCGCCTCATCCAGGGCGTCGGTGTCGATCTGCTCGAACAGACGCCGCACAGTTGACTCGTCCGGTGGTTGCCATGCCCGGCTCAGCGGATCCCGGCGGACTCCGAGGACGGCCATCACTTGGGCGGGGGCATCAGCGATCCACTCACCGATCGCCGTGAAGGAACGTGCGCCGGCCAGCACGGCAGCCGCGGCGCCGGCCAGTAACGACGCCAGCGCGTGTCGGACGCCACGCGGGTCACGGGGGTCGGGAAGGCGTTGGAAGCACTCCAGCAGGCTGAGGCATTCGGCAGCGGAGGCGGCCACCGGCCCATGCTCGGCCAGTGGGCCAAGGGCACCACTGATCGGCGATGATGACAGGACAGGCACGGTCTTCTCTGGTGATCATTAGGCGTCGAGAACCTCATGATCTCGAAGGTCGTGCCTGTTCGCGTCCTCAGACGAGTCTCCGGCCCCCTCTTGCCGCCCGGACCGGTCACGCCGCGAAATGGACATTCAGGCTGTTACCGATATCTCGCCGTGGCCCTGGTTCCACCCGGACTCCTATGGGTATCGGCCGGGCCGCAGTGCGCTGGACGCGATCGCTGTGTGCCGGGAGCGGTGCTGGAGAACCGACTGGGTGATCGATATGGACATCCAGGGGTTCTTCGACAACCTTGATCATGATCTCGTTCTCAAGGCGGTGGCTCACCACACCGATCAGCGGTGGATCCTGCTGTATGTGGAGCGGTGGCTCAAGGCCCCGCTCCAGCGGCAGGACGGCAGCCTGCTCGCGCGAGATCGGGGAAGTCCACAGGGCTCTGCGATCTCGCCGTTGTTGTCGAACCTGTTCATGCATTATGCGTTCGACCGCTGGATGGCCCGGGAGAATCCGGGTGTCCAGTTTGAACGGTACTGCGACGACGTGGTGGTTCACTGCCGCAGCGAGGGTCAAGCGCATCGGGTGCGCGAGGCGATCGCCGGGCGGCTGGCCGAGTGCGGTGGGTTGCGACTGCATCCCGACAAGACCCGCATCGTGTATTGCAAGGACGGGAACAGGCGTGGCTCGGCCGAGCACACCTCTTTCACGTTCCTGGGGTACGGGTTTCGTGTGCGGAAGGTCCGGACGAAGCGGGGGAGCTACTTCTTCGGCTTCAATCCGGCCGTCAGCGACGAGGCCGCCAAGCAGATCCGGGCGCAGATCCGCTCATGGCGGCTGCACCTGCGCAGTGGAGCGACCCTGGAGCGGCTCGCCCGGGAGATCAACCCGGTCGTGCGGGGCTGGATCAACTACTACGGACGGTTCTATTCGTCCGCGTTGGACTTCAGCCTCAACCGCATCAACGACTATCTGGTGCGGTGGCTCGTGCAGAAGTACAAGCGTTTACGGCGCAAACGAGCCAAGGCGCGCGGCGCGCTGGGCAGCCACGCCAGGCTGTATCCCGGGCTCTTCGCCCACTGGAAGCTCGTCAAGCCATAACCGTGAACGACTGGATGATGGGAGCCGTGTGATCGGAGACGATCAAGCACGGTTCTGAGAGAGCCGGGGGGTGAGACTCCCCCCGGCTACTCGCTAGTGCTTTGACCGGAAACGATCACCGGGTTGGCGCGTAAGGCGGTCCGGCCGGTTGGATGGTGCTGATCACGTTCGATCGGAAGTCGGGAGGCCCGGTGACGCATCCGGTCAAGGTCCGCAGGC
>NZ_JBDPMJ010000081.1:0-1983 GCF_039880665.1 Nonomuraea sp. B5E05
CCCGGGTTCGACATAATTCCGCGGCCTGGAGGCCCGAATCTAGCTCCTGACCTGTGCTGACATGGGTGTAGGCGCCTGGAGGGCGTTTCTCTAGGCGGAGCTGTTCGCCTGGTTCAGCGGGGTGCGGGCTGGAGGTCGACGACCTGCTTGGGCGCGGGGATCGAAAGCTTGGCGAGCAGGTCTCGTTGGGGCTTGGTCAGGGCGGTGACCTGCCGGAACAGCCCGGCCGGGCCGGTGAAGGTGCCCAGGTGGAGCCGGTCAAGGTCGCGGCGGCAGGCAGGCCAGGTGCTGCCGGTGGTGGTCTCGATGATCCGAATGAGCAGCAGCGCCAGCCAGCAGAGGATGACATGGGCTCGGATGCGTTCTTCGAGCCGGTGATAGACCGGCCGCAGGTCGATGATCTGCTTCATGTCCCGCCAGCCGCGTTCGACCTCCAGCAACTGCTTGTAGCCCAGGGCGATGTCCTCGGCGCTCAGGTGCGGGTCGCTGCAGCGCAGCAGGTACTTGCCGTCGAGGTTCTCCTCGGCCTTGACCTTCGCGGCGTCGATGCGGAGCTTGCCCGCCGGCGTGGTTCGTAGATACCGGTTCAGGCCGGGCTTGGTGGCGATCTTTCCTCGGAGTTCGCCGCGCTTGAACTCGCTCAACGCGTCTGATCCGTCGATCAGGTCGGTGAGCTGGGTGACCAACTGCTGGCGCATGTGCGCGTCACGCTCGGCGGCTTCGGGGTTGTGGCAGATCACGAACCGGTCGGTGTCGCTGATCCGTACTTCCTTGATCCGCATGTTGCCGGTGGTCTCGGTGTAGCGGCCCTGCCGGGACAGGGCGGCCTTCACCTCCGCAGAGCCGGAGCGGAGCTTCTCCCCGATGATGTAGGCGTGCTCGCCTTGCCGCAGGTAGCGGCGGTTTTCGGCGGAGGAGAAGCCCCGGTCGGTCACCCACACGATCTTGGACAGGGTCCAGTCCCGCATGTCGTCCTTGACCTGGCGGATCAAGCGCTGGTCGGAGGCGTTGCCGGGCCAGCACCAGCAGCGGACCGGGACCCCGTCCCTGGTGACGGCCATCCCGATCACGATCTGCGGGAGGTCGTCGCGCGAATCCTTCGATTTACCGTAGGTGCGAAAACCAGTCGCCTGGGCCTCTTGTTCGGCTTGCTCGCCGGTCAGGCGGTCGCCTCGCTTGTCGCGGGCGAGCGCCTCATCGGGCTCCTCGAGTTCGAAGTAGGTGCTGGTGGTGTCGAAGAACAGCAGGTCGACCTCAAGGTTCAGCAGGTTGGCGACCTCGTCGAACACCTGTTTTTCCAGGTCGTCTTTGACTTCGTGCAGCCAATCCATCGCCCGGTAGCATGTCTGCTCGCCGACCTCGGCCAGTCCGTCGAGATGAACGTCGTTGGTGATCCAGTCCGCGGCGGCCAGCTTGGACGACGGCGCCAGCGCCCGGTTGGCGACCAGGCCGAACAGCACCCGCTCGGTGACGGTCATGTCCCGTCGGCGGCCTCGCTTGGGCTGCCCGACCCTGCCGACGATCTGGTCGATCTTCAACCGCCGCCACAGATGATCAAGTACGTAGGTGCCGCCGAACGGGACCGAGGACACGAACTCCAGGTCCGAGGTCGCCGTCGCCGCCAGAGCATCGCCCGGCGTCAGTAGGCGGGATAGAGACGTGACCAGCCGCTTGACCGCTTCGCGGTCCAGTTCGTCCTCGCGGCCGAAGGTGAACAAGACCTTCGGTACCGCCCTGCCCTTCACTGGATCCCACTCGTTATGGGCCAGATGCAGGTACCGGACCGTCCCGGACTTGTTCTCCCGCTTCGTCGTCTTCACGTACACGACTCCAGACCATAGAGCCAAAGCCCAGGGCAGTACAGGCGAATCATCAAAATCGCGTCTCTAGGCAGTTTCGGCCCGGGAGGTCCGCCCTCAGCTGCTGACCTGCACGTTCAGGCCACAGTGCCCTCTAGGAGCCCCGAATTACGTCGAACCCGGG
>NZ_JBDPMJ010000082.1:0-1781 GCF_039880665.1 Nonomuraea sp. B5E05
AACGACTCTGTTGGCCGATTGGGTTGGGTTCATGCCGCCAGGCCAAGGCTGGCTCCGAGTCGCTCCAGGTGAGAGTTGCGGGTGCCGCGGATAGGAGTGCCGGTCCACCAGGCATCCAGGCGGATGAGGTTGATCGCGGTGGCGGTCAGTAGGTGCGCGAGCCTGGTTTTGGGTAATCCCCGGTAGCGGGTCCGGCGGATGGCTCCTGTCCGGACGGCTTGGGAGATCGTGCCCTCGGCTCCGGCTCGGACCGCGTGGCGGGCCTTCCACGCGTCGGTTTCCTGCTCACGACGGCGCTGGTCGAGGATCTGCTGCTGGGCAGCGGGCAGCAGGGTCAGACTCCGCCCGTAGCGGTGACCGTCGGCTTTGGTGCAGGCAGCCCGGAACGGGCAGGGAGCGCAGTCGGTGATGGAGAAATGCACCCGGGTGATCGGTGTCCCGTTGGGTTTGCGCTGATCGGACCAGGAGACACTGGTCGCACCGCCCGGGCAGGTTGCCGTGCGCGCCTTCCAGTCGATGGTGAAGGCCTCCTGGCCGAGCCCGTCCTTGCCCGTAGTGTGGGTATCGAGCCCGACCGGTCCCAGCAGGTCGATCGCATGCTCTTCGCGGGCGGTCAAGATCAGCGTGGCGCTGATGTAGCCCGCGTCCACAGCATGCATGTCCGGGCGCAGTCCGCGCCGGGTCAGATCGGTGTGGATCTGCTCGGTGACCTCGCTGTCGGCGACGGTGGCATCGGTGGTCTGAACGCCGGTGAGCAGGTGCGGAGCGTCGGGCTCGCAAGTCTCGCTCAGATGGACCTTGTAGCCGCACCAGCCCGCACCGCGCTTGAGGCCGTAGTGGGCATCCGGGTCGTACGGCGAGGACAGCCGTCGTCTGGCCGGCGGGAGATCCCTGCCCTCCCGCCAGCGCACCCCCTTCTCCTCGCGGTGGTACTGCTGAATCCAGGCGATACGCAGCGTCTGCACAGCGGGCAATTGCCGCAGCCAGGCCGGCGCATCGCGGTGATGCACCGCCTCCAGCAAGGTGAACCCGTCGGCTCCGACGGTCAACGCCCAGCGCTGACGTGCATCCTCCCCCTTGGGGAAGCGGTAGTTGTCCACCCGGCTGCCGTAACGCTCGATCCACTCGCCGGTGATGATCGAGGCCAGCCAGTCCGGAGCGGCCACGGCCAGTGCCTCCAACGCCGACCGCAACGTCTCACCGACGAACTCCATCCGGTTCAGCGTGCGCACCGCCGCGATGACATGCGTGGAGTCGGTACGCTGCCGCCCGCCCGCGCGCAGCAGGCCCAGCCGCGCGCAGTGGTCCAACAGCGCCTGGAAGATCTCTTCCTCCAGCTCATGGCTGATCAACCGGTCCCGGAACTCGCTCAGCACTGAGAAGTCGAACCCTGGGTCGGTCAACTCCAGAGCCAGGGCATATTTCCAGTCGATCCGGCCTCGCACCGCCTCGGCGGCCTGGCGATCGGACAGCCCTTCGGCGAACTGCAACACCGACACCAGCGCGAGTTCCCCCGGTGACAAGCCCGGCCCACCACGCGTGGGAAACGCTTGGGCGAATTGCTCGTCGGTGAAGACCTGACCGAGCGCATCACGCAACCGCATGGCCAGGCAGCCCTTGGGAAAGGCCGCTCGTGCGATCCGGACGGTTTCCTCGGGAACGTCGCGAGCGGGCTGGGGACGCAGAGACATGACGGAACTCCTCCATGTTCTCGCGGCCCGGTGTTCCCAGCCTCCCTCCCGAACTGGGGATCATCAACCGGAATCGGCCAACAGAGTCGT
>NZ_JBDPMJ010000083.1:0-1780 GCF_039880665.1 Nonomuraea sp. B5E05
ACGATTGACGCTCACGTTGTCGCCGGGCACGAACCAGGCCAACCCCAAGACCAGCCCTGAAGATCATGGACATCATCCATGTCGCCCATCAGGCCCTACGTGCTCAGAAAGAACGTCGTCCTACAACCGGCCGCGAGCGGCGGTCTCGGCCAGGAACTGCTCCCAGTAGCCGGCGATCTCCTCGGCCGCTGTCTCCGCAGGTAGATCACACACATGCCGGATACGGGTCAAGGGCATGCCCAGACGCCGCAGCCAGGCGATCAACCGGGCTCGCTCCAACTGCTCCGGATCGTAGAACCGGTATCCCGAATCGCCATCCACGGCGGCCGGTAGCAGGAGCCCGAGTTCGTCGTAGAGCCGCAGGGCCTTCGGCGACAGCCGAGCTGCCCGAGCGAACGCTCCGATCGTCAGCAGTTCCCGCACCACTCCTCCTCGTCCCGGCCACGACGACCGGTGTCAACGATGCTGGGGCTTCACCCAAGGGGAAGGTCAACAACATCACCACCCTTCCACGCGGCTCCCTGACAATCGCTACACGCTGCGCCCGAGATCGAGACGGCTGTCCCCCCATGTCCAGCACACCGCCGCCAGCAGCGTGTACCGGATCGGCTCCGGCGCCGAGGCGAAGTCCGAGGGATACATGCGCATCGCCCGCGCCCGCCAGGCCGCCACGATCAGGTCCGGCACCTCGGCGAACACGGTCTCGTCCAAACCGAGCGACCGGACGGTCTTCAGCTTGCCGATCTCCTTCAGCAGCGTCTCCAGACCCAGCGGGCCGGGGTCGGCCTTCAGCTCCGCCAGCACCTGCTGACTGCCCAGCAGGTCCTGAAGCCGACCGCACACCATCGGCCCCAACCTGGCCTGCACTCCACGGGCGAACGCGCCCTCAAACCGGCTCACCGCCGAGGCCACCACCCGCTCCACCTGGCCCGGCGTCGGCGGCTCCATATTTTCGCTGCGGCACCGGCGACGCAGCGCATCCGCCAGCCGGTCCCGGTTCGTCTCCGTCGAACACGGCTCATCAGCCATCCACTGCGCCCACCGCTCCTCGTCCTCCTCTGTCGGCGGCCGCGTCCCGAAGGCCGTCCGGATCTGCTTGCGGTGGTCCTTGATCGTCCGGCCGGCCCAGGAGTACTTGCCGAACAGCCCAGGATCCACTTTCACCAGCGACGCGACATAGACGATCGCTACCTGCGGGACCTCTTCTGGATAGGCCGGAAACCGGCCCTCGATCTCGTAGAACTTCAGCATCAACGCGAACCCCAGCCGCGTCGCCCCCGATTTGTTCTTGATCAGCTTCCAGTCGCCCTCGACCAGCGTCCATGAGCCGATCAGCTCATCGGACTCTCACTCCGCACGCACCGCAGACCCCCAGACCACGAACTCTCCGAACAGACGGAGACCACGATCAGGGGGAGCCAGGATGTTCCACACCGGTTTGATCTACTTGCAACTACTACGCGACGAATCCGCAAGATAGCTCACCGCACCTCTGCCCCTCGCCGTAGCTATAGGAGTTCCGCCATCACGGCCCTCGGGCGCGGCGGGCCCGGACACTTCATCGGTTCGGGCCGAAGACAGGCGTGAACCATTTCGGTCTGGCGCGACAAGAGTACCTGTGACCGGCATACGCCAAGAAGGGGTCGGCATGCGTGACCCCATACGCGACGGCATCAAGGCAGACGATGCGACCCTCATCGAGAGGTCGCTGAACGAGCCGGAGACCTTCGCCGTTTTATTCGACCGGCATGCGCCGTACCTCCATAGCTACGTGGTCCGG
>NZ_JBDPMJ010000084.1:0-1771 GCF_039880665.1 Nonomuraea sp. B5E05
CCATTGGTAGTCAGGGGCGCGGTGCCGTGAAGGCCCGGTTCCCCATCCCCCTTTCAATTCCGTACGTGCGGTTTTCCCGCATACGGCTTACCGATGATCTTCTTGACATGGTTACGCTGCCTTCGGATAGCGGATCGTGCCCCGCAGGCGATGCAGGCCGTGCCCGTTGAACCACTCCTCAGTCCATTGCGCCGCCTGACCGGCTCGCAGGTTACGTCCCCGCTTCTTGATCATCAGACGGCGCAGACGCCAGACCACGTAATCGTCGATCTGGAGGAACTTGCGGGAGGCGTTCCCGGTTCGGAAGTAGTTGCCCCAGCCGCGCAGGACCGGATTGAGATCCGCGATCACGTCACGGACATCCGTTCCCGACCGGCGGCGGTCGGTCCGCTCCCGGACCTTGGACCGGAGTCTCTTCATCGCCGTCTGACTCGGCCAGCGGTGCAGGTAGAAGCGGACGGTGCCGTACTTCACCCACGACCGGCCAGAAAAACGGGCGCGGAAGTGGCAGCCGAGGAAGTCGAGTCCTTCCCGGCCCTCTCTGAGGTCAACGATCTTCGTCTTGTCCGGGTGCAGCCTCAGCCCCAGCGATGCGAGGATGCCCTCGACCGCTTGCAGGGCCGCTCTGGCCTGGGTTTCGCTGCGGCACAACACGACACCGTCGTCGGCGTACCGCACCAGCTCGCCCACACCGCGCCTGGTCAACTCGGTGTCCAGAACGTGCAGGTAGACATTGGACAACAGCGGCGAGATCACGCCACCCTGAGGGGTTCCCGCGACCGTCCGCCGGACCTCCCCTTCCGCCATCACCCCTGCTTGAAGCCACTGCCGCAGCAGCTTGAGCACCCGCCGGTCCGACACCCGCCGCCCCACCTCGGCAAGAAGACGATCGTGATCGATCTCGCCGAAGAAGTTGACGATGTCGAACTCCACCACGAACACCCGGCCTTCGATGAAGCCGGTACGCAGCCGCTCCATCGCCTGCGTCGCCGACCGCTTGGGCCGGAACCCGAACGAGACCGGAAGAAAATCCGCCTCGAACAGGGGCTCCAACACCAGCTTGGCGGCCTGCTGAGCCACCCGGTCCCGGATCGTGGGCACGCCCAGCGGACGCTTGCCACCCTGTGGTTTCGGGATGTCCACCCGCCTGGACGGCGCGGGACGATACCTGCCTGCGCGAAGGTCGTCCTGCAGTTCCCCGAGCATCCGGGCAACCCCATACTCCTCCACATCCGCCAAAGTCACCCGATCAACTCCGGCGGCACCCCTGTTGGCCCGGACCCGTTCCCACGCCTCCCACAGCACGTCACCTCTGTGGACACGGTCATACAGGGCGTGGAAACGCCGCTCCGCAGACTGCTTGGCCGCAGTCCATAGCTTGCGTTGAAGTCGTCGCACGTTCAGGACGGACACCTGCCCGTCCAGTACGGCGGGCGATGGCCCGCCGGGGTTGTTGGACCCAGAACCCTGGGCCATGCCCTGGTGCTTACCCTCGCCGCACGCGTGATCAAAGTGAGGGCCCTTCCCTCCCGGCGCGTTCTGTTGCACGCCGATCAGCGGTACTACGACCCCCTCGGACTCCCGCTGCCCTCCGGACGACTTCACCATCGGCTTATACGCCCGGTCTTTTGCCCGACGAAAGGCGTGGTCAGACGGGTCTCTCCTGTTCCGGCCCAGACCGTGCACACGTGCCATCCTCCGTACCCCGGAAGAACCCGGCGGGCTGACCCCGGAACAGGGCCCACCAAGCATGGCCTTCGCCGTGACATGA
>NZ_JBDPMJ010000085.1:0-1763 GCF_039880665.1 Nonomuraea sp. B5E05
AGCCTGGATCCACGACGTGATTCGACCTGATCATTTTGCGGTCTAATTCCTCGACGATGGTCGGATTCGCAGGTGAGGGCGCGTTTTTGAACATGGCGAAGCCGCCGCGCGCGGGGTCGCGGCCTGTCCGATGTCCTTCAGGGGTCGGGAGCGGGGTGGGCGCGGCAGCGCGAGTGTCTGTGCAGGGATCGTCGAGGGCAGCAGTGACCTGGGGTTGGGCGGGTCAGGCCGGGTATGCGGGCGGTGGGTCGTGGGTGGCGGTGAAGGCGTTCATCCAGGCGGCTTCCCAGTGCCAGCGGGCTGGCAGGTGGAGGGTGAGGTGGCCCCGGCCGTCCGCTCGGCCGTGTCGGGCGATGCGGGCGGGGACGCTGATGAGGTGGCGGCGCAGGGTCGCTCCGCGAGCTCGGGCGTGGAAGGCGGAGGCCAGGCAGCCGAGCGCGCGCAGCAGGTTGTGGGTGATCGCGGCGCAGGTGAGCCAGGCGGCGTTCGCGGCGAACTTCCCTGAGGGCAGGTGTGCGAGCGGTCCGTCGATCAGGTCGGCGTTGGCCTGTTCCTGCACGGCGTGGTCGCGATGCTGTTCCTCGGCTTGGAGCAGCGCATACGGGCTGTCGGTGAAGATCGGGTAGTACCGGTAGGTGGCGAACAGCTCGTCTTGGCCGCGTTCGGCCTGGGTGTTGACCTTCTTGACCCGGCGGACGATCAGGCGGGCGGTGACCGCGCTGCCTCTTTTGCTGGTGAAGGCGGTGTAGCCGATCTCGGCGACCTCGGCATCAGAGACCCAGCCGCCGGCTTGGTCATCGAAGATGGCCTTGGGGTACTTGATCGGTGCCCACGCCGTCTCGTCGATGGCTGCGATCGCTGCCTTGACCTTGGGGTCCAGTTTGGCGGTGACGGAGAAGCGCACGTCGCTGTCGTGGCAGGCGCCGACGAGTTCGGCGCTGTAGAACGCGCTGTCACCGCGCAGGATCAGGGTGCCCGAGCACAGCGCCTGCCGGGCGGTGGCGATCGACTCGCGTACCAAGGATGCCGCGCCGCGAGCGGAGTTGGCGCTGCCGCCGCGCAGCCGGGTCGCGGCCACGACTGGGGCGGCCAGCGGGGTGGACAGGGTGATGGTCAGCGCGTTGAGCCCACGGACCAGGACGCTTTTTCCTTGGATCTTGGTGTGGCCGAAGCCGGAGCCCTGCTTGGCATAGCCGTAGGTGCGCCGCTGCATGGAGTCGATGTCGAGGAAGGCCAGCACGTCGGCGCCGGGCAGCAGCGGCGTGTGCCGGGCCAGTGCGGCGAGTACCTGCCGGGCGACCGTGTCCAGCTGGCGTACGTTGCCCCAGGTGAAGGCGCGCAGGAACGACCCGAGCGTGGACGGCGCGCGGATGCCGGTGAACAGCTTGCCCATCCCGCCGTGCCGCAGCGCGTCCAGGCCGTCGATACTGTCGGCGCCGCAGACCATCCCGGCCACGATCGAGGCGAGCTTCGCAGGAGCGTTCACCCCGCCTGCCGCTGCCGGCGTCACATGCTCACCGGTCAAACGCTCCAGGCCTGCCCGCTCAGCCAGCCGCAGCGCCGGAGCCAAGCCGCCGTAGGAGATCAGATGCTCTTCATCGAAGATCGCGTGAGTGTTGCCGGCGGCGTGGGAGAATCGCACTTACGAGGTGCCTTCCTGGGCTGGCTGATTGAAGCGTAGAGAACTCCAATCTTCCCAGTTCAGAGGGCACCTCGCCGCATTTCACAACACCAGCATCAGATTTCAAACCGTGGATCCAGGC
>NZ_JBDPMJ010000086.1:0-1632 GCF_039880665.1 Nonomuraea sp. B5E05
TGTAGGGCGACGCTGAAGATGGGCATGTAGGCGGCGTTCGTGGTGTCTATGTGGACGACATGAACGACCCCGCCAGGCGATGGCCTGACGGGGTCTGGTGCTCATGGTGTCGTGGTGGTGCTCAGTCTGTCGCGATTACCTCGCTGACCGCGGCGCGGGCGGCGGACTCGTCGATGAGTTTCTTGTCTTGGGAGTAGGCCGCGACCAGAGCGGCTTTGGCGATGTTGTTGATCGAGCGGGGCTTGCCCCTGCTGGATTCGTGGATCAACGCGATGGAGTCCTCGGTGAAGAGCGGGTCGTGGCGGCCGGCCTGGGTGAGATGGTGGCTGATGTAGTCGGCGGTCTCGGGCTCGGTCAGTCCCGACATGTGCCACCTGACGCTGATCCTCTGATCGAGTGCGGTGAGCAGGCCGAGCTTGATCTGGCGGCGCAGGGTGGGCTGGCCGATGAGCAGGATCGCTGCCGGGGACCGCGAGTCAAGATCATGGTTCGTCATCATCCTGATCGATTCGAGTTGGTCGTGGTCGAGCAGGTGCGCCTCGTCGATGATCACCACGGGGGTGCGGGCGCGTTCGGCGGCTTCGGTGGCCAGCGCGTCGGCGGCTTGTGGGATGAGGATGGCGCGGTGCAGGTGGGGTTTGCCGCCGAGGCTGGCCACGATGTGGTGGCAGAGGCCGCGGGTGCCGACGGCGGGGTTGGCGATGTAGACGATGGTGTGCTTGGTCGGGTCCAGGGCGGCGATCGCCGCGCGGACCGCGGCCGTCTTGCCCACGCCGACTTCGCCGGTGAGCACGCCGAGCGCGTGGTCGGCGATGGTCCAGGTGATGCGGGCGCAGGCCTGGGCGTGGTCGGCTGAGCGGTGCAGCGCGGCGGGTTGGATGTCGCGCCGGAACGGCATCGCCTTGAGCGTGAAGTGCTTGAGCAGCGGATCGAGCATGATGTGTGCCTTTGCGGTGGCTGGTCAGAACGGGTGGGTGGCAGGGATGAGCGCGGCGGCCAATTCGTCGGTGATGTCCAGGGCGGATCGGCGGGCTTGGGCGGCGACGTGCCGGGCCTGGAGGGCGGCCAGGTGGTCGGCATCGCCCCAGGTGGCGGCGATCTCGGCGAGGACGGCGGCCTTGGTCCAGAAGTAGGCGGCTTTGCGTTCCGGGGTGCGGGCGGACCGATCGGTGGACAGTGTCCGGGCTTCGGCGGCCAGTTCGGCGATGCGCCGGGTGATCGACGGCGCGGGTGGTGCGCTGTGGTGGATGCGGCAGAACTCGCACGTGTCGCTGGACGGCGTGGACGGCGTGGACGGCGTGGACGGCGTGGACGGCGTGGACGGCGTGGACATGGTCAGGCCACCTGCCCGTCGTGGTCGCCGGTGTGGTCGTCGTGGTGGTCGCCGGTGTGGTCGCCGGGCAGCAGGGCGGCGTAGTCGATGGAGGCGGCCAGGTGCCGGGTGCGGGCCTCATCGAGGAGGCCGAGGTAGTCCAGCCCGGTCGCTTCCGGCAGGCTCTGGCCTGGTTGTTCGGGACGCGCTTTGGGGTGGGCGTGCCGGGACAGGGTGAACACCGTGGCGGTGCCGTAAGTCTTGCCGTCGTGGCGGACCTCGATCTCTTCCAGGTGGAAGGGGTCGAAGACGATCTGCAC
>NZ_JBDPMJ010000087.1:0-1516 GCF_039880665.1 Nonomuraea sp. B5E05
CTCGACCCCTGGCGAATCGGCGCGATCACCCGGGCGGCCCTCGTCCTCCTCCGTCTCGAACACGGACGCCACACCTAACCGAAGATGTGATCACACAAGGTCGTGATCCGTTACGCGGAAAGGCTCACTTACAATGCCTACAGCTGGGGCGAAGGGTCTTACAATCTGCAACCCACGGTCCGCTGCGACACGTCGGACGATATCAAGGCTTACTACGGAGGATGCATCTTCTGGGGCACAACCCCAGTCTGGGGAATGACGAGAAACGCGACCATCCAATATAACGGTAGGACGATCAAAAATAACGTCAAGCTACATGCGGACCATATTTGGGACGCTCTTAACAAGCCCGAGATAACCTTACCTTACAGGGCCAACAAAAAGGTCCCCGGCCATCCCGATGACGGTCCGCACATGGCGCTTACCCGTACCACGGCTACAGGCACACATGATGCTAATGTACGAGTCAAGGACGGATACTGCTACGGGCGATATGGATATACCTCTCCATTTACCGCAGCGGATCGTGGACCGGATCCGATTACGGGTAACCCAAGGGACTGCGATGAGTTCCCCTACGCGAAAACCATCCAGGGCGCGAGCGCTCCGGGTGGAAACTTCTCACTCAGATTCATAGACAGATCACAGAACAGGGCCGCCGGACGAACACAGGACCTTTTCTGGGACCGGTATAGAATCCTCGATGGAGACCGGTTCTTCGTGCTACCGCAATGACGTAACACTTAGGACGTAGTGCCGCCCGACCGCTAGCTCCTAGGCCGGGCGGCACCGCTCGGACGGAACGAAAATACGATGCAAAACGCTCATCACGATTATCACAACATTGTGTCGGAGTGGTTCTCCGAATCCATGAGCATCACTTTCTCTCACGGCCTCAGCATCGACGAGGTGGCCGCAGCCTTCGGCGACCTCGGCACCGGCCTCTACTACACTTACCCAGAAGCGGTCGAGGAAAGCTACGAAGCGTTCGAGGCCGCTGGCATCGGATGCACGGCCATCGTGGGCGAACTGGGCAAGTGGGTAGTAACCGTAGAGCCCGACGGCTACAAGGGAAACCTCTGGTACGTGTTACAGCGTCTGTCGCAGTCCGACCGAGCGATCAGCGTATTATGCGGTCACGGAACATACAATTTGAGCTATGTCGTCCACTCCCAGATGATCGCAGACCTACGACTTTGGAATTATTCACACAAGTCGCCTATAGAGAACAGCGAGCTCGACCCCTATTTCGACGGCCTGGAATTCACCGAAAATGATCTCGTCATCAAGGCGTCCACCCTCACAGTCTGCGAGCGGTTAACTCATGAGCGTCTCGACAGCAACTGGCTTAACCGTCGGCACCGATGGCTGATATGGGAGGATCCGGACTGAGCCTTTCCGCGTAACGGATCACGACCTTGTGTGATCACATCTTCGGTTAGGTGTGGCGTCCGTGTTCGAGACGGAGGAGGACGAGGGCCGCCCGGGTGATCGCGCCGATTCGCCAGGGGTCGAG
>NZ_JBDPMJ010000088.1:0-1510 GCF_039880665.1 Nonomuraea sp. B5E05
ATGGGGGCTCTCGGAAGTTAAGCGGGAATGGCACGGTTTCGGCTCTCTCGTGTGGTTGCGCAGCGTGACCGGAGGCGTTGGTTGGCCGGGTTGCGGAAGCCGTATGCGCAGCGGGCTTCGAGTTTGATGACCCGGTTGGTGCCCTCACTCTTGGCGTTGGTGATCCCGGTGAGCAGGAACGCCTCGATCTCGTTCCACCAGGAGGCGACGGTCTCGGCGAGTGTGAGGAGTTCGGGCAGGTAGGGATGGTCGGCGCACCAGGTGTAGAAGGCGTGCAGGCGGTGGGCGATCGTCGAGCGGGTGGGGTTGGTGCGGGCCAGGGCGAGCAGGTGCCGCAGTTTCTCCTTGGCGTGCCAGCCGGCCAGGATGTGTCGGCCGTAGGTTCCGATCCTGGTCAGGTCGCGTTCCAGGATGGCGATCTGCTCGTCGGTGAGGTCTTCGCGGTTGGAGCGCAGCAGCCGCCGGTGGTCGTATTCGGGATCTCCTGTTCGGCCGCGACGGTCACGCATCTTCCAGGTCAGGCGGCGGCGCAGGTCGGCGAGCTTGCCGTTGGCCAGTTGCACGAGGTGGAAGTGGTCGACCACGATGATCGTGTGGGGCAGGGCGGCGCGGACCGCGCAGCGGAAGGTCTGGCACATGTCGATCGCCACGTGGGTGACCGCCGTTCGCCATGCCTTGGGGCGGGCGTTCAACCAGGCCGCCACTGATGCGGAGACGCGGCCTTCGACCTGGCCGAGCAGTCCCTGGCCGGTGGCGAGGTCGGTGAAACCGACATGCCAGCGGTCCGCGATCAGCCGGTATTTCCCGGTGCCGGGGTCTTGCTCCCAGCGGGGGCGGCCGCGGCGGATCTCGTCGATGCCGATCATGGGGGTGGGTTCGGGCTGGTCGGGCAGTGCCTCGGTGGCGTAGGCGCGTAGTTCGCGCATCGCGATGGGCCAGGAAAGGCGGTGGTCGCGGGCGGCTTGGGTGACGGTGCGGCCACCGTCGGCGATCGCGCGTCCACAGGCGCGGCGCAGCCGGGCGGTCGTCCGCATCCCGGCGCTGACCTGCGGGATCTGCTCGGTGAACGAGCCTCGCGGGCACAACGGTTCGCGGCAGCTCCACCGGAATTTGTGCCACAGCAGGGTGTACGGGGAGCCACTCGCGCACAGGTCCCGTGGCCGGGTGGCCACCCGTTCCTTGGCTGTGACGGAGAAGACGCCGCAGGCCGGGCAGGCACGGGCGGATTCGTCGGCGGTGACGACGTGAACGATCCGGTGGCCATCGTGGTCGCGCTCGACCTTGACCACGTGCAGGCCCTCCAGATCAAGCAGCAGTGTCGCCTCGGCGGAGGTCTCGATAGGGTTGTGCACGCCCGTGGTTCCTTGGGGGTTGACTGCGTAGAGAACAGTCATGATCCACAAGAGCCACGGGTTTCGCATGTCCGGGTCCGACGTCCCCATCAACCGTCACATACGGTGACCTTCGAGCGCGAGTCGGCCGGCCGTTTCCCGATCAAGATCGGAGACCC
>NZ_JBDPMJ010000089.1:0-1476 GCF_039880665.1 Nonomuraea sp. B5E05
GGGCACCTCGTTCAACCAGAAGCCCATCGTCGCCGAGGGCGACCGGGTCGAGGTCAACCAGGTGATCGCCGACGGGCCGTGCACCGACCAGGGTGAGATGGCGCTCGGCAAGAACCTGCTGGTGGCGTTCATGCCGTGGGAGGGCCACAACTACGAAGACGCGATCATCCTGTCCCAGCGGCTGGTGCAGGACGACGTGCTGTCCTCGATCCACATCGAGGAGCACGAGGTCGACGCGCGTGACACCAAGCTGGGTCCGGAAGAGATCACCCGCGACATTCCCAACGTCTCCGAGGAGGTCCTGGCCGACCTCGACGAGCGCGGGATCATCCGCATCGGCGCCGAGGTCGTGCCCGGCGACATCCTGGTCGGCAAGGTCACCCCGAAGGGCGAGACCGAGCTGACGCCCGAGGAGCGGCTGCTGCGCGCGATCTTCGGTGAGAAGGCGCGTGAGGTGCGTGACACCTCGCTGAAGGTGCCGCACGGTGAGCAGGGCAAGGTCATCGGCGTGCGGGTGTTCAGCCGTGAGGAGGGCGACGAGCTGCCGCCTGGGGTCAACGAGCTGGTCCGCGTCTACGTGGCCCAGAAGCGTAAGATCACCGACGGTGACAAGCTGGCCGGCCGGCACGGCAACAAGGGTGTCATCTCCAAGATCCTGCCGGTCGAGGACATGCCGTTCCTGGAGGACGGCACCCCGGTCGACATCATCCTCAACCCGCTGGGCGTGCCCGGCCGGATGAACGTCGGCCAGGTGCTGGAGACCCACCTGGGGTGGATCGCCGCCAGGGGCTGGGACATCTCCGGGGTGCAGGAGGCCTGGGCCGGGCGGCTGCGCGAGAAGGGCTTCGACAAGGTCGCCCCGCGCACCAACATGGCCACGCCGGTCTTCGACGGCGCCCACGAAGAGGAGATCGTCGGTCTGCTGCAGAACACCGTCGCCAACCGCGACGGTGACCGGATGGTGCAGCCGAGCGGCAAGGCCCAACTGTTCGACGGCCGCAGCGGCGAGCCGTTCCCTTACCCGATCTCGGTCGGCTACATCTACATTCTCAAGCTGCTCCACCTGGTCGACGACAAGATCCACGCGCGGTCGACCGGTCCTTACTCCATGATCACTCAGCAGCCGCTCGGCGGTAAGGCCCAGTTCGGTGGCCAGCGCTTCGGTGAGATGGAGGTGTGGGCGCTGGAGGCCTACGGTGCCGCCTACGCCCTGCAGGAGCTGCTGACCATCAAGTCCGACGACGTTCTCGGCCGGGTGAAGGTCTACGAGGCCATCGTCAAGGGCGAGAACATCCCCGAGCCGGGCATCCCCGAGTCCTTCAAGGTCCTCATCAAGGAGATGCAGTCGTTGTGCCTGAACGTCGAGGTGCTTTCCAGCGACGGCATGTCCATCGAGATGCGTGACACCGACGAGGACGTCTTCCGCGCCGCGGAGGAGCTCGGAATCGACCTGTCCCGGCGCGAGCCGAGCAGCGT